>JBJEFP010000095.1:4208-6789 GCA_051874195.1 Lysinibacillus sp. | reverse complement strand
GCTTCTATGAATACCTACATAGCAAGCGGGCGCCGAAGCTGGACGGCGTAAAATATGCCGTGCTTTCTTTAGGAGACAGCTCATATGAATTCTTCTGCAAGACGGGCGTCGATTTTGACGAACGTTTAAAGGAACTTGGTGCGACAAGCATCGTGCCTCGCGTGGATTGTGATGTGGATTTCGATGCAGATGCAGACGCGTGGATTCAGCAAGTAAAAGAGGCGCTGGCAACGACAACTGCTGGTACGGCTTCTGCAGCACAGCCGGCACAAGCATCCGCTGGTACGGTTGAATACTCACGGAGCAATCCTTTCTATGCGGAAGTATTGGAGAAAATCAACCTGAACGGCCGCGGCTCAAATAAGGAAACAATCCATCTGGAGCTATCATTGGAGGGTTCCGGCCTGACATATGAGCCGGGTGATGTGCTGGCCATCGTGCCGGAAAACAGCAGCCAGCTCGTTTCGCTGCTGGTGACGGCTCTTGGCTTCGAGGGTTCACAAAACGTGACAATAGATGGTAAAGAGGCAGCATTAGAAGAGGCGCTGAAGCATCTTGATATAACAGCGCTGTCGAAAACATTGCTGAATAAATTCATCCCATTCACGCAAAATGCAGAGCTGGCCGCCTTGATTGAGGACCGTGATGCGCTGAATGCCTATGTATATGGCCGCGACGTCATTGATGTAGTGGAGGCATTCGGCCCTTGGACTTGGACACCGCAGCAATTCGTCGAGCAGCTGCGTAAAATCCCTGCCCGTGAATACTCCATTTCAAGCAGCTACACGGCGTACCCGGAAGAGGTCCATTTGACAATCGGCAAAGTGTTCCATGAAACGGCGGGACGCTACCGTGAAGGGGTTGTCTCTGGAAATGTTGCTTCCAATATAGAAATTGGTGATAAATTGGCTGTCTATGTCAAGCAGAACCCGAACTTCAAATTGCCTGCAAATGAAGCGCCGATCATCATGATTGGTGCAGGGACGGGGATTGCACCGTTCCGTTCCTTCCTCCAGGAGCGCGAGGAGCAGGGGGCACAGGGCAAAAGCTGGCTATTCTTCGGCGACCAGCACTTCGTCACGGACTTCCTGTACCAGGTCGAATGGCAGCGCTGGCTGAAAGAAGGCGTGCTGTCGAATATAAATGTCGCCTTCTCCCGTGACCAGCAGGAGAAAATATATGTACAGCACCGTCTGATTGAAAATGCGAAGGAAGTGTTCGAGTGGATTGAGCAGGGCGCGAACATTTATCTATGCGGAGATGAAAAGACACTTGGTCACAGCGTAAACGAGGCGTTAATCACGATTATCGAGCAGCAAAAGCAGGTATCGCGCGATGAAGCGACGGAATACTTGAAAGAACTACAGAAACAGAAGCGTTATCAACGCGACGTGTACTAAGGGGGAAGCAAAATGACTGAAAAAATCGTACTGCCGCCACAAGAAGGGCCATTCAGTGATGTAGAGCGGATTAAAGAGGAAAGCAACTACCTGCGGGGGACACTGGAGAAGACGATGGAATACCCGATCAGTTCAGGTATTCCGGATGACGACAACCGTCTGATGAAATTCCACGGTAGCTACCTTCAGGACGACCGTGACCTGCGTAATGAACGGGCTAAGCAGAAGCTGGAGCCTGCATACCAATTCATGGTGCGTGTCCGTACACCGGGCGGAGTAGCTACACCGCAGCAATGGCTGACAATGGACCGATTATCGGATGAAGTGGGCAATGGCACGCTGAAGCTGACGACACGCCAGGCCTTTCAGCTGCACGGCATCCTGAAGTGGAATGTGAAGCGCTTCATGCAGGGCATCAATGAAGTACTGCTGGATTCGATGGCGGCATGCGGCGATGTAAACCGTAATGTCATGTGCAATGCCAATCCGTACCAGTCGACGCTTCATGCTGACGTGTATCAATGGTCGACGAAATTGAGCGAGCATCTATTGCCGCGTACGACGGCCTACCATGAATTATGGCTGGACGGCGAGAAGGTCGTCGATACACAGGAACAGGAGATCGAGCCGATTTATGGTTCGCTGTACCTTCCACGTAAGTTCAAAATCGGGATTGCCATCCCGCCTCATAATGATGCCGACATCTATTCGCAGGACATCGGCTTCATCGCCATCGTAGAGGACGGCAAACTGGCAGGCTTCAACGTACTGGTCGGTGGAGGCATGGGCATGACCCATGGTGACGATGCCACGTATCCACAGCTGGGCCGCCTGATCGGCTTCATCACACCGGATAAATTGCTTGAAACGGCTGAAAAAATCATCACGATTCAGCGCGACTACGGCAACCGGAAGGAGCGTAAAAATGCGCGCTTCAAATATACGATCGACAAACGGGGCCTTGATTGGTTCAAAGAGGAGCTGCATCGCCGTCTAGGGTGGGAAATCCAGGAGGCACGTCCGTTCCAATTTGATCATACAGGCGACCGCTATGGCTGGACGAAGGGCGAAGATGGCAAATGGCACTATACGCTGTTCATCCAAAACGGCCGTATTAAAGATTTCGAAGGCTATCCATTAAAGACAGGCCTGCGTGAAATTGCGAAGGTGCATACAGGGGA
>JBJEFP010000095.1:0-4108 GCA_051874195.1 Lysinibacillus sp. | reverse complement strand
TTGGATGAGGTCGGCCTGCGTGACGAGGAAATCGTCATCCGCATGAGCGGCTGTCCGAATGGTTGCTCACGTGCGGCAATGGGTGAAATCGGCTTCATCGGCAAGGGACCCGGCAAGTACAACATGTACCTGGGCGGAGGCTTTACAGGTGACCGCCTGAATAAAATTTACCGTGAAAACATCGGGGAAGAGGAAATCCTCGGGGAGCTGCGTCCGATTTTGACACGCTATGCAGCGGAGCGTCTAGAAGGCGAACGTTTCGGTGACTTTGTCATCCGTGCAGGCTATGTGCAGGCCACAACGGACGGCACGAACTTCCACACGGTATAGGAGACAAAGATGCTACCTATTACCATCAGGCTGAAGGGGCGGAAGTGCGTCATTGTCGGAGGCGGAAAGATTGCCTGGCGCAGGGCGAAGGTATTGCTGGAGGAAGAAGCGGACGTCCTGATCGTCAGCCCGGAGCTGCTGCCCGAGCTTCACGAGCTTGTAAAAGAGACAGGCGCGATATGGCTGCCACGCACCTTCAAAGGGCATGACATCCTGGATGCCTTTTTAGTGGTGGCGGCTACGGACCGGCGTGAAGTAAACGACGCTGTAGCGAAAAGCTGCAGCCCCAGTCAGCTCCTCAATATTGCAGACGACCCGGGAAATAGCTCGTTCCATTTTCCGGCAGTCGGCAGGCGCGGACTGCTGACCGTGGCGATAGGGACGGACGGGGCAAGCCCTGTCCTTGCTAAAAACATACGGGATGACGTCATGGCGCAGTTTGACGAATCGTATGAACCGTATTTCGATTTTGTGAAGATTTCCAGGGAAAAGATTCTTTCTTTGGCGTTGGAAGAAGCGGAAAAGCGACGGTTGTTGACGGAAATTGTAGACAAGAAGTATTTGGATGTTAACCAGCAAAAAGCCTTTTTGGAGCAGCTGGATAAAAAATGACGGTATGGGAACCGCTATGGTTTCCTTACCGTTTTTTTAACGTTTTTCGGGTAAGCTATAGCTAATCAACAATAGAGGAGCAGTGCGATGATTTATTATGAAACAATCTGCAGGTATTGCAAAAGGCCATTTAAACTGATTGAGGGCACAAGGAAGTATCAGGAATACAAGCGGAACCGAAATGGTAAGTTCGCCTGTGATGACTGTGAGCGGCGCATAGGGGCAGATGCGCGGAAGTATTTATTTAACCGGGATTGAAGGGAATAGACAGGCAGGCTCGCTTCCGCCATTTTGGCGGAGGCGGCTTTTTTTTAATGGCGCCGAAATAATTTCCAAAAGATGAAACCATCTCACGAAAAAACACGACTATAAGAAAAAGGGGTGGTAGGATGACGAGAGAGTTGCGGGAGGCGATGGAGCAATACGGGGAATACTGCATCCGCGTCGCCTATTTATATGTAAAGGACTGGTCGGCGGCTGAAGAAGTGGTGCAGGATGTCTTCCTTGCCTACCACCAGCAACAGGAGCGTTTCAGGAATGAATCCTCCCTGAAGACTTATTTGTCGAAAATCACCGTACATAAGAGCCATGACTATCTGAGGAGCTGGCGGGCGAAAAAGCGCCAGCTCGTCGAACCGTTCCGCATTAGGACGACAGAGCGCTCCAACGAGGAACTGTTCATGCTAGAAGGCGAGCGTCAGATTCTCGTCGAGGCATTATGGAAGCTGCCATTGAAATACAGGGAGGTCCTCATCCTCTATTATTATGACGGGTACAAGACAAAGGAAGTCGCGGAAATCCTGGGGATAAGCGAAAATACCATCAAGACGAGGATGAACAGGGGTAGAAGGAAATTAAAGGAGCTTCTGCATCAGGAACAGTGGGAGGTGCTGCTGAATGACTAGGTGGAAGGAACGGATTGACCAAGAGCTAGGGTTGCAAAGACGATTCACACGACAAATGGAGGAGCGGATTTTCCAACGAGCGGAGACTAACCGTCGGAAAATAGACTGGAAGACAGGGGCGGCAGCTGTAGGAATCCTCCTTGTTGCCTTGCTGCTCGTCCTGATTGGCCCGTCACAGCCTGAGCGGCAAACCCGACCGGCCGAAAACCTGGAGCAGATGCTCGCGAGGACGGAAGTCGAGGAATTCTTCATCAGTGCCCTGCCGTTCCATGAAAGGAAGTTCACTGCCAGAGGCTCGGAGTTCTACCTGTTGAATGAAAAATATGACGGACAAGAGGATGTACAATTCCTCCAGTCAATCCTGGAGAGCGCAAACGTTTCCGAGATGAAGAGGTTCATCGATGGCAAGGATGTCCTCATCAATATGGGGAACGGCGAACAGCTGAAGCTGAAATTCTATGTTTTCGAGCAGTTTGCCGGCATTGGGATCAAGGATTTGGAAACGGGCCTCTTCTATACAGTAGAGGATGAAGATGTATGGGATTTCTACTACGATTTCCAGCCGAGTGGTGGTAAATGGAAATTTTATATTCTCCCATTGCTGATGGCAGGCCTTAATCTATTTGTGGAACGCTTTCTACTGAGACGCCACCAGCTCAAGCCGGTAAGGAAGTTTTATTTGAAAAAAGGGTATTTGCTGACTATGGGAGTTCTGGTTGTCTTCATGCTGGTTGTCGGTTTATATGTCGTCTGGAGCGGGGGGATGGCGGTCCATAAAGGCTGGTTGTTGGTTTCCTTTCTACTGATTCATGGCATTAATTATGGATTTGAAAGAAAATACACAGACAATCCCACTTATCAGAAAATCAACCGCTTTCATTATACAGCCATGGGAATATTGACAGCATTGTGGGTCTTCTGGTTGTAGAAATGTAGGCATAAAATAGTGTGTATAGTAGAGTGGGAATCAAGATATTTGCAGAACGAAAGGTGAAAATAACTATTTTCCAATGGCGCATTTTTAGGTAAACTGTAGGTGTATAAAAACAAAATAGTAGAAAGTTGGCATTAATATGGCGCAAGCATCACACACAGTAGTAGTACCTGCAACTGTTGAAAATGTATGGGACTTCGTAAGTAAAATCGAGCAATGGGCTACACTCGTACCTGCCTATAAAGAGCATGAGCAGATTGATGAAAACAAGTCGGTCTGGACATTCGAAGGCAGCATGAAGGGGCTGAAAAAGACGGTGCAGATGGAATTGAACATCATTGAATTCAATGGTCCGAATAACATTAAATTCGCACTGGTAGGCTTGACGGACAACTTCACAGGGAGCGGTCAGTTCCAGGCGGAGGAAATGGCAGACGGTACGAAAATGATTGGAACGGTGGAAGTGAACGCGGGGGGCATCTCGGGTGCGGTCCTGACACCGATGATTAAAATGGTGCTGCCGAAAGTGACGACACGTCTGACGGAAAAAATAGCACGTACGATTCAAAGTACGGTTCCAACTGCATAAACAAGACGAAAACTTGGTTCCCCATAGGGCCAAGTTTTTTTAGATAAAGTGAAACCTTTTACAGATGAACCCTGTCTAACGGCTGATTAGAAAAAAAGGAGGGAGATTGTGGAGCCAGAGGAACGAGAACAGAAGCTGATACAAGCGATGGATCAGTACGGCGATGAGATTGCCAGGCTTTGTTATACATATGTACGGAATTGGCACACGGCGGAGGACCTGGCACAGGAAAGCTTTCTCAAGTTTTTCCGTTCCCTTCATACATTCCGTGGGGAGGCAAGGGTCAGGACGTTCTTGTACCGTATTGCCATCAATACCTGCCATGATTACTTGGCGAGCTGGAAATACAAAAAGGTGACGATAACGAATGCCTTTCACAAGCTTTTGCAGACAGAAAGGTCGATAGAGCAGGTTGTCATCAGTATGGACGACTCAGAAAAGCTTGTGCAGGCAATTGAGCGGCTGGCCCCTAAATACAAGGATGTCATCATCATTTTTCATTTTGGCGAAATGTCGCTGGAGGAAACGGCTGCTATTTTGAAGCTGCCGCTTAATACAGTGAAGACAAGATTGAGAAGGGCAAGGCAAATGCTGGGGATATCGTTACAGGAAGGGGTGGAGCCAAATGGATCCGATTCGTAAAGCGGTAGAGGAGGTCTACGGAAAAGAACGTTTTTCCATTGATAAGAAGCAGGAGACATTGAAGATGGCCCGACAAGTAAAAGATGGAAAAAGGAC
>JBJEFP010000094.1:0-2023 GCA_051874195.1 Lysinibacillus sp. | reverse complement strand
GCACTTCCCCATATTACTTCTGAACAGCTTCGGCATGGAAGCCGTCTTTTTGGAAATATCCTTCATGCGACCAGATATTGACGCCTTCTTCCTCCGCCTCGCCCTGGATGGCACGGAACTGTTTCTCAAGCGAGTTGTTCGGCTCGTTTACATAGCGTACCGCTGCGAGCCCCTCTTCCAACAGTGCTTCCTGCAGCATGACACCGTCTACATAAATATAGGCAAGCAGGCGGCCATAGTTGTCCGTTTCCGGCCCTTTATCAAACAGCAGCTCGACCGACTGCGCCTTTTCCAATAAATCGATTGTAAATGCCTTTGCCTCTTCAGCATATGGCATCGGCTCGCCCTTATTATAGTTCATTTCCGGCGTATCGATCATCAGCAGGCGGACGCGCTTCTTCTCGCCGGCCATCTGCACATTAAATGTATCTCCGTCATTTGCAGACAAGTATTCGACGGCCACCGCTTCGTTTCCTGTCACCTTCTCTGCCTCTTCCAATGGGATGGCTACCGATTCCTGCTGTGCACCGCTTTCCTGCAAGGATTCCGTCTGCTGTACATCTTCGGCCGCTTCATCCTTTTCTGGAGGGGGATTGCCAAATATCATATATAATGCAACGGCCAATAAAATCGTGCCGCTTGTAATAAGTGTTTTAATATCTCTCATCTTCATCTGATTGCTTTCTCCTTTATCACTAGACTACCAAGTATCTATCATAATCGATAAATAGAAAAAACGCCATTTACAAAAAGCGTAAACGGCGAACGATTTACTTTTCCGGGTGTGCCTTCAAATTTTCTCCAAGCACGACAGGCGGCACATCGGCAAACGTCTCGCCCTCTTCCTCCAAATCGCGCATCCGGTGGGCCAGACGGGATGCCGCACAGGCTGCGATGCTTGCCACCAAATCGTCAAGGAATGTATGGACGCCATTGCCGGCCTTTGTATCGAGCTTTTCGATGACACCGATTTTCTTCTTATCCAAGTGGCCGAATGTCGTCACCGCGATACTTCCGTATGTAAATACGGAGCCGAGCGCAATGGTTTCATCGACGCCGAACAGCCCTTCATCATTTTCAACAATGGACTGCAGGGGCTCGGACAGCATTTTTTTCTCCGCCAATTCGTCCAGCTCCACGCCGACCAGGACGGCATGCTGCACTTCCCGCTTGAGCAATACCCGCTCCACCGATTCAACGCAATGCTCGATTGTCAGGCCTGGATTATAAGGCTTCTGCATTTCATAGACGATTTCGGCTATTGCCAGCACCGTGACACCACGGCGTTCTAAAGCCGCTCGTGTTGCGGCAACTACTTCGTCTGAATGGATACGAACTTTTTTGTTGTGCATAATCAATCCCCATTTCTATTGATTGTCAGGCTCTGTTCCACTTCTCCCATTCAGGAGCTGAGAGGAAAGTGAGGAGTGATTAATCCTCCAAAAGGATGGACGAGCCAGTAAATAAAGCGAACATTATCTACATATTACACCTTTAGAATTCAATATGATACAATTTCGTTACAACGCTGAGAGGAAGTGACATATGTGGATAAAGGGACTGTAAAAGACATCAACTTCTACAGTGAGTGCCTGCAGGAACAAATGCAACTACTAATTTATATTCCCGCTAACTATACTCCATTATACAGGTATAATATTCTAATTGCTTCGGACGGAAAGGACTACTTCCAGCTCGGCGGCATTCCCCGCCTTGCCGACGAACTGATTGATGATTATGAAATCGAGCATTTGATTATCGTCGGAGTCCCCTATAAAAGCGTAGCGGACCGGAAGCGCAAATATATCCCATCCGGTGACCAGCACGAGGCGTATCTCCGCTTTTTGGCACACGAGCTCGTCCCCTATTTGGACCAGGAGTTCTCGACAAATGCATTGGGTGCCTGCCGCGGACTGATCGGTGATTCCATGGCTGCCACGGTCTCGCTGCTCGCAGCGATCAAGTATCCACATGTTTTCGGAAAGGCCATTCTACACTCTCCATACGTAGATGACCTGGTGAT
>JBJEFP010000093.1:0-2035 GCA_051874195.1 Lysinibacillus sp. | reverse complement strand
GGCAGACCGGGCCTTTCAAAGGAAAAGGTACAGGAGCTCCGGCAGAAGGCGAAGGAATTCGGCTTCTGGGGCATCAACACACCGGAGGAATACGGCGGTGCGAATCTTGGCCAGATGATGCTCGCCATCGTCCTGATGGAGCTTTCGAAAACCTTTGTTCCGTTTTCATTCGGCGGTTCCGCTGATAATATCCTCTACTACGGCAATGAGGAGCAGAAGAAAAAATACTTGCTCCCGACGATCAACGGTGAAAAGAAATCCTGTTTTGCGATGACGGAGCCGAACGCCGGGTCGGATACGCGCAATATCAAAATGACGGCGGTAAAGGACGGCGACGAATGGGTGCTGAACGGGGAGAAGACCTTCATCACCGGCGGCAACGAGGCGGACTTCGTCATGGCCATCGCCGTGACGGACAAGGAGCTCCATGACAAGACAGGTACGCAGGGCGTGACGTGCTTCATCGTCGACCGGGACATGGGCTGGACGTCCGAATACATCGATACGATGGGCGAATGGGGGCCGGCAAGCCTTATATTCGATAATGTGCGTGTGCCGGAGGAGAACATATTGGGTGAACTCCATAAGGGATATAACTTGGGGCTGGAGTGGATCGGCTTTGCCCGATGGGTCGTCGGGGCGCAGGCAGTTGGAATGGCAGAGCGTCTGCTGCAGATGGCAATCGATTATGCAAAGGAGCGGGAGACATTCGGCAGGCCGATTGCCGACCGCCAGGCAATCCAGTGGATGATTGCCGATTCGGCCGTGGAAATCGAGGCGGCCAAGTGGCTTGTGCTGAACGCAACCTTCACGCTCGACCAGGGAGAGGACAACCGGCATCTTGCATCCATCGCTAAACTATATGGCGCAAATATGGGCAACCGTGTCGTGGACCGTGTCCTGCAGATTCACGGGGGAATGGGCTATACGCGCGAGCTGCCGATCGAGCGCTGGTACCGTGAGGCAAGGCTGTGGCGCATCTATGACGGCACGGATGAAATCCAGCGCATGATCATATCGCGAAATCTATTAAAAGGACATGTCAAAATAGGGCAGTTTATTTGATTGGGAGGAACGAGGAATGGCAACAGGCAAACGATTTGAAGGAAAAACCGCATTCATCACAGGGGGCAGCCGGGGCATCGGCAAGGCAATCGCCGAACAGTTCGCAAAGGAAGGGGCGAACGTCGCAATCATCGATGTGAACGAGGAAGCATTGAATGAAGCGGCGGCACAGTTTACGGAGGCAGGCTATTCCGTCTATACGAAAGCAGCGAGTGTAACGGAGCGGGAAGAGGTCGAACAGGCGATGAAGGAAGTGCATGAAACGTTCGGCTCGATTGATATCCTTGTGAACAATGCAGGCGTCATCCGCGACAACATGCTGTTCAAGATGACGGACGAGGACTGGCTGACGGTAATGGACGTTCACCTGAAGGGAGCGTTCTACGCCTCGCGCGCTGCACAAGTCTACATGACGCAGCAGAAGTACGGCCGCATCATCAATCTATCCTCGACTTCCGCACTTGGCAACCGCGGCCAGGCGAACTATGCAACGGCAAAGGCGGGGCTGCAAGGTTTTACGAAGACACTCGCCATCGAACTCGGTAAATACGGCATTACGGTCAATGCAGTGGCACCTGGGTTCATTGAAACGGATATGACACGAGCCACAGCTGAAAGAATGGGTGTGACGTTTGAGCAGATGAAGGAGGCGATGGTTGGCACGATTCCGGTCGGACGCAGCGGAAAGCCGGATGACATCGCCAATGCCGTGCTGTTCTTTGCGGACGAGCCGTCATCATTCGTCAGTGGCCAGGTGCTGTATGTCGCCGGTGGACCGAAAAACTAATGTAAAAGGAGAGGTGGCTATGTTCAAGGAACTGATCGGCAAGCGTTCCATCCCTGTCAAAAACGTGGTGGAAAGAGGCGCCGTAAGGAAGTTCGCAGAAGCAACGGGTGATTCTGCGCCAATTTATGTGGATGAGGAGGCGGGGGCGGCTTCACGGTACGGCCGCAATATTGCACCGCCGAC
>JBJEFP010000092.1:0-16928 GCA_051874195.1 Lysinibacillus sp. | reverse complement strand
TTGTGAAGGATTACACGTTTCACTTTTTCATACCATATATGAACAGTTTCACAAACTTTCGCTCCCATTCCTTTGTGAAAACTAACACAAAGACACAATTTATACACATTTATGCTCGGATATTTCCCTTGCTGTTTCATTTCTGCTATCTATCTTTCTTTTACCTTCCACTTCCTGTAAAGTGAAAAAGTCAATTATCATGGAAAGAAGGCTACGGCATGTTAGGTATTCTATTTATCATTGGCCTTGCAGGAAATTTGATTGGAACGCTGGCGGGAGGCGGAGGGCTCATTACATTGCCAACCATGATGCTACTCGGTATGCCAGTCCACTCTGCAATTGGTGCAAACAAGGTGGCAAATACCATTTCCACCCTTTCAAGCTTCTACAGTGTCTTCAGACGAAAAGAGGCTACCTTGAAAGAAATGCTCCCCATCCTTGCGCTTTGCTTCGTCGGAGGGCTGCTCGGTGGAGGTCTCGCCTCCCTATTTACAGAGCAGGCACTGACAATCGTCGCCATTTGCCTGCTGCTGTTTGCCCTCCTCCTTTCTTTTTTAGGGAAGACGGACTTTGGGGAGGAATTGCAGTTGCGGTTGAAGAAGCGGACTGCCGGGCTGTTGGTCGGGGTCGGCGTGTACGACGGACTGTTCGGCCCTGGCAGCGGTACACTCCTTCTTTATATTTACGCAAACGAAAAGTTGGCTTATATGAAGGCTGTCATCCTTGGGCGTGTCGGCATCTTCGCCACATGCTTCGGTGCAGCGATCATGTATGTACTTAATGGACAGATTTTATGGGGGGAGACGTTCGCTTTGATGATCGGCTCTGTCTTCGGCTCGCAAATTGGTATCATGCTGGCCAGAAAAGTGAATGCATCGCTCGCTAAATATCTGTTGCGGGTCATCACGGCTGTCCTGATCATCCAGTTGGCTCTCGAGCTATTTTAGCTGAACCTCCCCTACTTATCCATTGATGCTCCGGGTTTCTTCTATTACACTTAGATAGGGATAGGGGGGAACTCAGATGACGCAAACCAATACAGACAGTAAGGAAGAGCTGACGGAAGAGGAATTTTTGGAGCTTGTGTTGGAAGAGCAGCGCAAGGCTATTGAAGAAGAGCGCTTGCGTCGCCTAGAAGGACAAGATAAGCCGAAAAAGCAACGCCCCTTCGTCCGGCTGATGGTGTGGACCATAGCACTCGCCCTCGTATTCAATACGGGCGCCATCCTGCTGAATATGTTTTCCATCCCTGCGTTGGAATTTATACAAGTATCTACAAAATTATCTGCACAAGAGGATATTAAACAATATAAGAAGGCTGTCGTCGAAGTTTCCACCGGTGACAGCAAGGGAACCGGCTTTGCGATTTCGGATGACGGCCTCATCTTGACGAACGACCATGTCATTGAAGACGCGCTGCAATTGACCGTCGTCTTTCCGGATGATGGCATTTTTGAGGCGGAGGTGGTTGCCTCCTACCCTGACATTGATACGGCGCTCATCAAGGTCGAGGGAGACGGGCTGCCGCACCTGGATATTGCGGATTCCTACCATTATAGCGCCGAGGAGCACGTCTACTTTATCGGCAATCCCCTGTATTTCACCGGGATTGCAAACGAGGGGACGATACTCGACTGGGTGCAGCTCGATGATTGGAGTGATCCGGTCATGATGATGCAGGCCCCTGTCTACAAAGGAAACAGCGGCAGTCCTGTCATTACGGAATCAGGCGAAGTTGTGGGCATGGTCTTCGCAACATTGGATACCGACGAATTCGGTAAGGTAGGACTGTTCATACCAATCGACACCTTCCGTCACGCAATACAATGAATGAAAAGAGGAATATACATGCAATTACAGTTTTTAGGTACTGGTGCCGGCATGCCTTCAAAAGAGCGAAACGTCACTTCCATCGCCCTTAAGCTACTGGATGAAATCGGCAGCATCTGGCTGTTCGACTGCGGCGAAGCAACACAGCACCAGATTCTTCAAACAGCCATCAAACCGCGGCGAATCGACAAGATTTTCATTACCCATATGCACGGAGACCATATATACGGGCTTCCTGGCTTTTTGGGTTCCCGCTCCTTCCTCGGCGGCGATTCCCCGCTGACAATCTATGGCCCGGCAGAAGTGAAGGATTTTATAGAGGCATCAATCCGCTATTCCAAAACGCACCTTACTTATCCAATCGATTTCGTCGAGGTGCAGGAGGGTGTCATTTTTGAAGATGAGCATTTTACAGTACATGCCGGGAAGCTGCAGCATGTCATTGAATGCTATGGCTATCGCATTGAGCAGAAGGACCTGCCGGGACAGTTGCTCGTCGACAAGGTCCAGGCACAGGGTGTACCGCGGGGGCCGCTATATCGGGAGCTGAAGGAAGGCCGTAATATAACGCTTGAAAATGGCCATGTCGTCAAGGCGGCGGACGTGCTAAGTGCACCGAAAAAGGGCTTCACCGTGACGGTTCTCGGTGATACTAAGTATTGTGACGCCTCCATCGAACTGGCACGTGAAGCGGACATTGTCGTCCATGAAGCGACGTTCGATTCTTCTACGGCGGAGCTTGCGGCAAGCTACGGCCATGCGACCAACATCGAGGCAGCCACTATAGCGAAGAATGCAAATGCCAAAAACCTTATTTTAACGCACCTGAGCGCACGGTTTTTAAAGAAGGATGTCGAGCGCCTGGTTGAGGAAAGCCGCCTTGTTTTCAGCCGGACATACGCGGCGGAAGACTTTGCACTGTTTGAATTAAACAACGGGGAAATCATTGAATCGTAAAAGAGGGTGTCCAGAAAGTATTGATTACTGGACACCCTCTTTATAATCCCCTAAATCGCTTTTCCTCTGCAGCAACCGCCCTACTCTTTCACAAGGTAATCGACGAAATCCACCGGTACATATGTTTTGATGGGTTCAAGCAGAGCAGGCGCTACCTCGAAGCGGCGTTCCTGCCCGTCATGTACATAGGATGTCTCTCCTCGTGTAATGGTAAAGGATGTACCGCCCTTCGATACAACCGCGCCCTTTCCTGTCGACTCGACCTTCCAGCCCAGCTCCTCTGCCACCAGACGAAGAGGGACCATCTTCACTCCATCCACTTCATAGAAGTCGCCGGCGATCAAATCCTGTACTGCTTCGAATCCTTCGTCCTGCCCGTCATGGCTCAACACGAGGACCTTGGACGGTTCCACATGTGCAGGAATACTCTTTGTAGCCGTTGTGTAAAATATCGCTGCATCAGCATCTGCAATGGCTTTTGCCTCCAGCTTTGTGCCTGACAGGTTTTCAATTACCGTATCGGATGTAATGTTCAGCTTCAGTTTTTCACCGGCAAAATTCTCATCAAACTGGTCGACTTCCACAAACCCCTGCTCTTTCGTCTGGACGATGATTAGTTCCGGCACATACTGCGGCGGATAGATCATGATCATCGGCTTATCCGCATCGACATAGGCTGTAAATGCCATTCCTTCTTCAAGCTCTATAGGATTGCCTGCATTATCAAGTACAGCAGACTTTTCATCGACTATGATGCCGTAAATGTGCTCACCTTGCTCAATCAGAGCATACAGTGACCCATTAGGGCGCTCTTCGAATGTTCGGAACGTCCCAGTCAGCTTGATGAACTTACCTTGCACCTGCTCCGCTTCCCCGCTCTCCTTCTTCTCTTCGGCCGCAGGGACACCTGGGCCATCAGCGAAGGCGGCTGGAGCGACAGAACCTGCCATTAGCGCGAATGTTAATGCAAATGGAATGTTTCTTTTCATACAGCTCTCTCCTTTAGCATGGTATTCCCAGGATTAGTCGCCCATCAAACCAAAAAGTTACAGCAAAGTGGAAAATTTATTTATTTTTTCCTATGGTCTAATAAATGTTTCATTTATACTATTAATAGATATAAAAGAAAGGGAGTATTATCATGACAAAACAGGTTACCTTACACCATCCACTACAAGAGGAGATGTCACCAGACACACAGAATTTACTTTTTATTTCCAATTTCCAATTTTCCTTTCGGGAGCTCTTCAAAGAATTGCCGCGTGATGTCGTCGGCTTACTTCATTCATTGCTCAAGCAGTTCGCTGACGGGGAGGAATCCTTCTATCAAACGGTGAATGAAGAAAAAAAGTGGGAGGCTATGATGCGCAAATATGCCCACTATAAGGTGAAAAATACGCAGTTTGAGGAGGTATTAGAAGAACTCATCCAATTCTTCAACGAGCATAACAGTGCAACCTTCATAATGGAAATCGCCCATTATTTCCTCTACGCCTCCTACCAGACGGAGGACGAGAAAACATGGCTATTGTTCGATGATTATGATGGAGAAAAGCCCGTCCCCTTTACGAAGGCCTTGCTCACAGACGGAAAGTTCGAATTCCATAACGGGCCCTCTGAAAAGGTGACATTGTCGGCACAGGCCGTTGTTTTCATCCGGCTTCTTGATTATGTGCTATCAAACCGGCTTGAGAAATTCAAAATCAAAGCCGCCATCGATCCAGAGATGCCTGAACATATCCAGCTGCCATTACATATCTGCAACGACCAGAAGAAATCGAATACATATTTTCTATCTCCGCAGAAGCCGCTAACATCCATTCTGGAAATATTTATAAGCCACCTCAAGCTACTACGGTTGCTCGCTGATTATTTGGAGGAGACGGATCATCAGGAAACGAAAATAAAAGTCAAACAGTACATGCTGACATTACAGCCCTCCCTATACCGCCTGGCCACAACCTCCCTTCTGATGCACTCCAATACAGAGCATGCGAAAGAAGAAAAGGCCGCTGCCAATGCGAAGAAGAAATACGACGAAGCTGTCCAAAAGCTCGATAAGCAGAAAGAGAAGTATGAAGAGCTGAAAAAACAGCATGCAGAGTTGAAGAAAGGCCAAAAGGAAGCACTTCAGGCTCCCCAGGCCGTCCCCTCCGCAATCACGCAGGAATATGGTGAGAAAATAAAATCTCTTACAGAGGAGAGGGACCGCCTGCAAAAGTTGATGCAGCAGCTCGAAACTTCCAATAAGCTGGATGAAAAGAGATTCCTCGAGGAAATCGATCGATTGAAGGAGGAAAATAAAGGACTTCAGCAAAAGCTTCAACCGCTCCTTAAAATATCGAATGAGCCGAAGATTGAAACGATAGAACAATGGCTGGCACTTGGGAAAACACTCATCAATAATATCGATGAGAACGAAGCGAAGGAAATTCGCGCATTCTTTGAGCTGTTCATGCAAATCATGGATGAACAGAAAGCGGCCCTGCCGAAACGGGAGCTGGCGACGAACCTTTACGGCTATGTTTCGATTTCCTCAAAGGCACATCAAGTGAACTTTCCGAATGGCCAAAGCCATCCGATAGAAGGACTGCCTGCCAACATCTATCTGGCGGATGGACAATTCGTACAAGTGACGGATGATTATACCTATGTATGTGACTATCAGGATTTTTTCGACTTTCACTTGAAGGAGAATTCCGCCCAGTTCAGCATCGTCAGAATGAAGGAGGACACACCCCATGTCTATTCAAACGGTGAATTGAAGGCCCTCCGTCACGAGGACCATGTACATCTTCGCGAAGGGCAGATTGTCTCGTTCAACACGCAGCACGAGCTGATTCGCTTCTATAAACAACAACGCTTTCATTTGAACACTTTCGAGCAATCAATCGCGTTGAAAAAGCATATTCCCTACTATGTGCAAAAGGCCCTGCCCACCGGAGCTGTTGTGACGAATGTGCTGACGAGCGCTGAAAAATACCTGCCTCTCGAAAATGGGGAAAATCTTCAAGACGGCAGTTTCTTCACGGCGGGCAAGAACGAAGAAGTCGTGCGGATATTCCACGGCTCGTTCTACAAGCTGTCCAGCTACTACAAAAAGGCGGAAATCGTGTCTGTGTGCGAAGTCGATGATGAATACTTCGGCAAAAAATTGAGCCGGGAAATTGTCATCATTAAAAATATTCCTTTACATGTCACAATCACCTTACATGACAATGTCCGCATCGATGAATTCAACAACTATCTAGAAATCGTGAGAGATGAATCCAGTGAGGGGGAAACGCTAGAGCAGCGTCTATCACGACGGCCGAATCCAGCGACTTCACGGGATATTGCACATAGTACCATTCCGGAGACATCCACTACTGTACTGATTGTCGGAAATCCGTCATTCTTCAACAGCTATACGCAAAAGCTCAGCGATTATGGGTATGATGTGACAGGAATCGAAGGCTACGAAAGCTTTACGCGTATTAAACAAGCGGCTAAGGATAAGGACAGCATTGTCGTTTGCACGGAGTTTGTATCCCATGACAATATGTATGCCATTAAAGATTATTTCCCGGCATCGAAGGTTCTCTATTCGGAACGTGAAGGTGCAACGCAGATCGCCCTTCAATTGAAAAGCGCTAATATGTAGGTTGGCGGAGATGTCGGGAGTGAAGAGATGGCCTCACTTGACAAATTTTTAGAAGTGCACCTGTTGCGATGAGGTTGGCGGCGCTTTGATGCGACGACCGCTGGAACAATACCTATGAGTGAATATTTAGTAAGAAAACAGAGCTGTACAGAAAGAGTCCTCTTTCTGTACAGCTCCTGCCTTGTTTTTATTCTTCGCCGGTCGCTGCTTCGTACTGTGTAATCCAGTCGCTGTAGCTGCCGACATACAGCTTCACATTGTCATAGCCCGCTTCCTTTAGTACCGCATACAACGGAGAGGCCGTCACCCCGGAGCCGCAATAGACAACGACTTCACGGTCGCCAGGCACCGCCTGCTGCAGTTCGTCCGTCACGACAAGACTGCCGCCATCCTTTATCTGCTCCCAGTCGAAGTTCTTTGCAGTCGGTATGTGGCCTGCCACGGGATCTAACGGCTCGTGCTCTCCCCGATAGCGTACCGCCGCACGGGCATCGAGCAGCATTGAAGCCTTTTTCCCTTCCGTAATGTCCTTCACATAGTCCCTGTCGGCATACATTTCCTCCTGCCATTCAGGGATAATCTGCGTACGTTCGAAAGCCTCCTTGTTGGAAGTCGTCGCATAGCCCGCCTTCTTCAATGCCTCAAACCCGCCATTTACAATGGATACATGGCGGAATCCCGCATATGTCAGCATCCACCAGGCACGGGGAGCAAAAGGGGCCCCACCCTGGTCATACACATAGATGCGGTCTTCCAGCTGCAGGCCGGCAGACTCGAACAAATCAATCAACTGTTCCTTTGCCGGCATCGGATGACGTCCATCCTTCTTTGACATATCAGATAAGTCTTTTTCCAAATCGAAGTACACGGCCCCTGCAATATGTTCCTTTTCGTAA
Organism: Lysinibacillus sp.; assembly: GCA_051874195.1. Classification (GTDB taxonomy): domain Bacteria; phylum Bacillota; class Bacilli; order Bacillales_A; family Planococcaceae; genus Lysinibacillus_B. The sequence goes on along the minus strand of JBJEFP010000092.1, from coordinate 9,602 downwards.
AGGGCACGTCCTTCTAAAGAATCCATCAAATGAAACCGCGCATCGATGAAACGTGCAGGTGTCTCCACTTGCTCCACAGTTACAAAAACATTTTCCATCAAGACCACTCCCTATTGTTGAAGTTGTTTGTAGATTTCCTTCCATGTCGCCAGGCGGCTTTCTTCCTGTAGCAGCATGCGCTCCGTCTCGATCTGCTCGATCGCCTGCTCTAGCAGGTGGCGGCGCAAGCTTTCCGCCTCCTTGGCGATGAAGTCGAGCATCCATTCTCGCAGACGATTTTTTTCCTCTTCCACATATTGCTGTGCATCCGGCTTCGTCAGGCCTTCAAGCGCCTCTTTCAATTGCTCCTTCTCATTTTTCTCAAAGAAGGACTTTGGATTTTTATAGAAGGATTTCACACCGGCATACTTTGAGCGTTCCGCAAATGGACCAGTGAAATCCAGGATGCTCGGCTCCTCTGGTTCATACGCAAGGAAGGAGAAGCTGTTATTGAACTCCTTCAAATTTTGGACATCCTCTTTAAAGCGTTCCTTCATTTTCTTCTGGACAAATTGCGCCAGGCGGAAGTTCGTCACACGCATTTCCTGTGCAAAGTCGAAGCTCAGGGCCTGTAGCACTTCCTTCAGTGCCGTATCCAGCGCCTGCTGTGCCGGTAGCTGCGCAAAAGCAGACGGATTGTATGACTCTCTGAAGAAGTCCGGATAGCGGTAGTATACACGCTGCATGACATAGTACAGAAGCTCGTCCAGCTCCTGTTTCGTATCTGATTCCAGCATAGCTGTATTCGTCGATTGGTACGTATTCCGAACATGCCGCTCCAACTGCTCCAGCTCCGCCAGCCGCTCGTCCTTCCGCTTCAGGTTTTCCTCCGTCTGTTGAATCAGATCGTGCAGGCGGGCATGTGTCTTCTCGACTTCTTCGTGGAGTGCCTGCACTGCAATGCCCATGAGTTCATCATTCAGGAAATGGTGGAACGCCTCTTCAAATGGTGCCATGCCAGACTGGTGATCGGCCTGCTCCTGCTTTTCCTTCAGCGCCATCAGGCTGGAAACGCCGTACAGACGCGGGAATCTGATACCGAAGCGCTGCAGCTCCGATTTTACGTAGCCCTTCACTTCGTCCGCTTCCTCCTCCGTCGAAGCAAGGTCGATTGCATTGACGATGAAGAACATTTTATCAAGCTCGAATGCATCCTTCACACGGCCAAGCTGGATCAGGAATTCCCGGTCAGCTTTGGCAAAGGCATGGTTGTAATAGGTGATGAAAAGGATGGCATCCGCATTACGGATATAGTCGAACGCGACGCCTGTATGACGGGCGTTGATCGAATCCGCACCCGGCGTATCCACCAGTGTCACTCCCATGCGAGTAAGCGGTGAATCAAAATAGAAGTCGATGTTGTCTACGAAGCAGGACTTGTTTTCCTGCGCCACGAATTTTTCGAAATCGTCTCGGCCGACACGGATGACGGTGCCAAGCTTTCCGCTGAACTCTTCGTACCCTTGCGCATAGGCACGGATGAATGATTTATGGACGTTCAGGCGCTCGTCCGATAATTGGACGGCCAGCCCTTCCGGAGCCCGGTTGAACGCTTCCTCCAAGGAGGCTACCTGCAAGCCGATCGCTTCATAGGAGCCTTGGATGTCTTCCAGTAATTGAGCAGCCGTCTTCAACTGCACATCAGCCGTCTCATGCGGATGGTCAGGTGTTACGGGACGAATTTTATTGATTGCAGCTGTCGTAGGATTCGGTGATACCGGCAATACCTTTGAGCCCATCAAGGCATTGGAGAAACTCGATTTCCCTGCACTGAATGCACCAAACAAAGCAATCGTGAAGTCCTTCTGTTGCAGTCGCTCCACTTTTTTCGTTAGGTAGTTCGCCACTTCCCGGAAGCCTTGTACATTGCCAACCGCCTGAGCCGTCTTCAGCGCATTGGCAACGACCAATTCCGTATTATGCGATGCACCTGCCTGTACCTGTTCGCGCTCTTCGGCAATCTCCCGCTTTTCTTCCTTCGGCGCAAGCATCGACTCCTCAAACGGGCGGATGTCGGCGAGTGCCTGCTCATATTCTTTTTCCCACATTGCATTTTGGGCTTTCGCCGCCGACCGCACTTCCTTTGAGCTTTGCTTCATCTGCTGGTCGCTGAACTGCTTTTGCCCATCAATGGCCTGGATTTCTTGAATGGCATTGATTTTGTCCTTCATCGCATTGATCTTCAGCTGCACCGGTGCCGCCGCTTCCTCTGCAACTTGCTTCAGCACCGGCTGCTGCTCATCTTTCCACGCGTCCGTTTCACGGATGAAGAAGCGCTTCGTCGCCTCCGCCACCCGGTTGGCGAAGTTCAACACCGCGTCCCCCGTCACCATGACGTTGGCCGGGACCTGTTTCTCGATGACCGAGAACGGTACGTCGAAGGCACGTGCATCAATCTGGGAGGCACGGTCGTCCGTCAATGCCCCGACATCCTTCAATGCCTGCTTCATGAGCGATTTCATATGGCCTGTCAGCTGTGTCTGGAGAATCTTTTGATAGCTTGCATTCGCCTCGTCGATACGACGTTGCTTTTCCTCTTCCGTCTTCTTTTTAGCTGAGAAGAATCCACCTACTTTAAAGCCTTCCTGGCGCGACTCCAAATAGGAGCGCAGCTTATCACGGAAATCGGCTGGCATGATGGCGGCGTTATCCAGGATATCCTTCCGTTTTTCCTCGAAACGATTATTCCACTGCTCGAACGAGAACAGCTCAGTCTGACGCGTCAGCTTGTCGTATTGCTCTAGTAAATCTTCTCGGTGCGTCCAATCATCCTCCGACAACAAGTCCTGATAACGCTCGAACAGGTCCTGCTTTTCTTCCGCCAAAAAGGCCTCGTGCTCATGATGCAGCTTTACTAATGTATTTTTCGCTGTCGCTACAAGTTGTTCCTGCCAATCCTCCATTGAATCCATGACGATTTTCTTTACCTTGGCAAAGTCGTTATGTGGATGATCGAGTGCTTTCAATGAGGTGAAAAAGATATCCTTCGGGTACACGCCCCAAGCAGCGAATGACTGATGCACAGATTGCTTGAACTCTTCGAAGGACAGCTCTGCATCCCGATGCTTATCGATTTGGTTCACGATTAGATAAACGTTTGAATTATATTTCATCAACTGTTTTGTAAATTGGAAGTTCAACTCGGACTGTACATGGTTGTAATCCATTGTATAAAACACGACATCGGCGATATGGAGCGCCGATTCCGTGCTCATCGCATGGGCGTCGTCCGTCGAGTCGACACCAGGTGTATCCATTACCGTCACGCCTGCTGGCAGGCTGGACGTACTGTGGCCGATTTCAATCTGGGATACGAGCTCGCCGTTTTTGCTGAGCTCCTTCACCTGCTTGATGTCATAGCCCGCCTCAAATTTCACCGGCTTTTCATTATGTAGGTAGAGAATCGCGAAGTCTTCCTCGGATTTATGTACTTTCACAATATTGGCACTTGTCGGAATGGGGCTCGTCGCTAAAATATTCTCCCCCGACAGTGCATTGATCATGCTCGATTTTCCTGCCGAAAAGTGTCCGGCAAAGCCAATGACATACTCTTTCTGCAGCAGTTTACGGGCAAACAGATGCAGTTTCTCCATCCGCTCTGAGTCCTGGTTCTCCTTGTAAATTGTATATTGAACAGAAGATTGCTGAAGCAATTCTTCAATTTGTTGGTCTAAAGCATTCATTGTTTCCAATGCCCCTTTGTTTAGTATTTTGTCATATTGATATAGTAACATGGATGCGCTCGAAAATCGGCTAAAAAATTATCGGTTTAGTCACTTTTCTATGTTTTCTATCCACCATCCTATCAAGTAAGGCAAAGGTGCCCTTAGCTTAGGTAAAACATAATAGCACAACATAATAAGCATCTTTATAAAAACGAGTAAAAAGCAACACCCGAAAATTCGCACTTCATGTCGAAATTTGTTGGCGTTATATGGTAATATCTTGTTACAACAGTCCATTTTACATGATGTTGTTCTGTACACATTCAACTTTCGCATGGTAAGATGGAAAAAATAGTTAGGAAAAGGGTGCATAAGTTCATGAGTACGTCTATTCATATCCAGACCATACTAAACGGGACCATTCACGCGTTAAAAACGATTTTGCCTATGAATATTACGATCGCCTCCCCCTCCCTTACAGCTGAACCCTATATCCAACAGGAAATGGGTGTATTGATTGGATTGGTTGGAGATTTAAAAGGACGTGTCATTATCGACGGCTCCCCATCCATATTCGGCGCTATTGGTTCAAGCATGTTCGGCATGCCGCTTGAGGGAGAAATGTTGGAATCCTTTACGGGGGAGTTCGGCAACATGATTGCCGGGAATCTTTGTACCCATGCAGGCCAGAATAATTTGGAGCTGGATATCACGCCTCCTACCGTCATGGTAGGCAATACAAAATTATATGGCTTCCAGCATGCCTTCCGACTGCCGGCTGCCATTGAGGGCATTGGTGAAATCATCATCCTCTTTACCATCGATGAGGAAGAATAAAAAAACGCCCCCATTGTCCCATACATAGAACAGGTGAAATCAACTACTGATTTCACCTGTTTTTCATTACTTTTCACCTTCACTTCACAGTTTCTTCATAAATTTGGATTGTTTGTGTGATTTTTTTCACATCCTCTTTTCTTCGTTTTTTATATGATGGAGGCAAGTAGTACTCCATTAAAATTTGATAGGAGGTCCCATCATGTCAAATAAGAAAAAGACCGAAGACAATTTGAAAGGCACTCTTTACATGACGTTTGCCGTAGGGTTCATCATCATTATCGTCTGGGCCTATTGTTTTGGGTTATTTATCGACCGTTTCTAATCAAATCAACAAATCCGATGAAGAAGGAGGGGAATTTTCATGCATATACATAAGTATGAAAAATGGTGGCTTGTGTTTGGCTGCGCCACTTTAGTAGCATTTTTAGTTATTCTGGCCATCGGGGCATTCCATAATGGAACACATCCGAACGAAGGAAAAATAACGTTCGACTATGAAAACGTCGATAATTTTGCACCGTTCGATAATCCCGGAGTGCATAAAGTAGAAGGCAAGGAATGGGACTATGAGGTCGTGATTGTTGCTTCAGCTTTCAATTATACCCCTGGTGACATTGAAGTGCCGCTTGGATCAATCGTGAAATTTTATGCGACTACAAGAGATGTCATCCATGGCTTTCAAATTGCCCAGACGAACATCAATTTGATGCTGGAGCCCGGCTACATGTCGGAGTATGTGGCTGAGATGAACAAACCTGGTGAATATCTGATTGTGTGTAATGAATATTGCGGTACAGGACATACGTATATGTACGGTACGCTGAAGGTGGTGGATGAAAATGCAGAAGACAGTCATTGATGGTGCACATATAGAGGAAAAGCAGGTTTCTGGCGTAAAACAGGAAGCAAAGTCCTCTTCAATCAAACAGAAAAAAACCGGCAGCTTTATCCGTGTAGATGGAAAAGATGCAAAGTTGGCAATGGCCCACATGTATGTTGCATTTATATCTCTTTTATTAGGTGGCCTTGCTGGGCTGCTTCAAGTATTGGTCCGTTCTGGTGAATTTACGCTGCCGGCCGGAATCAAGATCGGCTACTATCAAATTTTAACGGTACATGGCATTTTGCTTGCACTTATTTTGACAACATTCTTTATTATGGGCTTCCAAATTGCGTCAATCAGCCGTACCGCTGGAGCGTTCACCAATACACAGCGGAAAATCGGCTGGATTGGCTTCTGGCTGATGGTCATTGGTACAGCGGCTGCCGCTGTTATGGTTCTGTTAAATGAAGCAACAGTCTTATATACATTCTATGCGCCGCTTCAGGCACACTGGATTTTCTATCTTGGTCTGACACTCGTTGTGGTCGGTTCCTGGCTGCTATGCGTCATGCAGCTTATGAAGTACTTCCAATGGAAGAAGGCACATAGAGGACTGACTTCCCCACTCCTTATGTTCATGGCAGTTGTGAATTCAATTCTTTGGATCACTTGCTCGTTGGGCGTAGCAGTTGAAGTCCTGTTCCAGCTCCTTCCATGGTCACTGGGACTCGTAGAGCGTGTGGATGTACTGCTATCCCGTACATTGTTCTGGTATTTCGGCCATGCATTAGTGTACTTCTGGCTGCTTCCTGCTTATATGGCATGGTATGTCGTCATACCGAAAGTAATTGGCGGACACATCTTCTCGGATGCGCTTGCACGGTTATCATTCATGTTGTTCCTGCTGTTCTCATTCCCAGTCGGAATTCACCACCAGCTGACTGAGCCCGGCATTGATGGTTTCTGGAAATTCGTTCAGGTCGTTCTGACGTTCTTCGTCGTCATTCCATCATTGATGACAGCATTCTCGATGTTTGCGACGTTCGAACTGCGCGGCCGCGAACTTGGCAGTAAAGGGGTTTTCGGATGGTTTAAAAGCCTTCCTTGGGGCGATTCCCGCTTCCTTGTACCATTCATCGGAATGGTTGCGTTCATTCCAGGCGGAGCCGGCGGAATCGTCAACGCTTCACACCAAATGAACCAGCTTGTGCACAACACCATCTGGGTGACGGGGCATTTCCACCTGACAGTGGCTACTGCTGTCGTATTGACGTTCTTCGGCGTCGCTTTCTGGCTGATTCCGCACTTGACCGGCCGTACACTGACACCGAAACTGAACTACCTAGGAAATGTCTCTGGCATTCTTTGGGGAATCGGCATGCTCATCATGTCCCTATCCATGCACCTTGCAGGATTGCTGGGCGCACCGCGTCGCTCGGAGTACTCCACTTATGGTGGCTCGCAAACCGCCTATGATTGGGTTCCCTACCAAATCGCACAGGCAGTCGGTGGAACAATCCTATTCATCGCCATACTGTTCATCATGTACATTGTCGTACAGCTGATCTGGTTCGCACCAAAAGGCGAGGAAGAATTCCCTGTTGCGACAGTAGCACCTGGTGCTGAAAAGACGCCTGCCATCTTAGAGAATTTCAAGGTCTGGGGCGTCATTCTCGTCGCTCTGATTATTTTTGCCTATACCGTGCCGATTATCGAAATCATTTCGAATTCACCTGCAGGCTCCAAAGGCTTCTCGCCTTGGTAATGCAATACTCCCCTTCCCGTTTTTGACGGAAAGGGGAGTATTTTTTTACAGCTGATACAATTTCGTATATTTCTCTTTTAAATAGTTTGCCAGGTAAGAGGCATCGAGTCCTTCACCCGTCCCCTCCTGTAGCAGCTCAAACGGCTTTTTCAATGCACCGTATTGATGCACCTTCTCTGTCAGCCACTGGCGGATTGGCTGCAGGTTGCCTTCTGCACACAGCTCATCGAAATTCGGGATGTCCTTATCCATCGCCGCCTTCCACTGTGCCGCATACATGTAACCTAAAGCATAGGACGGGAAGTAGCCGAAACTGCCGCCGCTCCAGTGCATATCCTGCAGCACGCCTTCTGCATCATTTTTTGGACGGATGCCTAGATATGCTTCATATTTGTCATTCCATACGTTAGGCAAATCCTCCGCCTGAAGCTCCCCGTCGAATAATTCACGTTCAATTTCGTATCGAATCATAATATGCAACGGATATGTGAGTTCGTCTGCCTCAATCCGAATGAATGAAGGTTCCACATAGTTAATTGCCTGCAGGAAATCCTCCACTGCCACATCGCCGAACTGCTCCGGTGAATGCTTCTGCAGCAGCTTGAAGTTGTGCTTCCAGAACTGCTCATTGCGTCCGATAAAGTTCTCATAGAATAATGACTGCGACTCATGGATTCCCATCGATGTGCCCGTGGATAAAGGCAGTCCATTCAGTTTCGGATCGATGTTCTGCTCATAGAGGGCATGTCCACATTCATGAATCGTACCGAACACTGCAGAGCGGAAGTCATTTTCATCATACTTCGTCGTCACACGGATATCACCGCTGTTGAGGCCAATCATGAATGGATGCACCGTCTCATCCAATCGCCCGGCTTCAAAATCATAGCCGAGCTGCTCCAGAATTTCGAGTGATGCCGCCTTCTGCCCTTCTTTCGGGAAATGCTTGAACAGCATGGATGTATCCGGCTTGTTTGGCGATTCATTGATTGCCTTCACAAGCGGTACAATCGTTTCACGAAGCTCGCCGAACACGCGGTCCAGAATGTCAGTAGTCATCTCCGGCTCGTATTTATTCAATAGCGTATTATACACAGAGCCGTTTTTAACGCCCCAATACTGAACGAATTTCTTTTGGTATTCGATGATCTGCTTCAAGTAAGGCAGGAACAGCTGGAAGTCGGACTTTTCCTTTGCCTCTTCCCATACCGCCTCAGCCTTTGATTGAAGGATGACATATTCCTTATATTCATTTGCCGGAATCTTTTTTGACTCATCGTAAGATTTCTTTACTTCCTCATAAAGGCGTTTTGTCACGAAATCCATCTCTTCCGCTGCGATTTCCTCCAACAGACGCCCTAGTTCATCGGCAGTTTCCATAGCGAACAATTCCGAAGACAAAGTACCGACGACCTCCGCCCGCTGTTCAAGCCCCTTCTTCGGTGCCCCTGTACGCATATCCCAATAAATAACGGACAATGCTTCACGATAGTTTTGCATTTTCTTTACATAATCCACAAATTGTTGTTTCACTGACATTTCAAAACAACCTCCTTTCCCCTCATTATAATTCGAAACCCGAAACAAAACCACCTAATAATTAAGTGGCATGCTTATCATTCTATGCATTTTTATTAGCCAAACAGACTTATCTTTTATTAATCTCTTCAATCCACCCAAGAATCCTTTTTGTCCTATTTAGATTCACGGGTGATCTACCTGTTTGAAAAAAGAATATGATCTGCTCTAAAAGCGAAGCATAATAAGGCTTTTCCATTTTCCAGAACTCGAGGTTGACCGGCTCTCCTCGATAATGTAAAACGCCGCCAAACTTATCATTCCATTTATATTCGCCACGGAAAATCGCCTGTCTGCCATCCTCAAATTGCATTTTTAAAAGCTCATAATCTTCAAACTTCAGCCTTATAAAATCCTCCACCTCTGCATTGAATAATTCGTCAATCCATTCTAGCGTATGAATGCCATACCAATAGTAGCCAGGCATCTTATCCTGCGACGGAAGAGGGCCAAATGCATATAGCGTTTTTACCTCACTTCTATCAAAACCTTTCAGTATTTCACTAAACCGCAGACTGGATGAAGAAAACACAGGTGTGCCACTTGTATCAGATAACTCCATTATTCGATGGAATGATTTCATGTCGGTTGTAATTGGTTTATCAATGAAAACCGGCTTTTGGAATGCCGCAAGCTTCTCGAACCAATCCAGATGATTTCGCCCATCTACCGTCACAATCATCCAAGCGTCTACCTTTTCATTCAGCCTTTCTACTTCTTCGTAGCGAGGAATGTGAAAGGTCTCAAGTAAATCTTCAAAATAATCGGCGCGGTCCCTGCTGAGCGGCAAGTCCTCTGAATAGGCTCTAATATATCCTGCGAATCTCGCTCCAGCCTGGTAATAGGGATTTGTCGCATTATGTAGCATATGAGCAAAAATAACAACGTGGGA
>JBJEFP010000091.1:0-2060 GCA_051874195.1 Lysinibacillus sp. | reverse complement strand
AAGTTATCTTGAAATAATACATTCACCTGCTGGCAGGCAGGTATAGACAACGCGTTGAATGCTGTGGATGACACTACAGCAGGAGCATTTTCTGGAGAGAACGCATCAAGCGTCGCCGAAGGGTTCACTATCTCAGGCAAAAGGACAGAAGGGTAATAAAGCAAGCTATTTTTAGCTGATTGACTTACATGTTGACGAAAAGTGACGGTTTTATGTCATTATCATTTTTCCGCTTTAACATGAAAAAGTTTTTTGTTATTCTTACGTTTAATGAGACTAGTGCTATTTGCCACTAGTCTCTTTTGTTTTTGAAAGAAATAAAAAGTTATAGGTTCAAAAGTATTATTTTTAGCGGAAATATATTATTTGTACATGTCGCGTATGATGTGAATTGCCTGTACATAACTTTCTTTTCAAATCCGTAAGTGAACTCGCGAAATGTGTTGTTTCAAGAGGAATTCTGTCGCGGTCTTTTAAGAGGGGAAATGATAGGGGGAAGTTTGCCTTCCTGCCTTGTCCATCCTCGTCCTAGCGGCTGCTCAGGAAATCTTGTCATCATAGAGTGACTTCTTGGAGGCATCATCATGGAACTTAAGCGAGAATTGAAAAATCGCCACGTACAGCTGATTGCAATCGGCGGTACGATTGGCACAGGGCTGTTTTTAGGCTCGGGGAAGGCAATCGCACTTGCCGGCCCGAGCATCATCTTTGCCTATTTGATCGTCGGCGTTGCGCTATTTTTTGTCATGCGCGCACTCGGTGAATTATTGTTATCGAATACAGGCTACACGACCTTCACGGACTTTGCGACGGAATATATCGGTCCGTGGGCTGGATATGTGACAGGCTGGACGTACTGGTTCTGCTGGGTCGTGACGGCGATGGCGGACATCATTGCGGTCGGTATCTATGCGCAGTACTGGTTTGACGTGCCGCAGTGGGTGCCGGCGCTCGTCTGCCTCGTCATTCTGCTTGCGCTGAACCTGCTGACGGTGAAGCTGTTCGGGGAGCTGGAATTTTGGTTCTCCATCATTAAAGTCGTGACGATTGTGGCCATGATAGCAGTCGGGGCATTCATGATCATCACCGGCGTTCAGACTGGGGCAGGGCAGGCAAGCGTGTCCAATCTCTGGGCACATGGCGGCCTGTTCCCGAATGGCCTCGGCGGTTTCCTATTGGCATTCCAGATAGTCGTATTCGCCTTTGTCGGTGTGGAGCTTGTCGGAGTAACGGCGGCCGAGACGGCGGATCCGAAGAAGAACATCCCTTCCGCCATCAATAAGATCCCGGTCCGCATCCTGTTGTTCTACATAGGGGCCCTGTTCGTCATACTGGCCATTAACCCGTGGCATACAATGGATGCATCGAGCAGCCCATTCGTGCAGGTATTCGCGCTGGCAGGTATTCTGATTGCTGCAGGTGTCATCAACTTTGTCGTCATGACATCGGCGGCATCCGCGGGTAATTCCGGCATGTTCTCGACAAGCCGGATGCTGTTCAACCTGGGACGCAACAAGCAGGCAAGCGAGAAGTTTGCAAAGCTGAATAAACGCAGCGTGCCACAGAACGGATTGATTGTATCAACGATTGTTGTATCGATTGGGGCATTGTTAAGTAAGCTGATGCCGGAGGATGCATTCAGCCTTGTCACGACGGTCAGCGCCATCTGCTTCATTTGGGTATGGAGCATCATTCTGATTTCCCACATCATCTACAAGCGCAGAGACCGTGCCTTACATGAAGCTTCCACCTTCAAGGCTCCGTTCACGCCGTTCATCAACTACGCTGTGCTCGCGTTCTTCCTGTTTTTGCTCGGCGTCATGCTGTATGCGGAAGCGACACGTACAGCGCTATTGTTAACACCCGTATGGTTCATCCTGCTGGTCATCCTGTATCGAATCCGCAGCCGTGCGAGGTAGGTGTACTGCAGACTACCGGCAGCCCCATTTTGTGGGAAGCCGGTAGTCTTTTCTTTATAAGAGGGAGGGAACGTCGGTTAGACCATGGAGGATTTCACCTTATTCGGAATCATGACCACCTCTGTTTGTAAGTTTACAGGT
>JBJEFP010000090.1:0-16993 GCA_051874195.1 Lysinibacillus sp. | reverse complement strand
TTTTTTCTGTTTGAAAGTAATAAGATAATTATTTAAACAGATAGAATGTTGGGGGTGCCGTTATGAGACAAGGACGAATGGGTCAAATGATAATCGTTCTGTTGTCGGCTAGCGTTTTATTTGGTTGCTCTTCTAATGAAATGATTAATATAGAAGATTCAAATACGTATGCGTGGCAGAAATATATGAATGAGAAGGAGTTCGACCAGCTAAAGGAAGGCATGACTTATATGGAAGTGGTGGAGATTGCCAGAGGTCCTGGTGAAATGGTGGATGACCATACATATGTATGGCCGGATGAGCTGATCATCACACAAGCATATGAAGTCGAGTTTAAAGATGATCGATTGGTTGATAAGCGCATTATTGAAAAGCGTGGGGAATCAACGAGGGATTTGCCTAAGGAAGAGCAATCAGGTGATGACCAGAAGGCAGAAGATGAAAAATAATAGATGTTCTAATGAACTGCACCTCCTTTGCCAGGGATACCTGGCAAAGGAGGTGCTTTTGTTTATGCCGGAAGTAATTTATCTTCCGATGATAGAGGTACTACCCTTTGAACATTTACCATGCTTACAGTAAACTAGAGGTAATGCAGTTTGGAGGATAACAAGATGATATTTGAACAATATATAAAATCGGTTGAAGAAACACAAGTCTTGGCTCATCGCTTAGCGGAGCTCCTCGAACCTCAACACACCATTACGCTTGAGGGTGATTTAGGGGCAGGCAAGACGACCTTTACACAGGCGCTGGCAAAGGGCCTGGGAATTGCACGGACGGTAAACAGCCCGACCTTCACCATTATGAAGCAATATAATGGCCGTTTGCCGCTCAATCATCTTGATGTGTATCGACTGGCAGACAGCGATGAGGACCTAGGCTGGGAGGAAATTTTCTATGGCGATGCAGTTACGGTGGTGGAATGGGCTCATTTGATAAAAGATGAGCTGCCGGAGGAGCGTCTGGGCATTGAAATCAACCGTATCGGCGAGACGGAACGGAAATTTATATTTAAACCAATAGGCGTGAAGTATGTACGCCTGTGCGAGGAGCTATTAACATGATCTGGTTAGGAATTGATACAGCAAATGCGCCTCTTTCCGTGGCGATTGTGAAGGATGGACGAGTATTGGCGGAAATGGTGCAGAATATAAAGGCAACCCATTCTGTAGGGGCCATGCCAGCTGTAGAAGAGCTATTCGCCAAGGCCAAGATGAAGCCGGCAGAAATCGATGCCGTGGCCGTTTCGGAAGGCCCTGGCTCGTATACAGGGGTGCGCATCGGTGTGACGATTGCCAAAACACTCGCTTGGACGTTGAAGAAGCCTTTGGTCGGTGTCTCGAGCCTACAAACGGTAGCTGCTAACGCAAGGCTGTTTGATGGCGTCATCTGTCCATTGTTTGATGCCCGTCGTCAGAATGTCTATGCCGCGGCGTATCGAGGTGGTTTGCTAGAGGAAGTCATTCCGGACCATCATGACCATATTGATGGCTTGCTGGAGAAGCTGGGCGCATTGGATGAAACGGTTTTATTCATCGGTGCCGATGTGGAAGTATTTTGGGACCATATCAAGGAAAACCTTGGAGACAAGGCAATCCGTGCTCCCTATACGCTTGACTTACCGCGTGCGGCAGAGCTGATTGGGTTGGCCGAGCAACGCGAGCTGCCACCTGTGGAAGCGGTCCATCATTTTGTTCCGCAGTATCGCCGCATTGCTGAAGCGGAGGCGAATTGGATCAAGGAACAGAAGAAGGTGACGGAGTGATTACGTATCGCAGAATGACACCGGCTGATGTAGAAGCGGTCTATGCAATTGAACTCGCGACATTTCCTACCCCATGGACGCTGGACTCCTTCCATTATGAAATGCGGGAAAACCAATATGCACATTATATCGTGGCAGAGGATGAATCGGGCATCGTCGGCTTTTGCGGCATGTGGCTCGTCATCGATGCCGCGCAAATTACAAATGTGGCGGTCGTCGAATCGGTCAGGGGACAAGGCGTGGGCGAGGCATTGATGCGGGAAGCCATACGCATTGCCCGAGAAGCAGAGATGGATGTGATGAGCCTGGAAGTACGGGTGACGAATGCTGTAGCGCAAAACCTTTACCGGAAATTGGGCTTCCAAGACGGGGGCATCCGGAAAGGCTACTATACTGATAACGGGGAAGATGCCCTTGTGATGTGGGTGAATATAAATGAGTAAATATATATTGGCGATTGAAACGAGCTGCGATGAAACGGCAGCAAGCATTATCAAGGATGGTACGGAAATCATTGCGAATGTCGTATCATCTCAAATAGATAGTCATAAACGGTTCGGCGGGGTAGTTCCGGAAATTGCATCCCGGCATCATGTCGAGCAGATGACGATTGTGATTGAAGAATGCCTGGCGCAGGCTGGCATGGAGCCATCCGGTCTGACGGCGGTCGCCGTGACGGAAGGGCCCGGGCTTGTCGGGGCACTGCTCATCGGCATCAATGCAGCGAAGGCGTTTGCATTCGCCCATGGGCTGCCGCTTGTACCGGTGCACCATATAGCAGGGCATATTTATGCCAATGCGCTTGTGCAGCCGATGGAATTCCCGCTTCTGGCGCTTGTGGTCTCAGGCGGCCATACGGAGCTTGTCTATATGAAGGAGCACGGCAGCTTCGAGCTGATCGGGGAGACGAGGGACGATGCGGCAGGTGAGGCATATGACAAGGTCGCAAGGGTGCTCAATCTGCCCTATCCCGGGGGACCCCATATCGACCGGCTGGCACATGAAGCCGAGGAAGCCGTTCCGTTTCCGCGTGTCTGGCTGGAGGAAGGCTCCTATGATTTCAGCTTTAGCGGCTTGAAATCGGCGGTCATCAACTATAAGCATAATATGGACCAGCGTGGGGAGAAGATTGTCCCCGCCCATGTGGCTAAAGGATTCCAGGACAGCGTGGTGGAAGTACTGACGGCGAAAACCGTTCGGGCGGCACGTGAATACGGGGTCAAGCAGGTCATCGCTGCAGGGGGCGTGTCTGCCAACAAAGGCTTGCGCAACTCATTGGAAACAGCATTTGCAGAGGAAGGCATACCATTTTTCGTTCCACCGCTAAAGCTTTGCACGGATAACGCCGCAATGATTGGTGCGGCCGGCTATTTCATATATGAAGCGGGTGTAAGAGGAGACATGAGGATGAACGGCAGGCCGGGGATGGAATTAGAAAATTGGATTTAATAATGAAGAAGGTGCTGCGAAAGATTAGCAGCACCTTTTATTTTTATAAAAAAATGTTTTTTTGTAGGAATTTATAATTGTAAGGGAATGATTTTTGTATTGTATAATTTTTCTGAAAAATTATCCACAGCTTTGAACAACTATTTCTGAAATGTCAACGAGAACATTCGTACTTATACACAAACTGTGGATAACTTGTGCATAAGTTGTGATTTAATAGAGAAATGTGTGATTTTTTTGTTGAAATTATGTGGAAAAATAAAAAAGTGAATGTGGACAATGTGGAAAACTCTGTTGATATGTTGATATGACAACATTTTATCTGTGAATAAAACTGTGGAAATTTTTTAGCTGCGTCGCTTTCAAAAGGAGAGAGATTTAGGAAATATAAGAAGCAGTTACATGTAAAATAATATTATGAAATAGTAAGGGATTGTAGTCTAAGAAAGAATGGAGCCGACCCCATCGGCCGGCTCCATACAAAAGGTTATAGATTTTCAAGCTCCTCGTTCAGTTCAAGCCACTCCATTTCAAGTGCCTCATGGGCTTCCCTCGCGGCATCGAGGCTCGTCTGGATATCCAGTGCTTTTTCGTGGTTAGAGAAGATTTCAGGTTCGCACAAAGCCTCCTCATATTCGTTGATTTCATCATCGAGGCCGGCCATTTTCGCCTCAAGCTCCTCGAGAGTGCGGCGGATCTGACGCTCACGTTTTTTCGCCTCTTTATCAATCGTCGAAGTCGATGCTTTTGCTGGGGAAGCAATCGTCGTAGACCTGGCCGCTTCACTTGCCGCCTGCATCGCTGCGAGCTCTTCAAGCTCCTGCTTCTTCTCTACATAATAGTCATAGTCACCCAAGTATTCGAAGGCCCCTCCTTGCGACAGTTCCACCACCTTCGTAGCGATACGGTTGATGAAGTAGCGGTCGTGGGACACAAATAGAAGCGTCCCGGGATAGTCGATCAGGGCGTTCTCCAGCACTTCCTTGCTGTCGAGGTCCAGATGGTTCGTCGGCTCGTCCAGAACGAGGAAGTTGCATTTCTGCATCATCAGTTTGGCAAGGGCGAGCCGTGCCTTTTCTCCACCGGATAAGGAATTGACGGGCTTTGCCACATCGTCCCCGCTAAACAGGAAGTTGCCGAGCACCGTTCGAATGTCTTTTTCGTTCATCAATGGCCATTCATCCCAAAGCTCTGCAAGGACGGTCTTGTTGCTGTTCAGCTTGGCCTGCTCCTGGTCATAGTAGCCGATTTGGACGTTCGTGCCGTAGCGGATGTCCCCGCCAAGCGCCGCCAGATCCTTTACGACCGTTTTCAGCAGCGTGGACTTTCCGACACCGTTCGGGCCGACAAGGGCGATGCGGTCTTCCCGGAAGATGCGCATGGAGATGTTACGTGAAATCTCCTTGCCTGGATAGCCGATAGCCAGCTCGTCGACGGACAGGACATCGTTTCCGCTTTGGCGTTCAATGGTAAAGCCGAAGCTCGCGGATTTCTCTTCTCCATCCGGGGAATCCATCCATTCGGTGCGCTCCAGCATCTTCCGTCGGCTCTGCGCCATCTTCGTCGTTGAAGCACGGGCGATGTTCTTTTGGATGAACGCCTCGAGCTTCGCCTTTTCATCCTGCTGACGCTCGAACGTCTTCAAGTCCCGCTCATAGTTCTTCGCCTTCTCGTCCAGATAAGCGCTGTAGTTGCCTGTATACTTCGCCACGCGGGTACGCGACACCTCGTAGACAATGGACACGACCTGGTCCAGGAAGTAGCGGTCGTGCGAAACAATCAGGATGGCCCCATCATAGCCTTTTAGATAGCCCTCCAGCCAGGACAGCGTTTCGATGTCCAGATGGTTCGTCGGCTCGTCCAGAATCAGCAGGTTGGGCTTCGATAATAGAAGCTTGGCAAGCGCCAGCCGTGTCCGCTGACCACCAGACAATGAACGGATCGGCTTATCGTAGTCTTCCGGGAAGAATTGCATCCCATGAAGCACCGATCGTGTATCCGCCTCATATTGGTAACCACCGGCTTCTTTGAAGTCATGCTGGAGCTGATCATATTCTGCCATGATGCGGGCATATGCCTCGCTGTCCTCATAAACGGCGGGATCGGCCATCTTTTGCTCCAGTCCCCGTAGCGTCTGCTCCATCTTATGCAGGCTGCCGAAGATGGTCATCATCTCATCCCAAATGGAAAGTGCCGAATCGATGCCTGCATGCTGCTCCAGATAGCCGACCTTCACATCCTTTGGAATGATGATTTCACCCGAGTCATACGACATCTGTCCGGCGATGATCTTCAAAAGAGTGGATTTTCCAGCGCCATTCCGCCCGACAAGCGCCACCCGGTCGCGATGCTGCACCTCGAGCTTGACACCGCTCAATATCTCGTCGGTCACGAATGATTTATATAATTGATTCACTTGTAATACAATCATTTTCTACACCTCAATTCACCCTTTAGTTTACTGGATGGGACTATCAGGTGCAATGATAGGTGCTTTACTTGTTTCTATATGTTTAGTAAGATTAAAACGATTTCCATTTGATTGTAGGAGGAACATATGTGAACAAAGAATATAAAATTCCTCAGGCAACTACGAAAAGGCTTCCTCTCTATTACCGTTTTCTTCAGAACTTTGCGCAAGAGGGGAAGAAGCGCATCTCATCACGAGAACTAAGTGATGCAATGAAGATTGATCCAGCGACGATTCGCCGGGATTTTTCATATTTCGGAGCTCTTGGAAAAAAGGGCTATGGCTATGATGTGCAGCATCTGCTATCTTTTTTCAGGCAAACGTTAGATCAAGATGAGGCGACAAATGTAGCATTGATCGGGGTCGGGAATTTGGGGAATGCATTCCTGAAGTACAATTTCCAAAAGAACCACAACACCCGTATCGTTGTGGCATTCGATTCGAAGGCGCCGTATGAGGGGGCAGACATCAGTGGCATCCCCGTGTTTCATCCAGACCGGCTGGAGGAAATGTATGAGAAGTACGGGGCGGAACTGGCCATTTTAACCGTATCATCCCGCTCGGCACAGACGATGGCAGACCGGCTGGCGAATATGAACGTAAAGGGGATTTTGAACTTCACCCCTATCAGACTTACAGTACCTGACTCGATGAAGCTGATGAATATCGACTTGTCGGTTGAGCTGCAGGCCCTCATTTATCTGATCCGTAATAGTGAATGACGTAAATTATTCACATTTAATCTAATAGCAAAAACTTACGTCTTACGGTAAAATAATACATATAATAGAGGAGGTGGCTGTAATGGTTGTGCATCTAAATGCGATTGGACCAGTAAGCCTGGTCATCATCGGCGTTGTAGCTGTGCTGATTTTCGGACCGAAGAAACTGCCCGAGCTTGGAAAGGCGATGGGGTCGACGCTTCGTGAGTTCAAAAACGCTACTAAAGGTTTGGCCGACGATGACGACGATAAGAAGAAGGTTATCGATCATAAAGATAACGATTCAATCAAGTAAGTCGAGGATGTCGATTTTATGAATCCAAAGGAACTAACTGTAGTAGAACATATGGAAGAGTTGAGAAGCCGCCTCGTGGTAACGGCGCTATTTTTTGTACTAGCCCTCGTGGGGAGCTTTTTCTTGACCGAGCCCATTATTAAATATATCCAGTACAGCGATGAGGCGGCGCAGTTTACGCTGAATGCCTTTGCCCCGACCGATACACTCGCTGTCTTCTTGAAAGTGATGTTCAGCCTGGCCCTGGTCTTCACCGTACCGATATTGCTGTATCAGCTATGGTCGTTTATCACGCCAGGTCTGCTTGAGTCGGAGCGCAAGGCAACGCTCAAATACATCCCGTATGCGTTTTTCCTGTTTCTACTGGGAATCGCATTTTCCTATTTCGTCCTATTTCCATACGTGATGAGCTTCATGACGAGCCTGTCCACGGATTTGGAAATAGAGCAGACGATTGGAATCAATGAATACTTTTCATTTCTATTTAAGCTCGTGTTGCCGTTCGGCTTGGTCTTCCAGCTGCCGGTAGTCACACTTTTCCTGGCCCGGATCGGGATATTGAATCCGGATTTGATGGTCAAGTTCAGGAAGTATTCGTACTTCGTCCTGTTCGTACTGGCTGCCTTCCTGGCGCCGCCCGACTTCATATCGAACCTGATTGTGGCAGTGCCGCTCTTCATTTTATATGAAGTGAGCATCGTCATTTCACGTAGAGGCTACCGCAAGTATGTTGAGGCGGAGCAGCAGCGCATCCGTGACGAACAGGAGCGCGAGCAGCAGCTCCAAGTGGAGGAATTGCTGGCGGAGCAGAAAAGAAAAATGGAAGAAATTCAGAAAAACTAAGGATGCCTGTAATGAGGTAATCCTTAGTTTTTTGCCATTAATAGTTAGAAAATTATGAATTTAAGCAGGTGTTAACATGATGGACATTCAAATGATTGCCAAGCGGCTTTTGGAGGAGCTACGAATATTGATTGATGCCCCGATTATTATTAGCGACACGAATGGATTCATTATCGCTGGGACGGAGGAAACGAGGCTCAACCAATTCCATGAGGGCGTACCTCCTGTCGGCCGGGACCGTAGACCCGTTTATATCTCCCATCTACAAGCGCAAAGCCTTCAGGGGGCAAGGGAAGAGATTCTGACCCCCCTTTTAATAGATGAAATCCCGCTGGGGGTGCTGGGGATAGAAGGGCCGATTGCGCAGGTTGAGCCTTATAGCAAAATCATGACGAAAATGGCGGAAATGCTGATTGAAAAGGCCTTGCTCAGCGAAGATTATAATCCGGAAACACAATTGGTGAAGCTTTTTCTGACAGAGCTGCTGGGTGGGCAACTGACGAAGGAAGCAATCGTGCAACAGCTTGAAAGATTGCAGCTGGAAGACATTTATGAGAGGGCCGCCATCATTGAGGTGGATACGGAAATAGAGGCGATAGTCATTCGGCATCTGATACATACCCAGATGATTCACCCTCAACTACTCATGACAAGGTGGAACATCAATCAAGTGGTCCTCCTCATCCCGAAAATAGCCCGAACCCAATTGGAGGAGGCCTTGCTGCTATTACATCAAAAGCTGACAAAGCTGACGCATGCCCATGTGAAGATCGGTGTCGGGAAGGTTTCCCCGCTACCTCAATTGACCCAATCTTACCAGGAGGCTGTCAAGGCTCTGGCAGTCTGCTCGGCTGAAAGAGCCATCGTGTTCGAAGAGGACTTGAAGCTTGAACTCTTGCTGCTCAATAGTACGAGGCAGCAACGTGAAGAATATATAAAGCGCATGCTAGGTCCAA
Organism: Lysinibacillus sp.; assembly: GCA_051874195.1. Taxonomy (GTDB): domain Bacteria; phylum Bacillota; class Bacilli; order Bacillales_A; family Planococcaceae; genus Lysinibacillus_B. The sequence continues at coordinate 8,490 of JBJEFP010000090.1, read as the reverse complement.
TCCTATACGAATCCGAATTGCTGAAGAACCTAGAAGTATGGCTGAATAGCAACCAATCGATGAAAGATACGGCGGATCAATTGCATATCCATAAAAATACCCTGAAGTACAGAATAAAGAAAATCGAGCAGGCGCTTCAGGTAGATTTACACAACATAAAAGACCAAGCCTCCTTGTATATTGCACTTTTTTTGTATAAGCAACATTACATAGGTAAGTAGCCTTTTTGTTTAATAGGACAAAAATAATTATCGTGTTGTGAAAAAATATGTTCCTTTTGACATATAATTTAATTTTTCAGAATAATAAAATTATCTATATTTGTAAAAGGGGTAGCATAGTGCTGAAAGCAGGTTTATCCAAAAATTTACAGAGTACAAATGTCCTGTTACATAACGAGCAGAAATTGAGGGGGATTCAAGAAGTGAAGGTTACGAAGAAAAAATGGGCATTGATTCCAGTGTTGGCCCTGTCGGCTTTATTATCAGCTTGCGGAGATGATGGAGACGGTTCATCTGCGGATGCAGAGGGCAAAGAATATGACTTGAAGATGTCCGTGACAGTGGCGGATACGACAGCTTGGTTCGCGGGTGCGCAAAAGTTGGCGGATGATATCGAAGAAGAGACGGATGGGCGCATCTCGATTGAAGTGTATAGCAATGAACAGCTGTCAGGCGGCGATTCTGCCAAAGCGGTTGAAGGTTTGGCGAAAGGCTCGATTGACTTGACGTTCAACTCGACGATCATTTATTCCATTTTGGATGAACGGTTCGGTGTAGTAAGTGCGCCGTTCCTGTTCGACTCTTTAGATGAAGTGGATGCTGCATTTGCAGGAAAAGGCGGGGACATGCTTTCCGACCTTCTGTTGGAGAAGAATGTGGTCGCTTTAGGCTATGGGGAGAACGGTTTCCGTCAAATAACGAATGACGATGGACCAATCCAGGCTCCACAAGATCTGAAAGGCATGAAAATACGGATTCCCGGCATCACAATGTATACGGATTTATTCCGAGAGTACGGCGCTGATCCGGCAACAATGACTTGGTCGGAAGTATTCACGGCCCTTCAGCAAGGGACGATCGACGGCCAGGAAAACCCGATTGATGTCATCCATTCATCCAAAATCGATGAGGTGCAGGATTATCTGACATTGTGGAACTACTCCTACGATCCGCTTGTATTGGGAATCAACAAGGAGCTATACGACTCCATGAGCGAAGAGGACCAGGAGCTATTCAAGCGTTTAGGAAAAGAGGCAGCGGCCTACCAAGTGGAGCTCAACCGTGAACGGGCAGCCGAACAGCTGGAAGAACTGAAAACGAAAGGCATGAAAGTGAACGAATTGTCGGAAGAACAGCTGCAGGCTTTCAAAGATGCATCAGAGCCGATTTACGAGAAGTATACGGATATCTGGGGTGAAGATCTACTTAAGGCATTCAAAGGAGAATAAGAGGTTACGGATATGAAGGTATTAGGGTATTTTGAGGAGGTTGTCCTGGTAGTCACATTTGCGGCGATTACGGCAATCACTTTCTTAAATGTAGTAACGAGGAACCTGGCAGGGGTTTCGATTTCTTTCACAGAAGAGGTAACGATCAATCTGCTGGTGCTGATTACATTCCTCGGAGCGGCGGTCGGAGTGCGCAAATATGCCCATCTCGGCTTTACGCTTTTCTTTGACAAGGGAAATCGGGCGGTTCGGTTATTCATCGTCTTTTTTACGGGCCTGATGGGGCTATTGCTGTTCGGCGTCCTCTGCTGGTACGGTATAGAGATGGTGCAGTTCCAGATGAAGATGGGACAAAAAACGCCTGCCTTGGGAATGCCGCAATGGATATTGTCGTTGGCATTGCCGATCGGTACATTCATGTGTGTAGTCCGCACGATTCAGGTCATTTTCGAAGAGGCGAAGAATGTTCTAAAGGGTAAGACGGCCTTGGAAGAGGGGGACCAAACAGTATGACGGCGTTAATTTTGTTCGGAGTGTTCATCCTACTCGTTATGCTACGTACCCCGATTGCCATAGCGCTGGGTGTCTCCTCGATGGTCGTCCTGTTTTTGGACAATGGAGCCGGCAGCTTTGAAGTGCTGACGGACATCATGTATACGAGCGTGGCGAAATTCACCTTGTTGGCCATTCCGTTCTTCATCTTGGCCGGCGTCATCATGGAGCATATCGGGATATCGAAGCGTTTAATTGATTTTGCACAGTCGCTAGTGGGCCATCGCAAAAGCGGTATTGCATTGGTGACAGTCATCGTAGCCATTTTCTTTGCCGCCATCTCGGGCTCAGGTCCGGCGACGGTCGCTGCCATTGGGGGGATCCTGATTCCGGCCATGGTCAAAAATGGCTACCGCAGGGAAACGGCCGGCGGGCTCGTGGCCTCGGCCGGAGCCATCGGAATCATCATCCCGCCATCGATTGCCTTCATCATCTTTGCGCTCGTCGCAGGGAGCCAGATGCCGATTACCATCAACCGCCTATTCATGGCGGGCATCATTCCCGGCATCCTGGTGGGGGTCGCTCTTTACATGGCCGCTTTATATGTGCGTGCACGTGATATTAGGAAGGGCCTGTTCGTTCCTGCAGAGGCGGCAGCCTTCCGCAAGCATACGGGCAAGGAACGATGGGATGCCTTTTTGAAGGCGCTACCCGGCCTGATGATTCCCATCATCATCCTCGGAGGTATTTATGGAGGGATCTTTACTCCTACTGAATCGGCAGTGGTGGCGGTGGTGTACAGCTTGATTGTCGGGCTGGTCATCTCGCCGAAAGGGTATCTACGCAAGCTGTCGGTGGTCTTCAGGGAGGCTTCCGTCCAGACGGCGGTCGTCATGCTGATTGTCAGTGCCGCCTCGGTATTTGCATACATAGTCACGACAGAGCAAATTGCCCAGACGATTTCGGATGCAATAATGGGCATTACAGATAATAAAATCATGATTCTATTATTGATCAATGTCGTTTTATTGATTGCTGGGGCGTTCATCGATGCCATTTCGGCATACTATATCTTTGTGCCAATCCTGTTGCCGATCATGACGATGCTGGAAGTGGATCCGACTGTATTCGGCGTATTCATGACGATCAACCTGGCAATCGGCCTATTTACACCACCAGTGGGACTGAACCTCTATGTAGCGGCCGGCTACTCCAAATCCAATATCATGGAGATTTCAAGAGGGACCATGCCATTTATTGCGGCGGCCATCATCGTCCTGTTGTTGGTAACATACATTCCAGCCATTTCTACATTTTTACCGGATTTGCTCGGTGTAGAATAGCATAAAGGCAGGCGGGGTCCTTTCGACTCCGCCTGCTTTTTTTACACATAGGGAAGCATTAGCTCGTGCCAGTCCGGCAAGGGTTGCATTTATAGGGGAGGGGTGAAGTCTGTGAAGAATGTACATGTGTATGCCATATTGATTTTCGTCATGCTTTGCTGGGGGCTGAATGTGACGATGCTGAAAGTATTGACGGCTAATTTTGAGCCGTTGATCATGCAGGGGGGTCGGATCTTCGTTGCCGGGGCGACCGTGTTCCTATTATTATGGCTATTCAAGCAAAAGCTCTCGGTACCCAACATGCCATGGAAGCCGATTTTCGTGGCCACATTTTTCGGCGTCGTATGCCATCATTTTTTTATGGCCGTCGGAATAGCGGAAACAACGGCGACAAAGGCGACGCTCATCTGCGGTTTAAGCCCGTTGATTACAGCATTGATAGCAATTGTGTTCCGGGCGTCCACCTTTACAGTATGGAAGACAATCGGTTTTATTTTGGGGTTTGTCGGTATCGGCATTGCGGTGGTCGATGATGTGACGAATCTGACCTCCTTGGAGCTCGGTGATTTATTTGTCTTCCTGTCGATTTTCCTGCAGGCTTTCAGCTTCTTCGCTATAAGAAAAGGCACAGAGGTCCTTCCCCCCATTTTAATGACGGCCTATATGCTGACGATTGGTTCTGCCGTGCTCATCGCAATGGGGCTCCTATACGATGCGAGGGCCTATGAACAGTTCCACCGGGTCGACCTTTCCATAATCGCCATCTTCATCACGTCCGCCGTTTTGGCGACGGCGATCGGGCATAGCCTGTACAATATTGCCATCAAGCATATCGGGGCAGCAGAGAGTGCCATTTTCACTAACTTCAATACGATCTTCGCATTGATTGGGGCTTATATTTTCCTTGGGGAGGAGATGCATATGCAGCAGTATGTCGGCTGCCTGCTCATCATCGCCGCCGTCATCGTCGGAACAGGCGGGCTGGATGAAAAATTGAGGAGACGGGTCAGGCGTGGAAAGAAGGGAAGGGCACCGAGGGAGGCCAGGTAAGGCTTTCTTCAAATGATACGCCCCACATGCACCATCTATTCCTGACATGATATAAGAAAGAAAAACAAGGACTCCCGTGGGAGGCCTTGTTTCATTTCGGCATATTATCGATGATTTGCTGCAGCTTATCTGCATTCAGATTCACGATGCATACAAAGCTGTTCAGTAAAATGTGCGCGACAATGGATGTCAGTAAACGCTTTGTTTTGTAATAAAGGAAGGCAAAGATCAGTCCACAGATTGTATACAGCAAAATATGGGTAAAGTCAAAATGGATTGCCGCAAAAACGACGGAACTAATAATAGCAGAGAGCCAGAAGCCCTGTGTCTGGATGAAAGATCCGAACACCACGCGGCGGAAGACGAATTCCTCCAAAATCGGTCCGATGATGGCGATGACGAGTATCATGACGGGCGCCAACTTTGCAACCTCCACTAGAGTGGCCGTGTTTTCTGAGCCGGCTTCGATGCCGATTGCCGTTTCGATGGCAGACCCGATGATCTGTCCGACAAACACCATGAAGAAACCGATGATTCCCCAGCCGATTGCCTCGGTTGTAGAGGCTTTTTTTCCTTCATAGATAGTAAAGAAATTCTTGTCGCGCAGGACAAGCAGCCCAATAATGATCAGGGAAAGAATCCCGAAGATAAATGACCACCATCCAGCCAAAATGGAACCCTTTTCCTCTGTCGGTGCGTCTATTAGACCGAGTACGAATTCCTGGGCACCAGGTAGACGGAGCAGGAGCGCGGATAATTGAAAGACGAAAATGTACGTCAGCAATATGAAAAATGCCGTTTTGTAAGTCTTTTTCTTTTCAGTAATTGTTGATTCCAAAACGAATAACTCCTTCTGTCATTGACTATGATATATAAGCGTTATCTCCATTCTAGAGGAATATGGGAAGAAAACAAAATTTTTTGGTATTCTCGCTTGCAAAAAAAACAGGAATTCATTAATATAAGAATTGTGTTAGCACTCTGTTGAGCTGAGTGCTAATAAAATAATCATATCATATTAATTTGTAGGAGGGTGTTTCACTTGTTAAGACCATTAGGTGATCGTGTCATTATCGAAGCAGTTGAGGTAGAGGTTACAACAAATTCAGGATTTGTATTACCTGACTCAGCGAAGGAAAAGCCACAAACAGGTAAAATCGTAGCGGTCGGTACAGGACGTGTCCTGGACAACGGCGTCCGTGTAGAGCTTGACGTGCAAGTTGGCGATGAAGTTATCTTCTCTAAATTCGCAGGCACAGAAGTGAAATACGACGGCAAAGAATATTTGGTTCTACGTGAAAGCGACATTTTAGCAGTACTAGCTTAATTCAGACATTTTTATTCGTATAGCACGAAGCACCGCGGAAATGATGGTGCTCCCATGTGCAACAGATTCCATATAAAGAAGATCGACATTTTAGGAGGGTATTTCAAATGGCAAAAGACATTAAGTTCTCAGAAGAAGCGCGTTCATTAATGGCGGCTGGTGTTGATAAATTAGCGAACGCCGTAAAGGTAACGCTTGGGCCAAAAGGACGCAATGTAGTATTAGAGAAAAAATTCGGTTCTCCATTAATCACAAATGACGGTGTTTCCATCGCGAAAGAAATCGAGCTTGAAAACCCATATGAAAACATGGGTGCAAAATTAGTAGCAGAAGTCGCTTCTAAAACGAACGAAATCGCCGGTGACGGTACAACGACTGCAACAGTATTGGCACAAGCGATGATCCGTGAAGGGCTTAAGAACGTAACAGCCGGTGCAAACCCTGTAGGTATCCGCCGCGGTATCGACAAAGCGGTTGCTGCTGCATTGACTGAGCTACAAACGATTTCACGTCCGGTAGAAAACAAGGAAGCGATTGCACAAGTAGCAGCAATCTCTTCATCTGATGAAGAAATCGGCCAATACATCGCGGACGCTATGGAAAAAGTGGGTAACGACGGTGTCATCACAATCGAAGAATCACGCGGATTTACAACAGAACTAGATGTTGTAGAAGGTATGGAGTTCGACCGTGGATACCTTTCTCACTACATGGTATCAGATACTGACAAGATGGAAGCGGTACTGGACAACCCATTCATTTTAGTGACAGATCAAAAAATTTCTAACATCCAAGATATTCTGCCATTATTAGAATCCGTGAAACAAACAAACCGCCCATTACTGATCATTGCTGAGGATGTAGAAGGCGAAGCATTGGCTACATTAGTATTGAACAAATTGCGCGGCATCTTCTATGCAGTGGCAGTAAAAGCGCCGGGATTCGGTGACCGCCGTAAAGCGATGCTAGAAGACATCGCCATCCTGACTGGCGGTCAAGTGATTACACACGAGCTTGGTCTTGACTTGAAGTTAGCTGACATCACTTCCCTTGGACGTGCATCAAAAGTTGTCGTGTCAAAAGACAACACAACAATCATCGAAGGCGAAGGCAATACATCGGACATCGAAGCACGTGTTGCACAAATCCGCACACAGCTTGAAGATACAGCATCTGAGTTCGACAAAGAGAAATTACAAGAACGCCTGGCGAAATTAGCTGGCGGTGTAGCAGTCATCAAAGTCGGTGCTGCAACAGAAACAGAATTGAAAGAACGCAAGCTACGCATCGAGGACGCATTGAACTCTACACGTGCAGCGGTAGAAGAAGGTATCGTATCAGGTGGTGGTACTGCCCTTCTAAACGTATACAGCGCAGTGGAAAAAGTGCTTGAAACTGTAGAAGGCGACGTAGCGACTGGTGTGAAAATCATCCTTCGCGCATTGGAGGAGCCAGTACGCCAAATCGCTGAAAACGCAGGCCTTGAAGGTTCAATCATCGTTGACCGCCTAAAACGCGAAGAAGTGGGCGTCGGCTTCAACGCAGCAACAGGCGAATGGGTGAACATGATCGAAGCAGGCGTTGTAGACCCAGCGAAGGTAACACGCTCCGCTCTACAAAACGCTGCATCAGTAGCTGCATTGTTCCTGACAACAGAAGCAGTCGTAGCGGACATCCCAGAACCAGCTGGCGCAGGCATGCCAGACATGGGCATGGGCGGCGGCATGCCAGGAATGATGTAGGCCCGCAGGAAGCGGGTCACTCGGACGTTGCGACACGACGTCGCGGTTTTAGTCCGAGCTCCTCTTTCACGATGTGAGTCAGTCAAGCGTTGCCACACGATGTGTCGGTATTAGCTTGACTTCCTTTTAGCATGGATGCGGTGGTAAAGCCGTTGCCGCATCATCCCAAACAAGCCATTAAAAAGCCTCATATTATTCGAAAACCAATGAGCACTTCCCATCAACGTAAAAATGATGGGAAGTGCTTTTCATTTTACGGTATATAGTCTTGGAACGCCGCATAGAGTGGTACGAAGTATAGAGAGAAGGAGATGCATGCAGCCTGTCGAACTACTTGAAAACTGCCACCTTCGAACATAAATTCTGGCTTCAGGTGCTCGGGGACCATTCCCGCTTCATTCATGATTCACTCTATCCCTCGCAAAAAGAAGATATTGAAAAGGCGAATGGTTTTATTCAGCGCTTCGACCAATTGCTCCAGCAGGCAAAAACGCTCGATGACGGCAATGCCGTCGCTTTTGCCGAGACGGTGGAGGAACCGGTCAAGCAACTGAAGGCCTTCAAGCTTTCCATCATCAAGCGTCACCTGACAGGGGAGATGAAGATCCATCTTACCCCCTCCTTCATCAATCATATGGTGAATGAATTGGAGGAGTATGAGCGTGTCCTAGGGTTTTTAAAGAAAGGGGAGGCGCCTCCAATCTTCCATGAACTGCATCATCATCTGCTCTGGCTGCTGGATGCCTCGGGACATGCAGGAGCAATCAATGACCGGATGGACGCGGTGGAAAAGAGGCTGAAGGAAAAAAGCGCTGACTTTACAAAGCATTTTGAACAATTTTATATGAAAGCCCTTGAATTGACGGGCTTCCTGCGCACCCATCTCGATAAATTTCCGGCCATGAAAAGGTTTAACCGACAGGTCAAGGTGGAGATGGGGCTGTTCAAGACCTTCCTGAAAGAGCTGGAGGAGCTGGAGTTGAGTGCCGAAGTTTTAGACGTATTCACTGTCTCGATGGCCGACCATATGCTGAGGGAGGAGCAATATTATCTCACAAAGCTGGCCCAGTCGGCTGGAAGGAGCGG
>JBJEFP010000089.1:0-2061 GCA_051874195.1 Lysinibacillus sp. | reverse complement strand
TACGAAGGGTAGCTTCATGTGTCATCCCTAAGCGACTCAGCAATTTCCCGGAAGCATTATTCCTCACATCATATTCTGCAAATACTCGTTCCAAATCGAGTACATTGAAGGCTAATTCGAGTATTAATTTCCCTGCTTCCGTTGCGTAGCCTTTACCCCAATAATGCCGGTTTAATGTATAGCCCAGTTCGCCGCTTTTGTTATAGTCATGTACTCTAAACTCGATAGCCCCAATCATTTTGTTGGTTTCTTTTACCACCATTGCGTATTTACCGATGGACTCTTTTATGAAGTAGTTCGCTATTACGCTTTTCGTCTGATTCAAATCTTTATGTGGCTCATAAAGGAAACGTGTCGTTTCTTCATCCGATGTATATTCGTACATATCCTCCGCATCATCAAACGAAACCGGGCGTAATATGAGCCGTTCACTCTCCATCTGACTGTGCTCGACCAATAAAAGGTTGATATTTCTCATGTTGATTCTCCTATTCCATTATTCTAATTCAATATTCACACTTATTAGTATTTTCCTTCCATCCATTATAGCACATTTTGCTCTTAAGGGGGCGAGGGACTTGGAAACGGGTATGTGATCATTTATAAGAATAGCGCCTTACCATGTTTGAAGCGCTTTTGTAAGAGGTGACAGTATATTTGATTGCACCAATGAAATGATTTCAATCTATAGAAATGGGGATGGTGGCAATGGCACATTTTTACATTTCTTTTAAAAATATGTGATTCAATGCTTTTAAGCTGCTACAGGAAAACCTACTATCACAAAGGAGGAACAGATATGTCAAACTATACACAGCTCAACAAAAGTTATATAAACGGCCAGTGGGTGGATGGCCAGTCAGAACAGACATTTGATATTACAAATCCATACGATGAAGAAGTACTGGCCACTGTGAAGCTTTGTACATTGCCGCAGATCGAGGAAGCCTTTGAGATTGCCCACGCCTCCTACCGTGCATGGGCAAAGGATGCGGAGCTGCGCCGGGATGTCATGACGAAGGTGCTCGCCTACTTCCAGGAACATCGTGAGGAAATCATTGAATTGCTGATCATCGAATCGGGCTCCAGCTTTATCAAGGCAAGTGTCGAAACAGACAATACCATCGCCATACTGAAGGAGGCATTAACGATGGTGGACCGTGTGTCTGAAGTGCGGACGGAGCCGTCTGTCATCCCGGGCAAGATTAATGAAATGCACCGCCTGCCCCTCGGTGTGGTAAGCTCCATTGCACCGTTCAACTTCCCGCTGCATTTATCGATGCGGACGATTGCCCCTGCTTTGGCGCTGGGCAATGCAGTCGTGCATAAAGCAGATTTGCAGGTGAGCCTCGCCTCCGGTTCTGTCATTGCAAAGGCATTTGAGGAAGCGGGCATTCCAGCCGGGGTGTTCCAAAGCATTCTCACGAAGTCATCAATCATCGGGGATGTCATGGTCGAGCATCCGGTCGTCCGCCTCGTAAGCTTTACAGAATCGACGGAGGTAGGACGCCGTATAGGCGAGATTGCAGGCGGCCAATTCAAGCGTGTGGCACTCGAGCTCGGCGGCAACGGGCCGTTTGTCGTGTTGTCCGACGCCGATGTGGACCAGGCCGTCAAAGCGGCGGTGTTCGGGAAGTTCCTGCACCAGGGCCAGATCTGCATGATTACAAACCGCATGGTCGTGCATGAAGATTTGTACGATGAATTCGTCGAAAAATTTGTGGAGCGCGTAAAGCGCATTCCATACGGTGACCCACGCGACCATAAAGTGATTATCGGTCCGATTATCAACAATCGGCAGGTAAAGAAAATCGAAGAGATTATCAATAAGGCAAAAGCGGAAAATACAGAGGTGCTGCTGGAAGGAAAAGTAATCGGCAATGTCATCACACCGACGATTTTCGGCAATGTAAGCAATGACAGCGATCTGGCGCAGAATGAAATTTTCGGTCCTGTCGCGCCGATCATTAAAGCATCATCGGATGAAGAAGCAATCCGCTTTGCGAATGATACGATTTACGGCCTAAGCTCGGCCATCTTCTCGGGCAATGAAGAAAAGGC
>JBJEFP010000088.1:0-2064 GCA_051874195.1 Lysinibacillus sp. | reverse complement strand
TAGTTGACGAGGTGGAGGTTTATCGAACATTCGGCGGATGCCTCCCGATCGACAGTGCCCGATTGTAACATTCGTTTTAAAACAGTAAAGCAATTTGCTGCACAAAAAAACGGATAGGCACCCAAACTAAAAATAAAAAAGCTACAAGGTCTATTTTGCGCGTTAGACAGAACGGCAGAAATAGATTCACCCGTAGTCTAGTTTCCTATTCCCTTTTTATGGGGAGAGGCGGGTGTGAGGTAGCGGACGGAGGATTATAAATATGTGTGGAATTGTAGGATATAACGGAACAGTAGATGCAAAGGAAATTTTATTAAAAGGCTTGGAGAAGCTGGAATACCGCGGTTACGATTCAGCGGGGATTGCCGTACACAACGAGGAAGGCGTGACAGTCTTCAAGGAAAAGGGCCGCATTGCCGACCTGCGCCAAGCAGTGGACAGTGATGTAGCAGCGCAGATTGGCATCGGCCATACACGCTGGGCGACACATGGTGTGCCGAACAAATCGAATGCGCACCCTCACCAATCTACAACAGGCCGCTTTACGCTTGTACACAATGGGGTTATCGAAAACTACCACCTGCTACAAAAAGCGTATTTAAAAGATGTGGCAATGCAGTCTGACACAGATACAGAAGTCATCGTCCAATTGGTGGAGATGTTCTCAAAAGAGGGCTTATCGACAGTGGATGCATTCCGCAAGACGCTAGGCCTGGTGCACGGTTCATATGCACTTGCGCTACTTGATAACGAAGACCCTGAAACAATCTATGTAGCGAAAAACAAATCACCGCTATTAGTGGGCGTAGGCGCGGAATTCAACGTAGTCGCTTCCGATGCAATGGCGATGCTACAAGTAACGGACCAGTTCATCGAGCTTCATGATCAGGAAGTAGTCATCGTGAAGAAAGATAGCGTAGTGATTACGACGCTAGAAGGCCAAACGGTGGAACGTGCGCCATTCACAGCTGAGCTAGATGCAAGCGACATCGAAAAGGGTACGTACCCACACTACATGCTGAAGGAAATGGATGAGCAGCCGGGCGTTGTCCGTAAAATCATCCAAGCATACGAGCAGGGTGAAGAACTTGTCATCGAGCAGTCGATTTTAGATGCCATCACTGCTTCTGACCGTCTCTATATCATCGCGGCAGGCACAAGCTACCATGCAGGACTTATAGGAAAACAATATTTTGAGAAAATCGCGGGCATTCCGGTAGAAGTGCATATTTCAAGTGAGTTCGGCTACAATATGCCGCTGCTTTCTGAAAAGCCATTGTTCATCTTCATCTCCCAATCAGGCGAAACTGCCGACAGCCGCCAGGTACTTGTGAAAATCAAGGAGCTTGGCCACCCGGCATTAACGATTACAAACGTAGCAGGCTCTACGCTTTCTCGTGAAGCGGACCACACGCTATTACTGCATGCAGGCCCTGAGATTGCTGTAGCGTCTACAAAAGCTTATGTGGCACAAGTAGCGGTTCTTGCCATCGCAGCGTACGTAACAGGTAAAGCGGCAGGCAAGGCAATGGACTTCGACTTGAAGCAGGAGCTGGCGATTGCTGCAAACGGCATCCAGTCCATCGTCGACTCAAAAGACGTGATGGAAGAAATCGCGGCAGATTATTTGAAAACTGCCCGCAACGCATTCTTCATCGGCCGTAACCTGGACTTCTGCCTAAGCATGGAGGGTGCATTGAAATTAAAAGAGATTTCATACATCCAGGCGGAAGGCTTTGCAGGTGGCGAACTGAAGCACGGTACGATTGCCTTAATCGAGGAAGGCACGCCGGTATTTGCACTTGTGACACAGGAGCAGGTAGCGCTCGGCATCCGCGGCAACGTGAAGGAAGTCGTGGCACGCGGCGCAAACGCATGCCTCATCGCAATGGAAGGACTGGATGAGGACGGCGATACGCTTGTCATCCCACGCATCCATACGCTGCTGACACCACTTGTAGCAGTCGTACCATTGCAGCTGATCAGCTACTACGCAGCCCTACACCGCGACTGTGACGTCGACAAACCACGTAACCTTGCGAAATCGGTGACGGTTGAGTAATA
>JBJEFP010000087.1:15420-17119 GCA_051874195.1 Lysinibacillus sp. | reverse complement strand
CCCTTCCCCTGCTCATTAGCACGGGCCGCCTCTATCGCCGCATTTAATAAAAATCATTCTATCAAATAGCCATCATATGGTAATAGGTATATAATATAGGTAATAATTATAAAGGTGTGATATTTTTTGAGAAAAATCCAATGGCTGTTATGTATGTTTATTCTCCTCATACTACCGGCATCCATCAGTGCAGCTCCGTTAGACGAAGTCAAAAGTTATGTAGAGTCCTTCTATGTAGGGGAAATGGAGGGGGAATTGCAGGATGCGAACTCCATCGAGCAGGTCATCGATATGCTGGACCCCTATTCAGCCTATTTTACAGCCGAGGAATTCAAGGAATTCACCGACTCGATTGACATGACCTCCGTAGGCATCGGGATTGTGATCGAACCGCACGACAAGGGGATTTACATTTCCGATGTCATTGAAAACGGAAGCGCCCATCAGGCGGGAGTGTCCATCGGGGATATCATCACGCATATCGACGGAAAATCGACAACCGATATGACTAGTTCCCAAGCTTCTTCCCTCATTTTAGGTACAGAGAATACAAGTGTTACATTGACATTTTTAAAGCCGAACGGACAGTCCGTTACAAAAAGCATTGTACGCAAGCCGTTCTCCTTGCCGAACATCACAACGAAACTGCTCTATGGGGAAGTAGGGTACATCTCCCTTGCCTCCTATTCGGCCGATGCGGCGGCACTCATAAAAAAGGCCATCCGCCAGCTGACGGGGCAGGGAGCGACGTCCTTCATCCTGGATATTCAAAATAACGGGGGCGGCTATGTATCGGCGGCTGAAGAGGTGATCGGGCTGTTCCCGAATGCCAAAAACGCCTATACATACGAGGATGCTTCCGGCAGCTACACCATACGTGCAAAACGCCAATCCGTGCAGTTCCCGCAGGATACACGCGTGCTGATCAACCGCTACAGCGCGAGCGCATCGGAAATGACGGCTGCCGCTTTGGTCGACCAGAAGGCCGCCATCCTGTATGGGGAGCAGTCGTATGGGAAAGGGACGATGCAATCCTTCTATGAATTATCGGACGGCAGCTATTTAAAGCTGACGATGGCGCGATTTGCCGGACCATCCGCTACTGCCATCGACCATATCGGCGTCAAGCCCCATATCGAGACGACGGACAATGCATTATACAAGGCGCACTATGATGCCGTCACCGCCTCCCTCCCCGCCTACCTGGAGCTTAAGGCGCTTAGGGGCGTGCCGACAACAAAGACATTCACCGTCAACTTCAACCATGCACTAAAGACCGTGCAGGACGAGGCAATCACCCTTGTGAAGCTCGGTGACGGACGCGTTGAGGCCAAGTTGGAGGTTCGCGGCTCCCAGGTGCTCGTAAAGCCCGGGCAGCCATTGACACCGGGTGCCCATTATATGCTGTTGATCCACCCAAGCATAAAAGGCGGCAACAGTACGATGAAAAACGGCTCCTATCTGTATATCACAGTAGGAGAATAAAGGCTGCGCTGACGACCCCTCCACATTTTACGGAGGGGTTTTGCCTGCCAGGCTGCCAGTGCACGGTCCGCTGCTTTTCGCCTGTATGCCCACATGCTTTTCCAGAAATAAAAAAGCGCCAGTGCCCATGCCGGCACTGGCTTTCTAATAAAATCCCTCTGATTCAATTATCTAGTGAAAAGCATATCAAGTCACAAGCTCTCCCTGTTCCGCA
>JBJEFP010000087.1:6209-15320 GCA_051874195.1 Lysinibacillus sp. | reverse complement strand
TGATTCAATTATCTAGTGAAAAGCATATCAAGTCACAAGCTCTCCCTGTTCCGCAAAGTAGATTGTGAGAATATCCTCTGCCAGTTCTCCAGGCGTACGCTTTCCTGTCAAGAGGTTCGTTAATGTCAGGCGCTCAATCGAACCTAGCAGACTTTCTACAAATATACGAGTATCAACGTGATGCAGTACGGAGCATGAAAGGTTATGTTTTGAAATTGCTTCTACCAGACGGTCTACGATTACACTTTTGACAGCTTCGGCTTCCTCTGATTCATAAAAGCCGATTTTCGTGAGGTTTGGATTTTGCATAAAGTACGAAAACAGCTCTTTTAAATTGACCAATGCCTTCATACGGATGTCATCCCCGTTCTCCAGCTGCGCAAGACTCGTATCTAGAATTTCATAAAGATGCGTCTGGAACTCTGCATGTAGATCGTTGAATAGGGATTCTTTGCTGTGGAAATACAGATAAAACGTTGGTTGAGTTAAATTAGCAGCCTTCACTATATCGCTAATTTTCGTTTGATGATAGCCATGAGCCGAAAAGAGCTCGATTGCCTTCTCCAATAACAATTGCTTGCTTTTTTCTCCACTTGAATTAACCCGTCGTCCTCTTGCCATATTTCTCCACCCTTATCTCTCTTTATTAGATGCTTGGTAATCCACGCGTTACCAAATATTGTACAATCATTATATATTAAATTTTTTTCAAAATAAAGACTTCAGTCATAATTTTAACAATTTGTATGACAGATTATAGTCCATATAAATTATTAAATAGTATCATTCAAGGGGAATTCTACACAAAAAAACGATACCTGCAAATAAGTGATATATTTGCAGGTATCTTCTCTTTTTTGCTAATTCGTTTTCACTAATTTAGACTTCAATTTTTTATAGAATTGTTCTATTTCCTTTATTTGGAACATTACGTACAGGATGACTGTACTCACACCAAAGATTGTTACACCAACGATGAAAGTAATCCATTTGTAATCGAATAAAAAGTACTTGCTTGAAACGTACATGATGAACGTCAGCGCGATGAATGGGATGACCGGCTTGAGCAGCTCTTTTTTGTTCACTCCGCCGCCAAGCTTCAAATCATACTTCACCGAAGCATAGATGACCAGCATGACCGTATTCGAAATGGAACTGATCAATGTTCCCCATGCAATGGCGCTTACCCCCGCACTATCCGCCATGGCATACATGACGGCAATATTCACAACAAATACGTTTACTATGCTTAATACAACAGGCATCATCGAATCGCCTTTTGCATAGTAGAAACGCGTGATGTACGTATTGGCTGCCAGGAAAAACATCGACAGCACGAAGATTGATACTACCGGCGCTGTAATGGCCGTGTCAGCAGCTGTAAATTCTCCATATTCGAAAATAACCTGTACAAGATTTTCTGCATAGAAATAGGCGAAAATCGTCACCGGCCCCAAAAGAAGCAGCAGGTAATGGAGCCCCTTTCCGTACAATCCTTTGATTGATTCGTGGTTATCCTCCGCCTCTTTACGGCTTAAAATCGGATAGATGACCGTCGTTACAGCCGTAATCAAAATCGACTGTGGGAATTGCGTCAGCCGCGATGCATAGTTGACGACTGAAATGGCGCTATCCCCAAGGCTCAATACCCCGACAAAGAACCGCTGCAGCATGGCATAGATTTGGATCGTCCCGCCGCCAATCATGATCGGGAATACCATGATCCACAAATCGCGCGTCGATTGTGTACGAATAAAGGATACCCCTACTGGCGGTCCATCTAATTTCCGATAGCCGCGTGCCAGGAAATACACCATGAGCACTGCACTGAAGAAGGCACTGATTCCGTAAGAAATCGGACCTATGACTTCAGATAATCCAACTGCAATGACAAGGAAGAGAATATTATAGAGCAATATCGCAAAGCTTGATAAATGGAACTTCGAGTTGACATTGAGCAGCCCGCTATACCAGGAAGCCAGCATCAACAAGATGGAGGATGGCATCATCCAATAGAAAAGATGCTTGGCCAGCTCAAAGTCCTCGGGCGTAATCTTACTGGAATCGCCATAGAACATATTCAAAATCGGCGTCGTTAAGGCAAGCACAATGACCGTCATCACAATCCCGGTAAGCGTCACAATGGTGAAGGACTGCTTCACAAATAATGACTGATCGGTCGTCTTCCTGTTATAAATCGAAATGACCGCCGTCGTAAATGCACCGCCGACTACTAAATATAAAAAGTTTGGAATCGTGTAGGCGGTAAAGATTCCATCTGCTATATGGGTAGAACCATATTGGTACCCGATTACCGCCTCGCGCAGGAAGCCAAAAACACGTGCCACAATATTGATGATAGCGACTGCACCGACAATTTTCAGGAATTTATTCATCGCGCTGCGCCACCTTTACCTGCAGATTCGTAAAGCTTCAGCACACGTTTTGTAATTTCCTGCTCATCATGCGCAAATAAAATGGCCTCCGCTGCCTGTTTGTCACGATATAATTCCTTTGGTGTACGGAAAGCGTTCATCATTTCCGCCGCTAAATCCGTTGCATTGTTCGGCTCTACAAGATGGCCTGCCCCGTCACCTAGCAATGATACGAGCCCGCCTACACGGGATGCAATGACCGGCGTACCCGAAGCGATTGCCTCCAGTGCTACAAGGCCGAACCCTTCCAGATGGGACGGCAATACAAAGACATCGCTCGCCTGGAACCATTTGACAAGCTCCGTCTGCGGCTGAGGATCGACAAACTGTACATCAGCATCGACAAACGGCTGAATGCTTTCGATAAATGCTGTATCACGGCGAGAACCGATGATGACCAGCTTCACCTTGCGATCCGCTTCCGCCTGCACTTTTTCAAAGGCAACCAACAGCTCCTCGATTCCCTTCTGCTTGATGACATTCCCTACAAACAAGTAGATGAAGGCATCCTGTTCAAGCCCCACTGCCGCGCGGGCCGCCGACTTGTCCCCAGGATGGAACACCTGACGATTGACGCCCATACTGCAGACCGTGATTTTCTCTTTCGGAATATGAAAGTCATTTTCTATCTGCTGTGCCAGCACCGGACCGACCGCAATGACATGGTCGCTCTCCTGCAGGATGAGCTCCGTCCAGCTGCGAATCCGCTCGCTCTTCTTGGCCATGCGTTCAATATCACCGCCATGCGCAGTGACGATATACGGAATCTTGAACAGCTTCTTCAGCAACAGGGAAAACACGCCTGATGGGAACACGTAATGCGCATGTGTAACGGAAATCGATTTACGGTGGCGGAAGGCTGTCGATAACGTCCTCATCGCCCACTTTCCGTATTTCATCATGGTGTTTTTCTTGCCTGTTGCAGGATTGTCGTTCGCTGCAACGAGCACATCCACGCCGCTTTTCCGTAAAGCCTCCACTTGATTTTTGACGAAAATCCCGAATGATAAATGCTCTTTAGAAGGATACATATTACTGATTATTAATAGCTTTTTCATTTGCCTTCACTGCCTTTATCATCAATTGTTTGCCCATCATCGCTTCGTCATGAAGTTGCTTTGAAGTTGCTTTTGTGGTTTCTACGATGTGCTGCCAATCCGCTTCCACCGTATTATATATTTTCAATAAAATATCGGACTCATTCGTAATTTCCGCTATAGAGCAGCAACGCTCTTCCAGACCGATGAGTTTCATAAAATCACTTACCTTCCGGTGATATGAAATCGCAATAATCGGTGTTGCCGAATCCGTCGCCAAAATGAGGGAATGGAGGCGGGTACCAATAATCAGGTCCTGTTTTGATATAACATCGATCAGTGCGTTCGGCTTTAAGTTTTGGTCGATAATCGTCGTCTTCTTCGCATGAAGCATTTTTCTTTGGATATCCTTTGTCACGGTGACGTCCTGCGGATACTTCGTTGCAAAAAACGTAATTTCTATATTTTTATTTTCCACGAGACGGTCGAGATTGGCCGCCATGCTTGTGACATAGGATTCGTATTTTTCCACATCCCCGGATGGCCAGTAGTTGGCATTATACATAGGAACTGCGGATATTCCGATTTTCTTCGGCGATTCTGCATACACCTGCTTAGGACGATGCAAGGTGAACGCAGGGTCCCCAATCACTTCAATCGGCTTCTTCACGCCGAGACGCTCCAGTAGTTCTTTAGACTGCGGATCGCGGACTGAAACATTTTCCGCAAAACGGCACATCATACGGATCATGAACTTCCCCGAGATGGTATCGAGCGGTCCTGCACCGCATCCGTAGATGATATAGGGGATGCTGCAGTGCTTGGCCATCAACGCATATGTAC
Organism: Lysinibacillus sp.; assembly: GCA_051874195.1. Lineage (GTDB taxonomy): Bacteria > Bacillota > Bacilli > Bacillales_A > Planococcaceae > Lysinibacillus_B. Next base: position 11,005 of record JBJEFP010000087.1, on the reverse strand, counting down.
TATATAAATGTGCCTCGCGCCGGTAGAAGTCCATCAGGATGCCGCCACCGCCGATGATGAGAAGGTCGAACTTCGCTACATACTTTTTATTCGTCTGATACGTTTTATAAAACGTCTTGTATAGACTGTTGCTTCGATAATACAACGGGTAGCTTTGGACACCGTACTGTTCGGATGTCTGCTGCGTATTATTACTGAATACCGTAATATCCGCGCTATTTACGGAAAATGTCTGCTTTACCTGTTCGATGAGGCCATATAATATCGATTCATCACCGTTATTATCATTTCCGTAATTCCCTACGATTCCAATTTTCATGAAACTACATCCTTTAAATAATTTTTAATACAGCGATTATAGCATAGAAGATACCTAGAAATGAAATAGGAATCTCATCCAGCAAGAATGAGATTCCCATTTTTATATCTACTCCTGCACGCAGGCCGCCCTTCGCTCCTTGCTAGTTCAGCGCACGATATAAGAATAGGCCGAAATGCATGCGTGTAATAAACTCGTTCGGCTTGAAGAGGTTGCCGCCGTAGCCTGTCGTGATGTTGTTTGCCGCCAATGCCTGGACAAATTCATATTCCCAGCTTGTTTTCGGCACATCCTTGAACTCGATGTTCGACACGCCCTCCAATTCAAATGCCTTGGCCACGATTTTTGCCATTTGGGCACGTGTCAGGTTGTTGTTCGGATTGTATGCACCGTTCACCCCGCTGATGATGCCGGCATTCTGCACGGCCGCAATTTCCTTGTAGTATGTGTGGCTAGGCGTCACGTCCTTGAAGCCTGGATCCTTTACATTCGCAGTATTAAGACCGAGGACACGGCTGATGATGACCGCCGCATGGGCACGTGAAAGCGTCTGGTTCGGTCTGAATGTGCCGTCCCCGTAGCCCGTTACGTATCCATTGTCCACAAGGAACTTCACTTCCTTGGCATAGACGTAGTCAGCCGGGATGTCCTTGAACAGCCCCGCCGCCTTTACCGTCACCGGGATGCTCGCTGTTGTTGTACCGAGCTGTGCCACAATTCTCCCTTGCCCTTCTTTAGTCGCTGTGAATTGCCCGCTGCTGGAAATGGAGCCGATGCCGCCTTCTACAGACCATTTCACCTGGTCGGCATTGTAAACAAGCTGCTTGCCTTCAGCATCCAGCGCCGTAATCTTATACGCTGCCGACTGCTTCATGTCGAGCGTGCTGCTGCCGTTGATTGTCAGTTTAGACGGGCCGTCGACAACCTTCACCGGGAAGGACTGAATGACCTTGCCATTATGCGCCATATAGATGCGGTCATCTCCGGCCTGTGTCGTTGTGAAGCTATAGCCGCTCACCCGTAGCGTACCGTTCTGCGAGCTGAAGCTCATCGTACCGTTCGCTATCGCCAGCGGATTATAATACTGGTCGAGCACATACTGCACACTGATTGTAGACGTCGTGCCGACTAACATTGTTCCTACATTCGTTCTTGTATATTTGATGGTTGCCGCCTCGCTAGTCGGAGCCGTGCTGACTGCCTGCAGGATGCTATTGACAGCACGTTCCGAACCTGCAGAAGGAATGTTGGCCAACACGACGTTATTGCTGCCGTATTTCCGGATGCCCATCGTCGTCGAACCGCCTCCATCCAGATTGATGGCTGTATCGACACCAAGGCTGATCAGGTAGTCCGCAAGCTGGCTCATATTCATTCCCGGGCTTCTCGACTGTTTGCCATCCACCGTGATGAAGTGGACCGTCTTCTTATCTTTGCTGATGCCGACGACTGTACGAGCCGTCACTTCTTTTGCACGCGGGCTCGACTCACTGATCATCAGATAGCGCTTGCCATCGCGGACGAGCATCGGACCGGACGCCACGATGAACTGCGCATTGTTCCATTTGGAATCAATGGAGAAGTTCACCGATACATCCGTTCCCGGCGTCAACTTCTGCATATCAGCATTCAACGGGGACCCCCCCTGTACGGAAATGACAAAACCATTTTCCGGAATTTTGCTCACGTTCTGTCCGTAAGGCAGCACCTGGGTCACCTTTCCGGAAATCGTATCGCCGAAATGAATATTGCGCGTGCTTGTTCCTGCATCGACAATAATTTCATAGCCGTACTGATTTGAATTCGTACCTGCCTTATAGAATTCCGGTGTGAAAACGATGACTTCCTTATTATTCCGTTCGCGGTTCATCCCGCTCAGCTCATATGTCTTGCCATTTGCCGTCAGATTGATGTCGAAGTCGAAGTAGTCGATGATCGCCTCCCCATTCTCCTTCATTCCGAAGGCAGTCGGGACATTCACGTATTCGTCCGCACCCACAGACACGACCCCTCCGTTGATGATGCGGTTGTTCTGCGCAATCAAAAACAACGGATTGCCCTCTGCCATATTAAAGAAGCCGCCATTCACCGCACCGACTACCCGGTTGCCCTCCACCGAATTTCTTGTGGCGAGCACCGTCGTACGAAGACGGGATGCAATGGGGTCCGGCATGCCCAATGTCACTTTCGTATGGGCATCGTTTAGATTGACCGATAAATGATTGATCGAATTGGTATTGCTTCCTTTATATGTATAGTTGTTATACATGACACCACTGGACAACGGGTACTGCTCGTTTATAGTTTGAAAGGCTGAAGCGGGAACCGCCTGCGCCAGAACAATGACAAATGCAACGATAAAAGTTAGTAATCTGCTTATTTTCTTCATTTCCTTTTCCTTTCTTCTTTTATTACCATATAAGGATACCAAACTATGTAAAGGAATTCTATCTTTCCTACGAAACTATAAAAATATATCCTTTAAAGAAAATTTAAGCATTTATCTCTATCTTATTTCCCCTTTTACTAAAAACTAGTTTTTGGTACTATAAACATAGTTAAAGGAGGAAGTAGAGAATGAAAAAGTTATTGCTGTTCCCCATCGCCCTATTGCTTATGGTATCTTTCGTCGGCTCTGCAAGCGCTGCCGATGATATAACAGGTACCTATCACGAGAAAAGCCTACGCTATTTAATACTAAAAGAAGCCCTGACGGCTGATAATAAAGGAAATTATTACCCTAGTAATATGGTAACACGTGCAGAATTTTCACATTATCTGGCTGTCACATTAAATCTGCCAAATGTGGATAATGCGGCTAATTTTTCTGATGTATCTAGTAAATCCCCTTATTACGAATCTATACAAAAGGCGGCAGCCGCAGGTATTGTTACCGGCTATGGAGGAAAAACCTTCAAACCGAACGACACAATCACCCGCGTCCATATGGCTGTCATGATTGAACGAGCATTGACTCATCTCGGCGTATCAGTAGATGCTCCAAAGCCGACAACATTCAAGGACCAGGCCCAGATTCTGGCCGAATACCGGCATGCTGTGGCGGTCGGTGTGCATCTGAACATCATTACAGGTACGCCGATGAAGGATGGCACATACTTCTATCCTAGCAAAAATACGAACCGTGCCCAAACGTCCGCATTCATCTATCGCCTGAATGAATACCTCGGCGATCCGGACACGAAATTCGATGTATATGAAATCAAGGCCATCCAAAACAAGGAGCTTGTCTCTACGGGAAAAACATCCGTTTCCTATGACGCCCTTTACAACCAAATAACAAATCATGATACTCAGGTCATCACAAAAGGCGACAAAATCGTCTACATGAAATCGGGGCTCGGCTATGCCGTTACAAACAAGTACGTCCCCCTGAAATCTGAAACAATCAATGACCCAGTTGCCGTTGCAGCAGGGACAGAAATGCAGTATTCCGGCAGCGATGGCAAGAACGTCCGTGTGAACCTGGCGGGACAAATCGGCACTGTATCTGTAGACGATGTCACATTGATTCCATTCGCTACATCAAAGGGCCGCTCCTATTATAAAAATGAAGGCGGCGAGCTACGCCACTATTTGATGAATACAGAAGGGAAAGTGACAGGCAGCTATACTTCCGGCAAGGCGCCGGCTCAAATGCAGAGCGGTGCTACCTACTATAGCTGGGACGGCATTTATTTCGCAGGAAATGGCCAGTCGTTCACACACTACAACTACTACCAGTTCCTGCCGATCTATTCAAAAACGCAGTATACGGCTGAAGAGCTGGACCGCTACATCAACTACGCGTTGGCTGAACGCGAAAAAGTAAGCTCGAAGTATGCGAATGCAACAAAAATCAGTAAGCTGGTCGGCCTCGGCTCGACGCTGAAGAAGATGGAAGAGGAGTACAACGTCAATGCGTTGATGGTGCTGTCCCTTGCCATGCATGAAAGCGACCACGGCATGAGCAACCACGCACAAAACCTGAATAACTTATTCGGCCTATATGTGACGGATACGAATCCGCTCAACAAGAAATTCGACTCAATCGAAGCAAATATCTTGGAATATATCAATCAGTTCATTTGGAAGAAGTACGTCCCTGCCAATGCAGTATTCGGCCATGGCGCAGTATTCGGCTCCAAGGCGCTTGGCATGAATGTGAAATATGCATCCGACCCGTACTGGGGTGCAAAGGCGGCAGGACACTTCTACCGTGCGGACAAGTATCTTGGCTTTAAAGAGGCCAAAAGCCCTTACACAATCGGTTTAACGAATACGGCCGGCTTGAACATCCGCCCTATGGCGACGACGGTGAATAATATACCGCTGTATAGATATACACGGAAGAACTTGCCGGTCATCATCACAAGCTCCCACCTGCCGGAATGGTATGAAATCGTCGGCGAACAAACGGGGCTGCCGGCCGCCTATGTAAACAAGCCGTACGTGGACATTCTCGAAACGACAAAATAAG
>JBJEFP010000087.1:0-6109 GCA_051874195.1 Lysinibacillus sp. | reverse complement strand
CGCGAATTCGGCCCCCTATTGCGCGAATCAGTCCTTTTAGCCTAGGCCACCCCCTTTCACAGTGGTCCACCGCCTGTCCGGAGAAAAACTCGCCTCCAGAATACCCCCAAAAACAAGGAAACATCTTCCAAACCATTTAACAATCATTTACAATACGAAGGATAGGAAATTCAGCACAAAGGAGACCACCCTATGAAAAAATTATTCATCCCCCTCATCGCCCTACTGGCATGCATCATTGCCATGCCGCAGCACGGCGAGGCAAATTCGGAGCAGAAGGTCGGCATTCTGTTTTCCGATGTCATCAATGACTACTCCCTTTCCACGAACCCGGGGAAAGCCAATGCCATTACCCTTCCTTATGCGACACGACCAGTTGACGTGTCCGCAAAGGTAAAATACAGTCCGATCAATGACAAGGCATTGAAGATGTATTACTTCTACCGAGAGGAAGGCTTTCAAGTTGCCAAAATGAGCCACAATGAGCTCAACAGCTTGGAGGCATTGAACAAATATGATGCAATCGTCTTTCCGTATTCCGTTTTGATGAACCACCAGCAACGGGAAAATGTGAAGGCTTATATTTACGGCGGCGGCAATGTGCAGATCTTGTATGCGACAGCCCGCAATGAATTGGCGAAGGTGGCAAAGAGCCCCTCCGATTTGGATTTGACACCGCTCATCTTTGATACGCTAACGTGGGTGTGGGAATGGGACAACCTGACGGAAATCTTCCAGACCCGCTTCATTGATGATGTCCAGCTGCGCGATGCAGCCATCACCAATACACCAGGCGTCACACATCCGATTTTGACGAAGGCTTATCAAAAGCTCGGACGCAACTCAATCCGCCTAACGGAGTCGGCAACCGAATGGTATGAAGTCGTACAGCCCTGGAAGCCTTCCGTCAAGCCGTTGCTCGTCGTTTCGGGCTATAGCTGGACGGATAAGCCCGCCAACATCAAAAAGGGCCAGTCCGGTGCCTTATTCGCTCTGGAACACGGCGCTGGCCGCATCGTCCATGCACCTTTTAAAATGTATGACTACGTCGGTGTAGAGAAACATGAAGGCGGCTGGCAGGGGGACTCCGGAAGAGCCTACAGTGAAACAACGGGCGAGGAGGATGCAGAAGCCGTACTTTCCGCTTCGATGGAGTGGCTGTTGGAAGGTTCGAACACCTTCAAACCGCGCAACTATAACGTACAGCTTGCTGCATCGAACTATACGGCCAATATCACGCCGCAGAGGACATTTGCGGTACGTGGCACAGTGACCGCCACCAATACAGGGGACGTGCCGGTACGCGGGAAATTGCGTGTACAAGTATTGGATGCAGGCAACAACCCGCTAGGCAACTATGAAAAGGTATTGGTCGGCCTCTCGCCTGCTCCGAATGAGATGTCGAGCTATGCCGAGAAGTTTGAAATCCTTTTGCCCGGCAGCATAAAAGACGGGAAATATACCGTAAAAGCGACATTCGAGGAAACTCGCCATGACCGTTCCGGCTATATGACACGTGCCGAAACACATACAGTCACAAAGCAGGGCAACAAGGGCTCGTTTGCAAACTTCCCCGGCTTTAAGGATGTCGGCTCGAGCAACGGCCACTATCGAAATATCTTGAACGCCGCGAAACTGGGCATCATCACAGGGTACGGCGACCAGACCTTCAAACCGGCCGCCAACGTCTCCCGCTTGAACGCGATGATGATGCTGCTGCGTGCAAAGGGCACTAGTCCATCTGCATCCGCGACTCTTCCAAGCTCTGTCACAGACTTGAAGAAGGGTATGTACGGCTATGACGTGATGGCGACAGCCTACCAGCTGGGACTGCTCAGCCTTGAAAATGGGCAGGCGGCAAAGGATGCCCCCATGCGCCGCGGGGAGATGGCACAGGCGCTTGTGAAAGGCTTTGGTTTACAGGGCACAAGTGATATGACATTCACCGACATCGGTACGGTGGGTTCCTATCATCAGTACAAAAACATCGCCACCCTTTATCATCACCGGATCACAACCGGTACAACGGCGACGCTCTACAGTCCGTACAGCCCGGTGACACGCCAGCAGTTCGCTACATTCATCATGCGCTCGCTGGAAAACACGTCGAAATAGGACAGCGCTTTTTCATTGCATTACGCGAATTTCGAGGGTGATTGCGCGAAAATGGGTCGCCATTGCGCGAATTTCAGGGACTATTGCGCGAATTCGGCACCCTATTGCGCGAATCACCCCATTTGGCCTACATCTGAACCAACGCATAATAAAAAAGCGATTGGCGGAAGGAATTATCCTTCTACCAATCGCTTTGATTATGCAAGCTTTTTGCTGTCTTCCGTGCTCTGAATGGACGACGCCAAGACGACGAAGCCAAACATCAAGACAAATATCAGATCAAGCAGCCCTGTATGCATCGACACAGTGAATAGCGTGATGACGAATGCATAGGCCACCGAGTGGAACGACTTGACGCCCGCTTGTTTCACTTTATTATAGACGAGTGAAATAATCGCTCCGTACAATAGGAAGCCGATTGCTACCAATACATAGCCCCCGTCCAGGAACAGCTGGCCGATGAATGTCGGTGTCGTCGTCCGTCCTTCGCGGGTAACATACTTCCCTTCTTCCGTACTTAACGAGTTTACTACCTCTGTTACGAGCATACGTGGCGATACCTGCTCACCCGGCAGGATTGTCGTGAAGATGCCTTTATGCATTTCCCCGTTAGTATAGCCTTCCTCTTGCGTATACTCGATGATCTTACTCAATACGATATGGCTTGTCACCATCTCTTGGTTGATGGCACGAATCCATTTCGGCGTCAGGTTTACACGGCGCTCCGCAGTAAGCAGCTTTTCAACTGCCTCTTCCTCCATATGCTCACGGTCCGGTTGACTACGGTCGTTGAATTCCTTCGTCGGATCCTCCATCAGCACCCGGGCGAAGCCGAACATCGAGAATGACAGTCCGACCACTGCAATGAATGCAAGGAACCATGTCAGCTTGATGCGCTTCACACAATAGTGGAAAATGATAAGGCCTGTAAACAGCATGATGATAAGCGGTGTACGGTAACCCATCAGCAGGAATCCTGCCATCACGACCGCAAACGCAAGTGCATAGATGAGTGCCTTCTTCCATGTCATATTGTCTTCTTTAATCATGCGGTATGATAGCAGCAATAGTGTACCGAACCATAACAGCTGGCTCAGGAAGTACAGCTTCGGATCAAGTGCACGTCGCGCTGATTCGTCTGAAATCCCGATGCTCCCCTGGAAGAGCATCGTTAGGAATGCGACAAGGCCTATCAGCGTCAGCAATACAACAAAATGCATCACGTATTTCCCTAAAACGGAAAGGCCGAATGTCGGGAATGTCCAGCCCAGTTTATCCACAATGTAAACGCCGATATAATAGCAGGCAATCGCTAAGAAGACGGACGGCCAGATCGATACGCGTACATTGAACAAATCGAAGCGGCCAAAGTCGAATAGGCTAAGGAAGAAATACAAAGCTAAAATGAAGGGTAAAAAGAAATAAGGTGAGAAAGTATCAATCTTATTTATCTTATTGGTAAATTGCTTAAGTTTTTGTAACATAGTAACACATCAACATCCTCGGATGTCTACCTTTCCTCTCTATATTTTGCTCCTTGCATTATACCATAAAACTATAGGAGCCTATTAAAAAAAGCACAGGAAAATAAAATGGCTATTCCGTAAGACAACAGCTTACGGAATAGCCACCTGATGAACCGCTAGCATGAGCGGCCTTTCCATCACTGGGCGTAGTATTTTGTAATCCCGTTGTAGATGGATTGTGCAAAGATTTCAATATATGCATCACTTGTCAGCTTTGCACGGTCCTCGCTATTTGTCACGAAGCCCAGCTCCACTAGCACCGCAGGGATATAAAGGTTGCGGATGACGTAGAAGTCCTCGCGCTTCACGCCGCGGTCATTCATCTTCGCATTTTTCACGATTTCATCATTGATGAACTTCGCCAATGCGTAGTCTTCCTTTTCATTATCATTGGCGGACTTGCTATAGAACGTCTCCGTCCCTTTCGCAGAGGCGCTCGCTGCGTTGGCATGGATGCTGATGAAGATTTCACCGTTGTTGTTTTTAGCGTAGGCAACACGATCCTCAAGAGACGGATATGTATCCCCCGTACGCGTCATTTTCACGACGGCACCTGCCGCTTCCAGCTTTTGCTTCAATTTGCTTGCTGTATTGAAAACGATTGCCTTTTCTACAGCGTTACTGCTCACTGCACCAGGGTCCTTGCCGCCATGGCCTGGATCGATGACGATGATCCGTCCCGCTACAGGTGAACCGGATGTATTCACTAAACGCAGATACGTTTTGCTAATATAGCCTGTCTTCCCGTTGTAGGATACTTTTACCCAGCCGCCCGAAATGGATAGCACATCAACCTTCGTGCCGCGGTTGATGCTTCCGATCACCGCTGAGTTGGCCGTAGCCTGCGCACGGATGTTCAGGCTGTTCACAGTCGCAACACCGATTGTTTTGACAGTAGCTGCCGGCGGTGCTGGTGTAGCTGGTGGCTCTTCAGTGGACGGTTTGTCCTCGGAAACCACTTTGTCTGCATATTTTTTATGGATGTAGGCGTATTCTCCGTTGTACTCGACCTTATAGTAGTCAGGGCCTTCAAAGTAGACATTGAAAATGTGGCCTGTATGCACCTTGCCTACGATATTATCGCCTTCGAACACGCTCGTCGAACGGACATTCAAATTATCCGTGTTGACCTTCACCTGCATGATGACGTCCGATTCATTCGGAACGCCTACACCCTGTATTGGTAATGGCAATCGGTATGTGCTAGAAGAGGCACGAGCGACAAATAATGCAAATTGGCTGCGTGTTACATGATTGGCCGGCAAATACTTTCCTGCCGTACCTTTCGTAATGCCTGAATAGTAGATTGCCGAAATGTACTTATAGTAAGCATTCGATGGCTTCATATCACTAAATGGCACTTCAAGACTCTCATATTTTGCTACATCCAACTTGAATGCTACTGCCAAAGCTTTCGCCATCTCATCACGCTTGATCGCTATGTATGGTGAAAATGTAGTGCTGGAAGTAGGTGCAATGATGCCAAGCTGCACGGCCTTCTCCACATACATGGATTCCTCCGATCCGGCTTTTACATCTGTAAAGGAAGACTTCGATGTGCTCTGGACGTCAATGCCGGCTGCAAGCAGCACCATCTTCGCCACCTGCCATCTTTTGACCTGTTCCCCTGGCTTGTACATCGGCTTTCCATTTACAGTATATCCTTTAATAACGCCCTTATCGACCAGATAGCTTATCTCATCATAAGCTTCATGCGAAGTAGGAACATCAGCGAAATGCGGGCTGGCATATACGCTCTGTATACTGAACATTGACAAGATGACAACGACAAAAGTTAAAGTGAAATTCTTTAAAGACAATGTCTTTCTTCCTCCTTCTTTTTTCTGAAACAATACAATTCTAACAAAAAATACTTACGGAAAATATGCGGCTTTTTTACTGTATCCCTCCTTTATTAGCGAATTTTACATGTATTTGTCCTTAAAACGTTCACTTTTTACATGAACTGTTTCCTGCGTAGTGAGAAAATGTCATTCTTTGCGGATAGGTATATGTATCCATTCGACAAGAATATCCCTTTTTCCTTTCTGAAGGTAAGAAGACTTGTCCCAAAAAGCGTGCCACTTTGAAACAAACTCATTCTACTTCCCCCTTCAGAGATAAAAAAATTAGTATTTTGATGCTCGTGAATGAACCATCCTACTTTGCTTCATCATATTTTTATTTTACCACATACTTTTTTAGAAAAAAATAACAATATGTATATAAAAAAGAGAGAGGCGCCCATTGGAAGCCTCCCAGCTTTATTGCGAAACTTTTGCTAGATTATGGTTGGTAGCCTTATTCCTACAAAAGTAGACAATCTACTTTAAATTTTTTGAGCGTTCTATGAATGTATTTAATTGAGTCAATGTTACATAACCTGTTCCATCATATGTACCATTTGGCTTACCAATTGTAATACCGTTAGAAGCTAAAATTCGAATATAGTCGTAGTCCCAGCTTCC
>JBJEFP010000086.1:0-2073 GCA_051874195.1 Lysinibacillus sp. | reverse complement strand
TCCACTTCACACCCATCAGGCAAGACAGGAACCGTTTGCTTTCTCCCTTTTTGCTTTTCATGCAGGTAGAATAAGGATTGTTTTACATCGGCATTGCGGTAATTGGCAATCAAGTCGATAATGACGCAGTGACTCTTCCCTTCTGCCAGGCGGAGACCACGGCCGATTTGCTGGGTGAAGACCGTCAAGGATTCAGTCGGTCTTACAAATAGGAGTGTGTCTGCCTCTGGTATGTCGACCCCTTCGTTAAAGAGGTTGACGGTCATGATGGCATCAATTTGCCCCTTTTTTAGCTGTTGGATGGCTTTTTCACGCAATCTAGGAGACGATTGTGAATGAAGGCTGATGGTCCGGTATCCCTTCTCATTGAAATAACTAGAAAGGAAATCTGCTTGCAGGATGCTTGAGCAGAAGACCAGTGTCCTCGTTTGCTTGCGTGCTTCCCATGCTTTGAGAATCTTCTTCGCAAGACTTGTCTTCAATTGTGCTTCTGCTAATTCATCTGCATCATATCTCGTTCCAAGCCATCTAATGGATGAGTAATCCGTTTCATCATACACCCCGTAATAAGAGAAAGGGGCAAGCCATTTCTTGTTTACCGCCTCAATAAACTCAATTCGGTATGCGACATTTCCCTCGCAAATGGCATAAATATCTCGGTAATCGTTCCGGTCAGGCGTGGCCGTTATCCCCAACAAAAATTCGGGATTGAAATAGGCTAATACCTTTTGATATGAATTGGCAGCAGCGTGGTGAAATTCATCTACGATAATCAAATCAAAGGCATCTGGAGAGAATCTCTCCAAATGGGTTTTCCTGCTCAATGTTTGAACGGAGGCAAAGATAATATCGGCAGAAGGATTCTTTTCCTTGCCATTATAGATGCCTGTACTCGCATCCGGTAAAACACGCTTAAACGATTTCTCTGACTGATACAAAATTTCCTCTAAATGGGCAATGAATAAGACGCGCTTGAAGGATTTTGCAAAGAAGGCGGCCAAGTAGGTTTTGCCGAGCCCAGTCGCCATGACGACCATTGCCTTGTTGTATCCTTCTTCCCTGCTGTTTTGCAGCTCTTCTAGTGCTGGTATCTGCGCAAATCTTGGCTGAATCGTGTCATATCCGGCTTTCTCTTCAATAATCTTTCCTGAGATACCTGTTTCCTCTTCATCCGATAAGGTAAGCTGGATTTCCTCTTGCTTCGTCCATTTACGATGTAAAACAGGGTAATTTTTGTGGAAACTCTTGTACTCCTTTGAGTAGCTTTCTATGGTGACTGGATTCACTGGAATAGTTGATTCATGATGGAATAACGAGAAATACTCCTTCAAGGCTTGTTCAAATATGTCCTCATCTGTTCCATCCTTCACTTCCAGATTCCATTCCACCCCTGTTGTCAATGCTGAGTTTGACATATTGGAGCTACCAACATACAAGGTGTTTGTCGATTCAGATTCCAACAGATAGGCCTTCGGGTGAAAGGAGACACCGTTACTCTTCCATAAACGGATTTCAATATCTTCATGAATGTCATGAAGTAAGGTAAGAGCTTCAGGCTGGGTGATGTATAAATAATCACCCGTGCATATTTTGATTTCTGTTCCCTGCTCTGTTGCCTCTTTCAGGATTGGCTCAAGAAGTTTGACACCTGACTTCATGACAAAAGAAGTCAGGATATAGCATGACTTTGCTTCCCTGATGTTCTCCTTGAGGTGTTGAAGCAAGTCATGCGTAATTAACTGAACCTCAGTCATCCTGTACCTCAATCAAGAATACTCTGTCCTCAAAGCCTCCGCGCTTCTCCGCCTTCTGCTTGCGCACTTCCTCCACCTTATTGAAATCCGCTCCATGAACCTTACTTAATGCATGAATAATTTCTAAAAGATCAGCCAGCTCTTCAATAGCGCTGTCATTATCTTTCGCATCCAAATATTCCTGCAGTTCCTCCTTGCTTTTGATTCGCAGCTCTTTCACGTATTCTTCTTCACCCAGGATTCTGGTAGTGAATGCTTTCCCGGTTCCTTCTATTATATTTGGTATTAAGTCACGTACTAGTTTGTTATGTACTGGCAT
>JBJEFP010000085.1:0-2074 GCA_051874195.1 Lysinibacillus sp. | reverse complement strand
CAAGTCATTTGCGATGCACCAAAAGTACAAAGCCCTTTTACATGAACGGGTGAAATGTCGCGAATGTCGCTGTTACGCTTCATCACTTCATCCAATTGCACTTCTGAATCAATCGGCATCCCATTTTGGCGATACTTCGATAATTGATGAATTGACCATTTCATTCGTTAATCACCTCGAGACAACAATGTTGATTATATAGCTAACAAAAATAGATGTCAAGATAATTTCTTGTCACTACTAAAAAACGCCCGTATAATCAGTATAAATTTATGTTTTATAATTATTCACGCCAAATTCATGTAAAATAGACTGGCGAATAATTACTTCGCATAAGACTTAATTCTACAGGGAGGTGCATTGATTTGCAAGCAGTCGGACTTGTAGTGGAATATAATCCATTTCATAATGGACATTTCCACCATGTACAGGAAGCAAAACATCAGACAGGCGCTGATATCGCTGTAGCAGTTATGAGCGGGCAGTTTCTGCAGCGCGGCGAACCTGCCCTCGTCGATAAATGGACGCGCACCAAAATGGCGCTGGCCGGCGGTGTCGATATCGTCATCGAGCTACCCTATGTTTACAGCACGGCGCTGGCTGGTGAGTTTGCCCGGGGCGCCATCACACTTCTCGAAGCGATGAGATGCGCCTCATTTGCATTCGGAAGCGAGCAGGGCACCATTACACCATTCCTCAACACGTTCAAGCTAATCGATTCAAACCGCCATCAATATAATGCAGCAATCCAACAGGCCATGAAGACGGGCATCAGTTATCCTCAGGCGCTCCACCGGGCATATGAGGAATTGAAAGCAATGTACCCGGCCCATTATATCGACCTATCGCAGCCGAATAATATTTTGGGATTCCATTACATCGAGGCGGCTCATGAGCTGAAAAGCGATATCCAGCCGGTGACAATCCAGCGTATCGAGGCCGGCTACCATGAGGATGCCGACCGTAAAAAGCATATTGCCAGCGCAACGGGCATCCGCAAAGCGTTGGCAGAAGGGCAGGACGTTGCCCAGTTCCTCCCTGCCTCCTCGCAGGAATTGCTGCATGATTGGCAGGAGACCCACGGAGGGTTCATGTCCTGGGAGCGAGTATGGCCGCTTCTGAAATACGGGATTCTCCGACACACGCCCAAACAGCTGACAGCCTATGCAGATGTACAGGAAGGACTTGAAAATGCACTTATCAAACATGCAAGGGCAAGCGACAGCTACCAGGAATTCATGACCGGCCTCAAGTCCAAACGCTATACATGGACAAGGCTCCAACGCATGCTGTCACATATTTACACAGGGATAACAAAGGAGCAGCTGCAGGCCTACGAATCCCCTTCCTACATCCGCCTGCTCGGCATGACCGAACAGGGCCAGCGCTATTTATCAATGCACAAGAAGCTCATTACGTTGCCGCTTATCAGCCGTGTTGCTTCCGTCAAGGACGACATGCTCGCTCTTGACCTCCAGGCGACGACGATGTATGGAATGGGCGTACAATTGTTCAGCAAACAAAAAATAGGCGAGGATATAAAAACCCCGCCCATCCGACTTTAACTTTTCGGTTCTAGCTGCTCCAAATATTCGAGCGCATCCTCGATCGTCTTCACCGGTACGATTTTCATAGTCGTACCGATTTCTTTTGCCGTTTTTTCAGCCGCCTCGTAATTGGATACATACCCCGGATACTCGTTCCGCAGCTCCTCTGTCACCTCATCATCCGGAGCGAAGAAAATCTCCATGCCAGCTTTATCCGCAGCCACCACTTTCTTTTCGACGCCGCCGATTCGGCCGACCGTTCCGTCCTCGAGCATTTCGCCTGTTCCGGCAATCCTATAGCCCTTTGTCAGATTTTCATCCAGGAGCTGATTCATCACCTCGAGCGTGAACATGAGGCCCGCTGAAGGACCGCCGATGCTTTCTGTCTGGATGTTCACTTTCGGATCCGTTTTAATGGACTTACTTTCTGTAAACACAATGCCCAGTCCGATCCGCCCCTCACTTCCAGGAATCTCCTTCAAGGTAATTTTTTTAGTAAGTAGTTCATCATCCCGGTTAATGACAAG
>JBJEFP010000084.1:0-2086 GCA_051874195.1 Lysinibacillus sp. | reverse complement strand
ATAATTCTATTTTAATTTTACGACATGGGTATTGACCTTATGAGGTTGAGCATTTTTTCTGGATAGTCAGCGATATGTATTAAAAAGGAAATAATAGATTTTCGTATATCCTCCCGCGTAGCATGAAAGCGATTCGCAATCACGCTTTTTTTCAGTGACCCCCATATCCGTTCTACTGGATAGATGGCTTTAGCCAACCCTTTACAAGAACGTGTGTGAATCTTTTTTTGAGATGATGGGCGCTCGCTTACAATGTGCCTCTACTATCTTCTGTGCGCAATTTCCACAGGAAGGATGGTATGCCGAATCAGGCCAAGCACAAATAGCGGATGACATGTTGAACTGTATTGTTCATGACGCCCATCCTATTTTAATTGATGGTCAAGGATTGATGCGAGGGCGCCAAGGTTTAACATCAATTTTGTTGTTTTCAGCTTTGTTTTGTATGTTGGTCGACCCTAGATGAGAGAAAATGAGAAGCCCCGGTACAGCCTACATGGCGTACCGGGGCTTTATTTGTAATATAATCAATCCAGCTATCCGGAAAGAGGCGGCTACACGGTTCAAATTGGATGATTAATCATTATATTTGTAGAGGGCCAGGAATGCGGATTCCACCGCGCGGAGCGTATGGGCCGGAATGCCGCCACCCATGTTGTTCCATAAATCAGCGAACAAGCTGGGTTTATATCCTTCGCGCAGCAGCTTTTTAGCAAATAAGGCTATCATATTTGCATCATGCTGATGACGGATCAAGCACATCGGAGACGGATAATTCTCCCTTAGTCTATCTTCCGTCTCAATGGCTTCGCTTTTCGAAATAGCAACCAGCTCCGGTTGGATTTGCTGCCACTCCTCCAATGCGATAGGTATCCATTGGCACATATCTTCATGGTAGAAGTAAGTCTCCTGTCCATTGGTCTGGTAGATCACTTCTCCGCTTTCATCATAGTCCCGTCGATAATAGGTGACGAAAACATCTGTATAAAGGCTGGAAATCTCCCAGTACATCTCGTACTCCTCCAGGGGCGCGAATGCATCGATCAGCTTGCTGTAGTACCAGCTCTGCGCCTCTTTTCCGCGGTTGAACCGAGCCCAAAGTTCGTCGCCGCATTCGATATAGTCCGCCTTGATGCTGCGCAGGTTGGACAGCTTATCCGCACAGGCAAGTAAAAGTTCTTCAATGCTTGCTTCTTGGAACATGTAGTCGATCGTATGCCGCTTTCGCTCTTCCCAGCTGAGGGACTTATCCTCACTATTGGACTGAACGAGGGACAGAACCACAGGGCCAAACTCTTTTTCAATTGTCTCGGCGGTCTCAGCCGTATCTTCCAGCACGTCATGCAACAGCCCTGCAATAATGAGCTCAGTATCACAGCCGGCAGCGGTCAGAATCTGGGCAACCTCGAATGGATGAGAAATATACGGCATATCACTACCTTTTCGAGACTGTCCCTGATGTGCCCTCGTTGCAAAGAGAATTGCGTGATGCAAAGCGGTGTTCTTTCCCCATTTAGATGTTGTATATCCTTCATTTTCCATAGACTTCCCCTCCATCATCTCTTTTGCTTTTTCTCCAATACGATGCTTTTTACAAATTGAAGTCAGTTCTTATTTTAAAATAATTTCTTTTCATCATAGATGTCAATTGAAATGGTGATTGAGATTTTTTTGATTACATTCAGGCTCAACCTCAAAATCTGTTCTTGCTAAAAAACTACAAAAAACATCCGTCTCTGCTAAAGGTGAGAGTACCACCAGACAACAAAGGAAGGTATACAGATGCATGCCCGTTCTATCAAGGTTTTACTTGGTTTACCAGAACTGAATGGGTGTGGATTCTACCGATTACTGGAGTGTAAGGAAGAATGGATTCAGTGCAGCTCTTAGTCAGGCGCATCTTTTGGCAAAGAGATGATTTTTAAATATTTAGACATTTCTTGTTGGGGAAATATATTCTAATTTCCCCTATTGACGGTTTGAATGTAACTTGATATTATTCTCCTATTGTTTTTAAAAAGAATAGATATGCCTTGTATAAATTCAAGAATACGGCTTGAAAGTTTCTACCAGCTACCATAAATAG
>JBJEFP010000083.1:0-2091 GCA_051874195.1 Lysinibacillus sp. | reverse complement strand
AGTTGACGCAGCAACTGCAGGAGGGTGGTGCACCGGCTGCTGCTGCCCAACCGAAACAGGAGCGGGCGAGGGTGAAAACATCGAATGGCTTCAAAGCGCCGATTGGTCGGATTCAGGAAGTGCTGAAGACGGCAACGAAGGGCGACTTGCAAAAAATCAAGTCAGGCTGGGCGCAGGCATTGGCGCCGCTTCAAAAATCCCAGGCGGCTCTTTTGAACGATGCAGAGCCGGTTGCCGCATCTTCTAATGCTTTTGTGGTAAAATTCAAGTATGATATTCATTGTCAGATGGTAGCCGAAAACAGGGAATTTACGACGGTCTTCACCCAGAACCTGGGCGTGAATCTCGGTGCGACTTACGAAATGCTTTGCATCCCCGAGGGGCAGTGGCTCCATTTGAGGGAGGAGTTCATCCGGGATAACGGCCTTAACCAGAAGAAACAGGAGCAGTCTGCAGATGGCATCCAGGAAACGGAGCCGTTCATCGAGGATGCTACGCCTGTAGCATCGCAGGACCCTCTTGTCATGGAGGCGGAAAATCTATTCGGTAAAGATTTTGTCGAGGTTGTCGAGGATTAACAATTTGAACTTTAAGGAGGAATTCAGTATGCGTGGTATGGGCAATATGCAGGGCATGATGAAGAAAATGCAGAAAATGCAAAAAGAAATGATGGAAGCGCAGGAAGCGTTGAATCAACAACAATTCGAAGGTGCAGCGGGCGGCGGCATGGTGAAAATCGTCATGAACGGCCAACGCGAAGTGCTTGAAGTGAACCTGGATGAATCGGTAGTGGATCCGGAAGATATCGAAATGCTACAGGACTTGATTGTTGTAGCGACAAATGAAGCGTTGAAGAAAGTAGAAGAAACAACGGCTTCAACAATGGGGAAATTCACTCAAGGCTTGAACCTTCCATTTTAGGAGGTAAAATATGCACTATCCTGAACCAATATCAAGATTGATTGATAGCTTTATGAAACTGCCAGGCATTGGGCCGAAAACCGCGGCCCGGCTGGCATTTTTCGTGTTGACGATGAAAGAGGACACCGTATCGAATTTCGCGAAGGCTCTTATCGATGCAAAACGCAACTTGATGTACTGCTCACAGTGTGGGCATATCACAGACATTGACCCTTGCCATATCTGCCAGGATAAGCAGCGGGATGCTTCCATGATCTGCGTCGTGCAGGATCCGAAAGATGTAATAGCGATGGAGAAAATGAGAGATTATCAAGGGCTTTATCACGTACTTCATGGTGCGATTTCACCGATGGATGGTGTAGGGCCGGAAGATATCAATGTGGCTTCGCTATTGAAGCGTCTGCAGGATGAACAGGTACAAGAATTAATTTTGGCGACAAACCCTACAATTGAGGGGGAAGCCACAGCGATGTACATTTCCCGTCTGGTGAAGCCGTCCGGCATACGTACGACAAGGATTGCCCACGGGCTGCCTGTCGGAGGGGATTTGGAATATGCGGATGAAGTAACATTATCGAAGGCGTTAGAAGGGCGACGCGAATTATAAGGTGAGTGATTGAGGTGTTTTTTTCTCGGAAGGGAAGGCTGAAGAGGGAGTTCGATGAAAAGCTCGTTCGCCTGATCAAGGAAACGAAGGATGATTTCCATCATGCGCGGGCGCTGGAGGATTTGGTTGATGACTATAATCTCGATGTCATTGCCCAACGGAAAGCAGCGGAAAGCATACATTTTTATTTATTTAAAGAGGCCCGTATTCGCCGAGTCATCATTAAATAGAAATAACAGCAGCAGCAAATGCATACGCTTCTATAGTGGAGGGGAGTGTATGAAGACGTTGATGATCGGCGCAGTTTGCTTGCTGTTGTTTTTTGTTCTATTAATAGGTAGAAAAGGCAAGAAAGGGGTTTGGCTAGAAAGGCTTTCGGTCTTCTGGTTCAGAGTTGCGTTAAGTATATTCGTTCTTTATCTCATTCATTTGGCATGTGCCTATTATGGAACGGAGGTCACAATCAACCTGTTCTCCATCATTACCGTTGCTATATTGGGCTTCCCGGGAATCGGCTTAGTTCTATTCCTATCTTTTTTAAAATAGTTGATAAAAAAGGGTTG
>JBJEFP010000082.1:0-17434 GCA_051874195.1 Lysinibacillus sp. | reverse complement strand
AATCTTTCCCGATAAAGGAATCCGGCATTGTTTCTGGCTTTGCCAATACAGGCGGTTTTCTGAGCGCTGTATTGCTGCCGTTCATTTTTGGCTATATATTGGACTATTTTCAATTCACTTCAGGTAATCTCGGTGAGGGGTACTACTACGGTTTCATCACGCCGGTCATCTTTTCCCTCATCGGCTTGACCGGAGTGGTTTTGTTTAAGGAAAAGCGTCAGGAAACAGGGAATGGAACGAATATCGTATAGCCTGATGAAACAGCCACGCTTCTTGAGCCGGCGCTGAATGTAGTAGAGTGATGAAGTAAGAAGGGATTTACGACTGGGAGAGTCGGGGTTTTGATGGAGTGGTTGGAGGGAAATACATGCTATAAACCGAATTTCTCAAAGCCGTAGTTTTGACTTTGCTGCTAAGCAAGGGGTATTCCCTGAAATCTATGGCCATGTTATAAAAATGAATATTCCTTTTAAAAATTTTCCAATTTTAAAATGAATGGTTGTCTCTATTATTGTATAGTTAGAGTAAATCATACTAACTAGGCGAGAACGGGGTGGCTGCGTTAGTTGGGGGAGAGGGACAATGAGAAGGATTATTTTATCGACGGAAAGTGGAGCGGACCTGCCGCAAAGCCTGGCTGATCGACACCAGGTTCACGTGGTGCCGATGCACGTCATCATGGATGGGCAGGATTATTTGGACGGCCATCTATCTGTAAAAGAAATTTATGACTACCATGACCGCACAAAAAAGATACCGACCACATCCGCCACGAATGTCCATGAATATCACGAGCTTTTTGCGGGGATTAGAAGGGAGTTTCCCGATAGCATCATCATTCATATCGGCTATACATCAAAGGCCTCTGCCTCTTTTCAAAATGCATTGATTGCAGCGGAGGATTTCGAGGACCTTTTCCTGATTGACGCGTTAAACGTTACAGGGGGACTGGCTGCCATAGTGATGTATGCTGTTGATGTGCTGGAGAAAGAACCGACGATTGAACCTGCCCGCTTAATTGAAAAAGTTAAATCCAAGGTTCCTAAAGCGAGGCTCGCTTTCACTCCAGGAAGTCTGGACTTTTTAAAAGCTGGGGGACGCGTAAGTAATTTAGCTTATCTTGGCGGAGCTCTGCTGAAAATAAAGCCCTGCATCGAATTGGTAGATGGAAAGCTTGTTTCCACTAGAAAATATCGCGGGAATATGAACGTCGTTGCGGAAAAGCTCATGCGTGATTATTTAGGCCAATATAACATTGATAGAAAACGACTCTATTTCATCTACTCCATCGGGCTCAGTGAAAGCGTCAAGCAGCAGATGGATGAGATGGCAAATCAAAGCGGCTTTGAAAATGTAATCTGGATTCAAGCCGGCGCTATGATTTCCACCCACTCCGGACCTGGAGGCTTTGGAATAGCCGGACTGGAAAAGTAGAGGAGTCATAAGTCTTGGTAGATAAATAGCAAACATAGAGTTGCCCGGAACGTTTCGACTTCCGGGCAACTTTTTTAGTTTATTGAACTTGGGCTCACATCAGCCAGGTTAATTTCTTGTTGGCGAATTATGAATATAAGCAGAGTGGAGATAGATTGGGTATTCAAAAAGAAAATTGATTAGGAAGTATAGAAATTGAGTATATTGACCTAATATAGAAAATTATGTATTATATAAAAGGGATAGATATACCTTGTAATGGGTGTCCTTCTTCCTGCTGATAGCGGAGGATAGATTGGCCGTTTTTTAGCGGTAAATATCTATGGATTATCAAAAGTGGACGAGGTTTTTAATCGTAAGGTAGGAGAATTTATAATGAAGATGATATATTTTTCTTTAGGCTTACTTGCAGGAATAATAATTCTCCTTATATACATGAAACATGAGAAGGCGAAGCGGAAAACAAAGTTTATAGATGAGAGCATCATATTTCAATTGGCGGAAAGATCAAAAGATATTCTCTATTATTTTGAAGTGAAACCTGAATATAGGCATAAGTATATAAGCCCTTCCGTTGAGGATTTCCTAGGGAAAGGACTACTTGAGAAGCTGGAGGAAAATCCAAATATCCCGTTTGAACTCATTCACCCGGATGATTACGACATCTTGGCTAAAAAGGCAAGTGGCGGCATCGATTATAGTAAAGGGATTATCCAGCGTCTTCAAGACAGTGAAGGGAACTATAGATGGTTCGAGGAATATGCGACACCCATTTATGAAAAGGGTGAATTGATAGCGGTCCATGGGATTATGAGGAATATAGATGAAAAGGTCGAGTTGCAAAAAAGGCTGGAATATAGAATCACCCATGATCCTTTGACGGATATCTACAATCGGGATTTCTTTGAGCAGTGCATGGAAAAGTATAATAAATATATAGATGCACCCGTGGCCATCATGGTATGTGATCTGGATGAACTGAAGTATGTGAACGACCACCACGGCCATAAACAAGGGGATGTTCTCATAAAAGAATCTGCTCGATTACTACATCGCTACTTCTCCCGGAACGCCATTGTTTCAAGGATTGGGGGAGATGAATTCGCCATCATTTTAATCAATCTGGACCGGGTGCAGGTTGATTTCCTCTGTGAAAAACTCTCTGAGGAAATCAGGGAATACAATACAGTCCATAGGGATGCAAAAATTAATATGTCTGTGGGTTATGCCTTCAATGATCATTCTTTAAGGGAAATGGAGAGCCTATTTACGGAAGCGGATGAAAATATGTATCGGGAGAAAAGATTGAAAAAGGAACAGTACATAACGAACTAGAATATAATTGTCTTTTATGTAAAGAGCTTCAAGGTGAATTGATTATAAAATAAAGTAAGGGTATGCCGTCACTTGGCCTCGATGATGCCGGGTGGCGGCATTGCTTTTTAGCTGCTTGTTTGACAGGGGTGCCATCAAAATAAGCCTTTACTTCATGTCCCCCTGTGTTTCGTGACTTCCTGCGGCGCATTATTATGAATGACCTGGTTCAGCTCTTTTGAGTACTCTTCACGGATGTTCGTATCTTTGCGTTCTTTCTTATCTTTTTTGAAGCTCGTTTTACTCTTCTTTGCCATCATGGTCCCCTCCTATTCGTATCGAAAAAAGTGACGATAAAGTCTAAACTAATATGTGCAAAGCCGGGCATTTTATTATGGATGCATGGCGTCGGTCGACAAGTTCACCGGCGATTGGTGCATTGCGGAATGCTCGCATTCTTTTTCGATATCCGTATCTGCATAAATCGAATGAAGAAAAACAAACTAATGCAGTAATCGAAAATGAATGGGGAGGTCCAATGAATGGCGAAACGAAAAGAGCGGCACGGCGAATCGAATAATGCACTGAGCCTGGGACGGATGATTGAAAATACGGAAGAGAACATCCGGGAAGCGGAAATCAGTATGGAGTTTGCGGGACCTGAGGAACGTGAGAACCTTGAGGAAAAAAATGAGCGCCGTGAGCATTCCATTGACAAGATGAAGAAACAGATGAGGGACGAAGCCGCCTTTACCGCAAGGAAGGATAGCTTTAAGTAGGCGGGGCTACAGGTCTGCTGACGTTTGGACAAAGAAAATGCCAAAATGGATGCTTCTTTATGGACATCCATTTTGGCTTCATGTCCATCCGCTTTTTATTTTTTCAGCAACTTTAAAGCAATGTCCGCCTTTTCTAAATCATGCTCCATCTGCTCGTCCAAATCGTAGGCATGGTACATTTCATTTTTAATCATATATTGAGCGATTTTATCATGCAGATCGATTGCATTGTCCAGCTCGCGGCGCAGAAGCTTCTTCACGGAAGGGGTCGCTGTCTCTGTAATCGCCACCGCCAGATTTCTTACACCGGCTTTCGCCGTGATGAGTAAATCAGAAGCGATTGCCAGGTCGTCTATCACCGTTACCCCCAACTGTGAATCGTTCTTCTTTTTGGACTTTTTTTTATCAGCCATTCCATCTTCCTCCTGTCCTCTTATTTACTTGCACCCGCAAGTACTTTTCTTAAATCCTTGATTGCTTTTTCGGAAAGTTCCAAGTCTTCCTCGATAATTTCCTTCAGCTTTTTATCTTGGACCAAATCTACAAACATTTTGCTTTTTGTGACACATGTTGTTTTGAAAATCAGCACCTCATGCACTTCCAATTGCTCGTGTAAGGCAAGTTCCTTTTCGGCCATTGTATTACCTCCTGGGTTGGTTGTTGGTTTCTCTACTCGTTTACCCCGAGTGGCTGCTTTTAATCATAGAATAGGAGTTCCTCTATGTAGGTCAGTAAGCGGAAGCGTTGGGAATGCTCGCATGATGGACCTGAATCAATTATTCGCTCAAACGGAATTTCCCTCCAGGGTAGACGGCGGACAGGTTATAGAACTCACTTCTGAATATGTATGTGCCGGAAGGGATCTTGAGGAAGGCAATGCAATGATAGGGAAGTCAATCTTTTCGCTTAAGGGATGGTGGAAAGCATAGTAAAGAGGAGCCGCCCGTTAAGATGAACTTATGGGACGGCTCCTCTTTTCCTGCCATAGAGCATTGTTCCTGCAACGGTCGCATAAACATGCGCCACCTCGCCATGAAGGAGCTGCCTCAAACATAGCTGCAGGCAACTCCTTTAGAGGGAGGCTCGGGGTAGGATGGATTATATGGACTAACGACTTAAGCTACTTTATGTTAATCCTGCAATTCAAACTAGCAACCACCGTATCCACCGCCGTATCCTCCGCCCATGAAGCCAGCACCTACGATGATAAGTAGGATAAAGAGCACTACTAAAAGAGCAAAGCCAGCACCGAAGCCGTATCCGCCTCCGCCATAGCCATTACCTTGACAACCTACTGCGCCCATAATTAACACCTCCTTTTATTCTTGCTCAGTTCAGTATATGTAGGGAAATCAGGAGGATAGGGATATATGTAATAGACTCTTGTCATTTCTCGAAAAAAAAGAAAGATATAATGAATTTGAGCTAATCGCGGTGCAGGCATAGATGGCTGGATTCGCGGGAGCAGAGGATTGCCATTCCGATGTTCATTTTAAACGGGGGACTCATGCAGTATCCGCTTTAGGAAATTCATTGCAGGTGCTCCTTCATTTCATTAGCAAGTGCGGTAACTACTCAGCCACTATAAAAAACATCTATCCCCCTTGACTGCACATTCCACCCGTAGCGAAAATCAACTTTTCTTAGAATTATATTGGTAATAAAAAGGGAATGAATACGCTTGTTTCATCATTTTTACATCCATAGCATGAACAGAGCCGGCCGGAAGTGAATGTTTTACCGGCGAATCCAAAGTTCTTATTAAACCAACATCTTTCAAGTGGAAAATCGGATGCATACAACTGATAAAAAAGCCCAATCTAATGGAGAAAACAATAATGCTCAGGAGGTTCATATGTCTAATTCAAAGCACCCAAAACCCGATGACAGATCGAATAACGTGGAACGGATACGCGACATTGTCAGAAATACCGAAGAAAATCTTCATGAAGCTGAAATCAGCATGGAATTTGCAGATCCTATGCAAAGTGAAATGATGAAAGAGAAAAATGAACGTCGCAGACGATCGATTGAAGAATTGAAAGAAGAAATGAAGGATGAAATCGCAGCCCGTAAAAAAGGGAAGGCGTAGAGTGGAAGAAGCATTTTAAAAGACAGGCGGCAATTGGAAGGTCTATCTGGACCCACCGTTGCCGCCTGTTTTCATAATGATGGCAAGATGGAAGCTGTGACTTTGTCGAAACATGCCTAGATCAGCAGGCAATTTGGGAGAGGGAGAGCTTCGTCCTGTTGCTCCGCTATCCAATGAAACCGTACTATCAGTCCACTAGAGAATGTGTCTTTTAAAAAGGATGCTAACATGGCTGAAATCGCGCAATTACAGGGAAGAGACCATTTTACTCTACGGAGCGTTTGTTGATGGAAAAGTGATTAGCAATTATGATGAAGGTAGCTGGAGGTGAACAGATGAATTACAGCAAAATAGGTAGTTTGATTTCGACATTGCGAAAAGAAAAAGGATTGACGCAGAAAGAATTGGCGGAGCAGATGCATCTTTCTGATCGCACCATTTCGAAATGGGAACGTGGCCAAGGGTGTCCAGATGTATCTTTGTTGCAAGAGTTATCTGCACTTCTCGGTGTAAATATAGAGGATATGTTAGTTGGTGAACTTATTACCAATGATTTTGTAGGAGGAAATATGAAAAAGTCGAATTATTTTGTGTGCCCATCTTGTCATAATATTGTCTTAGCTACAGGGAGTGCGACAATTTCTTGTTGTGGCAGAAAGCTAGAGGCATGTGTGCCAACGAAAGCGACAGAAGAAGAAAAGCTGGAAGTTTCACAAATAGATGGCGAATGGTTTATTTCGAGCGATCATCCCATGAACAAGGATCATTTTATTTCATTTATTGCTTTTGCTACAGGAGATCAGGTGCAGATTATCAAGCAGTATCCAGAATGGGCATTGCAAACACGTTTGCCTATGCGTAAGCATGGAACCTTGCTTTGGTACTGTACACAGCATGGTCTGTTTTATCAACTATTGTAAGAAACATTCGTCATATGTTTATCAGGTATTTTCATATTGAATTGCGCTGTCATGATACGAAGAAATAAGAATCCGCCTAAAATGGCTATAAGCGGTATGTACATTCTCCGGTAGCCCAACCACCATAGTGACAAAAAGAACGCGGCCCAATTCCATGTCGGCCGTGCCTTCGCTCATTTTTTAAGATAGTACGCCCGTTCGTCCTCACCGGCAAACAATCCTAATAAACGCTCTGTGCAATCATGATGCTGTTCAGCCATTTTACCCTTAAAAAAGGGGTCCCTTTGTTCTGACTTTGCTTTGGATGAATTGCTTGTCCAGTCCAATGCCTCGCCCCCTAAAGCTTGGAATCATGGAGGAAAGGGTGAAGCAGCCAAAAGGACTATAGTCCAATTACAAACCTAGTATGAATGATTGTGTGTAATTTGCTTCCATCTATCCTCACAAAGCCGCTACAAGGAAAATGACTGAATCTCTTAGAGGCAGGGAGTGTCACTTTGCTGCTTCAACTAGACCAGAAAAATGGCTGTTTGCTTCATAAAGGCTGCTGTCAGGAGGGAGCGAGGCAATGGCAGCCGCGTCCTTTTAATGCATCAAGCTAACGCCAACGAAGGGCGATTAATAATCGGCAACACTCTGCACCGCTTGCTGTGGCTTTGAATTCCAGGCGGAGGCCGTCAGGGTTGTATTCCACATCGACAAGAGACGTAATGCCAATAGAACGAATCAGCCGTTTGACTTCCGCTGTGTCCGAACGTTGTGCGGCTTCCATCAGCTTCGTAGCAAAATCATTTGAGGTGGCTAATCGGTCAAGGAGCTTGCTTGCCTCTACCATCAGCTTACGGGATTCGATTGCTGACGCATTTAGGTGGCCGGTATCCACGGGAGGAAAGCTGGGCCGATTTTCAGATGGCGTGGAGGGATTTGGACGGGCAAGCAAGGAATCGGGCTGCTTCACCGGTTGATATAAAAGGCTTGGGTGAAAAGGGGCGGAAGCGGGCATCGAGTGGTAAAGCGCATGTTCATAAGGAAGCTGCTGGTGATGAGGCAGATGGTAATAATACATAAATGGTCCCCTCTCTTAGGAAATCATACATCCATTTCTCCCTTATAGTATGCCTGATGCATACGCCAGGTACAGGTTAGACACCTATGGAAAGCCCTGTCATGTGGAGGGTGGGCATCGGATGCAGGCCATAATGGAAGAGATGACAGGCATCTTCACACTGAGCTGGAGGAAGAAGCCCCTTTTGATGCTTCTTTGTCACGGAATGAACAGTCCGCTGCCGCTTGGGTGTTATCCTTCATAATGAAAAATAATGGAAAAGCAGAATTCGGTTCTTTTTTAATAAAAGAGCGAACGCTAGCAGGTAACTTTATACATAATTCGACAATGTTTATTTTAGTAAAATGTCTTTATTTTTCTTGTATTTCACCCCTGTCCATCTTAAAAGTCGCGTTTCTTCCTTGTTCAGCGTAATACCAACGGCATATTGACGAAAATTTCGAAATTTTAATATATTTGAAAATGAATTGTACTAATTTCATAAAAATGGTTGAAGAGGGGGATTTATTCACGTGAAAAAAATAGGGATTTTTTCGTTGTTTTTGGTCTTTATACTCGCCTTGGCCGGCTGCTCTTCTGATGGAGAGGGAAAGGCAAAAGGCGCGAAGGGAGACGTAGAGGTGGCAGTAGACAGCGCATCTTTCGTTCTGCTTGGTGATGACGGGGAATCCATCGATGCGGAAAACGCGAAAAATCCGCTTGCCGTCACACTTAAAATTAAAAATACATCCGATTCAGCATTGAATGTATCGGCTCATTCCGACATTAAAATATACGATGGGGATGACCAACTGACAGCAAAACCTGTTTACGATTCAAGGCTTGGTTTTGACGTCTCCGCTAGCGATGAGATAGGCGCAGGAAAGGCGAAAAATGTTACGTTCATCTTTAATGCCGAAAAGGAAAAGGAATACGAAATCAGTGTAACCCCTATGAACTATGCTTCGATGGATGAAAAAAAGGAAGTAATCATTAAGATCAATACAGCGGAATACACGGAAAGCTTCGACAATCTCAACAATCCTGCAAAAGCACTCACTGCATTTATTGAAACAATCTATATGGATAAAGAAAATGTCGATTATGAAAAATTGGTAGCCGCTGATAAACAGGCGCTCCAGGAAGAGGGGTTGGCCGCTTTTACTGAATCACTTGAAAGTGATTTTTACAGTATGGATATTTCGAAAGAGGATGCCGCCAAACAATATGCTGTCTATAAAGCAGCAATGGCCCAAAAGGCGTCGGTGACTGCGAAAACAGTGGCAAATGCCAATGGAAGGGCTGAAGTGAAGCTCAAGTACACCTCGCTTCCAATGTCGAAGATGTATGACATGATAAGGAATTACCAAGATGAGTATTATAAGAATACAGGAGAATACGACAATGAAAAAAGGAATGAATACGCGTTTTCAAAACTGGATACGATTCTCAACTCCCTGGAGCCGAAGAACGGAAGCCGCGATATTGAAGTTCAAATGATTGAAAAGGATGGCAAGTGGACGGTCGATTCGGAACATTACGGTACGAAAGAGCTCGTGAATATTTTTGCCGAAGGACGTTAAGGAGCGGATGAGTATGTCCAAAAAATCGATGTTGATTATCGTTTTATCGGTTGTCACTGTTCTTGCCCTTGGAGCAGGAGGTGTGTTTCTTTTCAGCCAGTTCGATCAGCCTGAGAAGACCGTAGAACAATTCGAAACAGCAATAAAAGAAGAAAATCCTGACCTGTTGAAGGAGCTTATCATTCCGGACGATGAGGAGGCCGCTGTAGATGAAGAATCGGCAAAGGCACTCCTGGACTATTTGAAAGCCAATAATCATAGCTATCAAGTAATTAAGGAAGGCCTGCATAAACAGCTGGAAAAGAAGGATTATAGTAAAACCAATCAGCAGATCAGTTTGGTGCTGGGTGAAAAAAAGGGGCTGGGGAAAGACTATAAGCTGCTAGTGAAAACCGCATCCATCCAGATTTCGGGCCAGCACGAAGATGATGCTGTCCATTTCAATATCGACAAGTCGAAAGTCGATTTTGAAGAAAATGAGGATGGGTTATATGGCCCTTTCCTTCCTGGTACCTATTCCATTGTTTTGACGGTGAAAAACGGACTTGGTGATTTTACGGAAACGAAGAAACTGGATGTGTGGGGCAATGATATCATCACTTATCTCGTCGACACAAAAAGTCTGGTCAAACAGGATGAGAAAATAAAGAATGATATTGTAGCGGCTGTCGATACTTTCAATTATGATATGTCCGTTTTCGATACGACTGAATTTAACCTGGAGGCATTTACGAATCTAGATGCTACCGCCGAGGAAATGCAGTATTCACAGGATTTGGTCAATTCTGTATACCTGGAGGCGGTTGACTACATTGATGAGTTCCACTCGAAATATGAGGGGGCAGTTTTGAACTTAGACGATTTCTCCATCAGTTATTTTGATGGCAAATGGTCGGCGGAAGTAACGTCCTATGTCTCCTATGAAAGAAAAATGAAGCTGGTCGACTATCCCGGCTATGAAGATATTTCTTATGAAATCATTCGGGAATTCCAACTTAACTACGACAACGATGAGAAAAAATGGATGATTTATGATTTTATCGAGGATGAGTATGGTGTAGATAAGCATAAAGGCTGGAAAGAAACGCTAAAGCTGGAGGGGAGCAAGGATGCGCTGAAATGGACCCGTTCGGAAAACAGCAATCCGGCATCCAATATATAAAAAGAGCAGTCTCTAATGGCTCGAAAGTAAAACATACAAAAGGTGAATCTTCGGTTTTGGTCCTGTACAGGGTCAAGGCCGTTTTTTCTATTTTTGATGCCTATAGTTTTAGGAGGGATTTTTTGTTTGCTGTTGCAAACAGCGAAATGAAGTCGCATACCCGTGACAGAAAGAATCGAAGTCAGACGGCTGCGGCCGAGGGTGTCCTTGTAGCTGACCAGGATATGAAGGGAGGGAAGTCCCCGATGAAGAAAACCATTTCTAGTGAATCGATGGGCGTATTCACTTTTGATGAGCTGGTGCAATCTTATTGCCTGGAAAGGGAAAGAATACGATGGGGTCTGGATGCATCCCCTGTACAGGCGGATGCGGATGTGCTGCTCAAAAGAGCGGAAAATTTAAATGCATGCCTCAAGCCATTCAATCAAAAGGCAAAAAAGGCCATAGCAGAAAGGCTGGTAGACTACAAAAATGATTGTTGGCCTGAGTATGATGAGGATGATGAAAGTCTGGACTGGGATGCGGTAGATGCAGGGGAGTATGATGTAACACAGGAAGGATTCGAGAAGGCCATCACCCTTTGCTATGTTCAAATCGGCATGGATACCATCTACTGCGAATACAAAGATGGGGACCTGTTTGGGGGACATCGGATTCATGCTCTTTTTGATCATGGCTACAGGCTGATAAGTGCAGAAGTATAGTGCCGGGGCTTGATGAAAAAAGAGAGCATGCGGGGAATACCGCATGCTCTTTCATCCTCTTATAAAGCGCCGGCATGTTATGCTTGCAGTTCTTTTTCTAGTTGGCAGATTGTCGCCTTCACATGCTCCTCTGACAGAGCGTGCTTTACAATATAACGGTTCCGCTCGTGCTTTGTACAGTCGATCGTGCAGCCCCCTAGATGCTTCGCTTCATTCTCCTCGGATGTGATGATCTGCTTGTTGCATTCAGGGTTTGCACAGTTGATGTAGCGCTCGCATGGCGTTCCGTCAAAATGGTCCTTCCCGACGATGACATGCTCCACCTGATTGATCGGTACAGTCAGCCGCTCGTCGAATACATACATCTGTCCGTCCCACAATTGCCCTTTTGCAACCGGGTCCTTTCCATATGTCGCAATCCCGCCGTGCAATTGGCCCACGTCCTCGAATCCTTCGCGCACAAGCCAGCCGGAGAATTTTTCGCAGCGGATGCCGCCCGTGCAATAAGTCAGCACGCGCTTTCCTTCGAACATCTCACGGTTTTCCTCCACCCATTTCGGCAGATCGCGGAATGTCTCCACATCTGGCCGGATGGCGCCACGGAAATGCCCGACATCGAATTCGTACGTATTGCGTGCATCCAATACAATCGTATCCTCACGCTGCATCTCCTCCAGGAATTCGACAGGCGACAAGTAACGGCCAGTCAATTCATGTGGATTGATGTCATCCTCGAGGTTCAGGTGTACAAGCTCCGGACGGGGACGGCAATGCATTTTCTTGAATGCATGTCCATCGGCTTCATCGATTTTGAAGACGATGCCCTCAAACAACGGACTGTTTTTCATCATTTCCATATAGGCGTTCGTGTCTTCCACAGTGCCTGATACAGTACCGTTGATCCCCTCGGGTGCGACCAAAATGCGCCCTTTTAAGTTCAGGTCCTTGCACGCCTGTAGATGCTCGTCTGCAAATGCGGCAGGATCCTCGATTGTCGTGTAGTAATAATATAATAAAATTTGATAATTCATGTTGTCTTCACCTATCATTCATATTTGCAAGATATACCTGATAGTCCAAAAGGTATAAGTAAATCATATCCCATCCAAAGCATTTTCCATATCAGTAATAAGGCTGAATTTATGGGGTGCAGGAGCTTGTCCGGCCTTTTTTCCCTCGGTCGGCAGAAGCGGTATCATGTTTTCCGTTTGTAGGGGAAAGATAATGATGACGGGAGGGAAAAAGGCAATGAATGAATTCAAGATCACGTATTTTTTCGATGAAGAGCACTATGTCAGGAGATTCATCCATGTGGAATCACATGAACAGGCGCAGGCGCTGGTACGCAGCGAGCGCGACCAATACATCTCCTTTACAGACAGTAGGGGCATCTACCATGAACTGAATACAAGGAATGTACGGCTGGTCCAAATTTCGGCATACCACAGACTCGACAAAGGCCAAGGAGATTTTCACGGAGAGCTGTCATAATAATCGGCGTTTGAGGAAACATAGGGAAAATAGTATGGGAGGTCTTCAAATGAATTACGGCAACGATGAAACAGCATCTTCGGGTACGAATATAGAGGAAGTGAAAAGGAAAAATGCCGAATCCGGTCTGTCCTACAATGAAGTGCTGGGCATTTTAGCGCAGACGGGCGGCCATGGCACAGCAGCCTACAGCGATACGGATGTCGAGAAGGCAAAAAAGGACATCCATTCGCAGAATAATTAAGAATCCTATAGAGGAGAAGAGAAGGCGGAGAATCGGCGACGGATCTCTGTTCTTTTCTTGTTGAGAAGCAGAAGGAGGAAATGGCAGAAAAGGTGCTGCCCATGTTTCCAGCAGGAGGCAGCTTTTCGTGCAATCCTTGAACCGGCGCTTGTATCGGCTGACGTATACACAATCCCCGGTGCCCACCAATGCCTGCTCAGCCGTAAAGTCCATCCGCCGGTATTTTAAGTTATCAAACTGGATTAGGTATCATACTTCCCTTCATTTCATAGTATGGTAGAAACACGCCCGTGAATGGAGGGATGACTATCAGCATTTTAAATAAGGCCAGGAGCTACCGTGAAGAAGAAGACCGTTTAAAGTGGGAAGGGACGTTTGCAGAGTATTTGGAGATTGTGAAGGAACGGCCGGAAGTCGCCCAGACAGCGCATTCGCGTGTATACAGCATGATCAGGAGCGCCGGCATAGAGGAAAGAAACGGGCAAAAGATGTATCACTTTTTTGGCAAGGAAATTTTCGGGCTCGAAACAGCGCTAGAACGGCTGGTGGAGGAATATTTTCACCCGGCTGCAAGAAGATTGGATGTCCGGAAGCGGATATTATTATTGATGGGGCCTGTCAGCGGTGGGAAATCGACCATCGTGACCTTGCTGAAAAGGGGACTGGAACAATATTCACGGACGGATGAGGGAGCCATCTATGCCATCAAAGGCTGTCCGATGCATGAAGACCCGCTTCACCTCATCCCGCACCATCTACGTGAAGATTTCTATGAGGAGTACGGTATCCGAATCGAAGGAAGCTTGTCGCCGTTAAATACGATGCGCCTTGAGAAGGAATACGACAGCCGGATTGAGGATGTCATGATTGAACGCATTTTCTTTTCGGAAGACAGACGCGTCGGTATCGGGACGTTCACACCATCAGACCCTAAATCACAGGATATAGCGGATTTGACGGGAAGCATCGATTTTTCGACGATAGCGGAATTCGGGTCGGAATCCGATCCCCGTGCCTACCGCTTTGACGGGGAGCTGAATAAGGCGAACCGGGGCATGATGGAATTCCAGGAAATTTTGAAGCTGGATGAAAAATTCCTTTGGCACCTATTGTCCCTGACACAGGAGGGGAATTTCAAGGCCGGCCGTTTCGCGTTGATCAGTGCGGATGAATTGATTGTCGCCCATACGAACGAAACGGAATACAAATCCTTCATTTCCAACAAGAAGAATGAGGCGCTCCACTCGAGGATCATCGTCATGCCGATTCCCTATAATCTGAAGGTCAGCCAGGAAGAACGGATTTATAAAAAGATGATCAAGGATAGCGACATGGCGGATGTGCACATTGCGCCGCATGCATTGAAGACGGCTGCCATCTTCTCGGTACTGACCAGGCTGGAAGTGCCGAAGAAGCAAGGGATAGACCTGGTGAAGAAGATGCGTCTGTACGATGGGGAAAGTGTGGAAGGCTATAATGCCATCGATGTGGAGGAATTGAAGAAGGAATATCCGACGGAGGGCATGCATGGCATAGATCCACGTTATGTCATCAACCGGATTTCCTCTGCCATCATCCGTAAGGAAGTGCCGTCCATTAACGCACTGGACGTACTCCGCTCACTGAAGGATGGGCTCGACCAGCATGCCTCCATCTCCCAGGAGGACCGGGAAAAATACATGAATTATATAGCGGTGGCAAGAAGAGAATACGATGATATCGCGAAAAACGAAGTACAGAAAGCATTTGTCTATTCGTACGAGGAATCGGCGAAAACGCTGATGAACAATTATCTGGACAACGTAGAGGCCTATTGCAACAAGAACAGGATACGCGATCCTCTCACGGGAGAGGAAATGAACCCGGATGAAAAATTGATGCGTTCCATCGAAGAGCAGATTGGTGTATCCGAGAATGCAAAAAAAGCGTTCCGAGAGGAGATTCTCATTCGGCTTTCGGCTTTCGCAAGAAAAGGCAAGCGGTTTGAATACGATTCCCACGAAAGGCTGCGAGAGGCCATCCAGAAGAAAATGTTTGCCGATTTGAAGGATATCGTCAAGATTACGACTTCCACAAAAACACCTGATGAATCGCAGCTGAAAAAAATCAATGAGGTCATTGCCACATTGATTGATGAACATGGCTACAACTCCACTTCTGCGAATGAATTGCTGCAGTATGTAGGCAGCCTCTTAAATCGTTAAATGGTGTAACGGAGTGTCCAAGGTTTTTGGACGCTCTTTTTCTTATCTAAAATAGTCGCAAAAATCTGAAAAATGGTCATAGAATATAAAAAGTGCACCTGTAGCGTCGGGGCCTTTTTGAAGGGAAAGCCGGACAATAAAATGATGGAGGAGGATAAAAATGAGTGGAAATCACAATAGTCGTTTCGTTGTCTCGAAAGAAGATTGGTCACTCCATCGCAAAGGCCATCAGGACCAGCAGCGCCATATGGAAAAGGTAAGGGAAGCCATTAAGAATAATCTGCCGGATTTAATCAGCGAGGAGAGCATCATCATGTCGAACGGACGCGAGGTGTTGAAAATCCCCATCCGGTCATTGGATGAATATAAGATCCGCTACAATAACGATAAATCGAAGCATGTCGGCCAAGGAAAGGGTGACAGCAAGGTCGGGGATGTCGTTGCACGTGATGGAAGCCAGGGGAAGCAGGGACAGGGAAACGGCAAGAAGGCGGGCGATGCACCCGGGGAAGACTACTATGAAGCCGAAGTCAGTTTGGAGGAAGTGGAGAACCTGCTGTTTGGCGAGCTGGAACTTCCGAAC
This sequence comes from Lysinibacillus sp., assembly GCA_051874195.1. Taxonomy (GTDB): domain Bacteria; phylum Bacillota; class Bacilli; order Bacillales_A; family Planococcaceae; genus Lysinibacillus_B. The sequence continues at coordinate 1,879 of JBJEFP010000082.1, read as the reverse complement.
CTGCAGCAAAAGGAAACGGCCGATATCACAATGGAAAAAATCGAGTTCAATGACATCCGCAAAAAGGGGCTGATGGGCAATATCGATAAAAAACGGACCATTCTCTCGGCCATCAGGCGCAACGCCATGAAGGGAAGAGCGGCCATTGCCCCGATTCATAATGACGACCTGCGCTTCAAGACATGGGATAACGAGGAAAAGCCGGAATCCAGGGCGGTCGTGCTTGCCATGATGGATACGAGCGGCTCCATGGGCCAGTTTGAAAAGTATTGTGCGAGAAGCTTCTTCTTCTGGATGACGAGGTTTCTGCGCTCCAAATATGAAACGGTCGAAATCGAATTCATCGCCCATCATACGGAGGCCAAGGTGGTGACGGAGGAGGAGTTCTTCACGAAGGGGGAGAGCGGAGGGACGATGTGCTCGTCGGCCTATGCCAAGGCGCTAGAGCTGATTGGGGAAAAATATAGCCCTGCCCGGTACAACATCTATCCCGTCCATTTTTCGGATGGGGAGAACCTGTCTTCCGACAACGAAAAATGCCTGCATTATGTCCAGGAACTGATGAAGGTTTCCGGCATGTTCGGCTATGGTGAAGTCAATCCCCACGGCCGCTATTCCACGATGATGTCCAATTACCGGAAAATCGATAATCCACATTTCCGTCATTATATCTTGAAGCAGAAAAGTGATGTATATAAAGCATTGAAAGCTTTTTTCAAAAAAGCGGACCCTTCCCTCTAGAAGAAGGGCCTTCATGAACGGGAGGTATGGTTGATGGAAAAAGAACTCTACCGGGCCATCGATGAAATCACTGAAATTGCGAAGGGCTTCGGGCTTGATTTTTATCCTATGCATTATGAAATCTGTCCGGCCGATATCATCTACACCATCGGGGCATACGGCATGCCGACACGGTATACGCATTGGAGTTTCGGGAAGCAGTTTCATCGGATGAAGCTTCAATATGATTTGGGGCTAAGCCAGATATACGAGCTTGTCATTAACTCCAATCCTTGCTACGCATTTTTACTCGACACGAATTCCCTGATCCAGAACAAACTGATCATCGCCCATGTCTTGGCGCATTGCGATTTCTTTAAAAATAATATCCGCTTCTCCAATACAAGGCGGGATATGGTGGAAAGCATGACGGCTACCGCAGAAAGGATTGCCAGCTACGAGCTGCTTTATGGGAAGGATGAGGTGGAACGGTTCATCGATGCCGTACTCGCCATTCAGGAGCATATCGACCCGTCCATTTTAAGACCGAAGCAGCTGATGGAGAACTACGACCAGGAGCTGGAGGAAGAAGAAATCGACATGCCGAAAACGGCATATGACGATCTTTGGAGCCTGGATGACGATGGGGAAAAGGAGGAAGCACCGAGGAGAAGGAAAAAAATGTTCCCGCCGAGGCCGGAAAAGGACCTCCTGCTGTTCATCGAGCAATTCAGCAGGGAACTGGAGGAGTGGCAGCGTGATATCCTGACGATGATGCGGGAGGAGATGCTGTACTTCTGGCCGCAGCTGGAAACAAAAATCATGAATGAGGGCTGGGCCTCCTATTGGCATCAACGCATTCTGCGGGAGATGGACCTGACAGCCGCCGAAACGATTGAATTCGCCAAATTGAATGCAGGAGTCGTCCAGCCTTCCAGGACAACGATCAACCCATATTATCTGGGTTTGAAAATCTTCGAGGATATTGAGAAGCGCTATGACCGGCCGACAGAAGAAATGGGGCGGGCGGGGGTGAAGCCGAACTCCGGACGGGAGAAAATCTTTGAGGTCCGGGAGATCGAATCGGACATCTCCTTCATCCGCAATTATTTGAAGAAGGAGCTGGCGGAGCAGGAGGACCTTTACCTATTCGAGAAGA
>JBJEFP010000081.1:0-17442 GCA_051874195.1 Lysinibacillus sp. | reverse complement strand
AAATAAAAAATGTTGAAATTTCGTCACAAATTACATACAATAAGAATAACAAAAGGGATTTGGGATAAATAAACATTACTTTCTATAGGAGGGATTTGTATGACAAGCTTTACAAACATTCGACAAGATTTGAACTTTGATGAGGAAGTACCATTGGTAAGGGATTTCAAAAGACCGAGTGCATTCATCGTATTAGCTCCGGCAGTTGGCTTTGCATGCTATGGACTAGCCGCGATGGGCATGATCGGCTATGATATCCTGACTAAATTATTCTGATAGCACACAGGGGACGTCTGAAAAATCATTTCAGACGTCCCCTTTTTTTACGAAAAACAGAGCTCCCCTTCAAGTTTTATCCGCCCTTCTTCACCGTACACCCATTCTCCAACGCCTTTCTCGTATGCTGCTTCTCCTCAAAACAACCTGCCCTGCTCCTTTGGACGGATTTCCACTAATCTTCAATGTATAAAAAATCGACGTATAGATAAATGGCGGAAAGTCTATTCTAACGTCAAGGAAGGAGCTAGAACGAGACATGGTTGGAAGGAAAAAGCAGAATGTAGAAAAACAATCTGAGGTCAATGAAGAGCCAGAAGTCAACAGTACCTTTTCTCCGGAAAAACATGAGTTCCTAAAAGAGCTAAAGGCTATGGTTCATTCCCCTGCAGATTTGAGTGTAAAGCATTTGACAGAACAAATTACGATTGCTTATATAGATAATTTAGTGGACGACAAAGTATTGGGCAGCCAGATTATTTCGGAGCTGATTAAACGCCAGCCCGAGACGCCGGATGAACTTCCCCATCTTTTATCCATACCTGAGGTGAAGGTAACGGACAAAAGGAGGGATATTATTTATGATATGCTGGGCGGCAATGTCGTGATTCATATAGATGGACATAGCCACGTCGGTCTGGCCGATATCGCCTCCATGCCGACGAGGTCATTGGCAGCACCGGAAAACGAATCGCAGGTAATCGGCTCCCAAATCGGATTTAACGAAAGCCTGGGGACGAATATCTCACTTGTACGGCAATTGGTTAAAAACGCCAACCTTTGTAATGAGGAGTTTACTGTCGGCAAGCAGACAAATACCTCTTTTTCTATGCTCTATATCAAAAAAGTAGTTTCTGAAGAGAACGTCAATACGGTTCGTGAAAGGGTCACCAACCTTCAAATCGAAGACTTGATCGACAGTGCGATGCTGGCTGAATTGATAGAAGACAATTCCTACTCCATATTTCCGCAAATGCTGTTGACTGAACGTCCGGATCGGTTTTGTGACGGGCTTTTGAGCGGGAAGGTAGGAATCATCGTAAACGGGAGCTCCATGGCGATCTTATGCCCCTTATCGTTTTTGGAATTTTTTCATAGCAGAGAGGAACAGAATCTCCGGTGGCAACTAGCCACTTTTATTCGGCTCCTTCGATTCAGCGCCGTCTTTTTATCCATTTTCTTGACACCTTTATATGTTGCCTCCCTAACGTTTCACTATGAAATCATTCCACAGCCGCTTCTCATTCCGTTAAGTGAGTCTAGGGCGATTGTGCCCTTCCCGCCCATTGTCGAGGCACTTATTCTGGAAATCATTATCGAACTGCTGAGAGAAGCCGGGGCCAGACTGCCGACGAAAATCGGACAAACCATCGGAATCGTTGGCGGTATCGTATTAGGAACCGCTGCTGTGCAGGCGGGCATCACAAGTAATATTCTGATCATCATTATTGCCTTATGTGCATTGGCATCATTTACTACGCCCAATTACATGATGAGTAACGTCATTCGGCTGCTTCGATTCCCCATTATTATTTTAGCCGGGTTTTGGGGATATTATGGCCTGATGCTGGCTTTTTGCTTCTTGATGATTCACCTGCTCAGACTGTCGAGTCTAGGGGCACCTTACCTGGCACCTTTATACCCGCCGAGGTTTTCCGACTGGGGAACGGCTATTATCCGGTTGCCGCTGGGTCTACTTAAAAGAAGAGCATCAAACAATGAAATATTCAATCAAAAAGTGGATGCTGTAAATAACCAGCCTCCAAGAGATGATGTGAAGAAAGAATGAAAAACACAATGCAAATAAAACCTACTCAACAGATTAACGCGTTTTTAATTGCATTTATTATCAGCACCAACCAAGTAGGGATTGGCCTGATGGGATTTCAGCAGCATTTATACCACTTCGCAAAACAGGATTCCTGGATTTCATTGATCTTCAGCTTCCTTCTTGCACATGTAGTTCTCTTCATAATAATCAAAACATTGGCGCTATACGAATCCAATGATATTTACGGCATTCATCAAGACATATTCGGTACATTTATCGGTAATTTTCTTAATGTGTTATATGTCTCTTATTGCGGCACCATATTTTTGATCATTTTAAGGACATATATTGAAATCATCCATACGTGGGTTTTTTATAATTTAAGTTCCTGGTTTTTATCAGCCACTTTATTGCTGCTTCTTATTTATGCCTTTACAGGAAATCTCAGAGTCATTGTGGGGGTTAGCTTCTTCACCATCATCATGTCGTTTTTATGGAATTTCTCTCTAATTCCCCCGCTTAAATATGCGGATATGAATTATTTATTACCTGTTTTACAGACCGATATTGTGGACATATTGAAGGGTACGTACTTTATGGCATTTACCATCATCGGATTTGAAATCATCAATGTCATCTATCCGTTTATAAAGGATAAAAATAAAGTAAACCGCTATTCCCATCTAGGCTTAGTGGCCACTTTACTGATTTTTCTTCCTATATCGCTCGTGTCACTCGTCTATTTCAGCGGTGAGCAATTATCCAAAACAGTTTGGCCGACACTCACCATGCTCAGCATTGTACGTTTACCATTCATCGAGAGAATTGATATCTTTTTGATTTGCTTTAGCGTAGTCATCATCTTGCCGAACCTTTGCTTATACGCATGGGCTGTCTACCGCGGCATCAACAGGATCGTCAACATCAGCCCATCGAAATTCATTTGGTCTTTCAGCTTGCTCATGGGCATTCTCGCTTTCATGATCCAGTCGGTACAACAGCTGGACGCACTAAGCAGGATATTTACCCCTATAGGCTTTACCGTTGCTTATGTGTATCCTTTCATCTTATATATCCTCGCATTAGTAAAGAGGAAGTTTAGAAAAACACAGGTGATGAAGTGATGAAAAAATTAAAGGTACTAGCTCTTATTCTCGCCTCTTTTACATTGCTCGCAGGATGTGCAGAACAACATATTCTGGAGAGATTAAGTTTAGCGACGCTCATTGGATATGATGCAGGAGACGAGGAATACGATCTATCCTCAACATTCGTTATCAGACAGGTCAACCCTGAGTTTCAAAGCGATGTGATAACCCTATCAGCAGTAGCCAAAACGACGAAGGGAATAAGGGATGAAATCGGTTTGCAGGTATCAAAGAAAGTGGCGAAAGGGCAATTAAGGGTTGTCTTATATGGCGAGGAATTTGCCAAGGCAGGCATCGGTCAGATGATCTATAACCAGCTTAAGAATCCTGAAGTCAGTAGTGGTGTTTACCTGAGTGTAGTGGAAGGAAAAACAAAGCCATTTCTCGAATATCAATACGATAACATTACAGATATAGGCCAGCATATCTACAATTTATTGGGGCATAATATCGAACGGGAAAGACTATTATCTTCGACCATCCATGAAACAGGACGTGATTATTATTCACCTACACGTCAAATCATCCTGCCGATCATTAAAAGAAAAGAAAATCTAGTTGAAATTACAGGCCTTGCTCTTTTCCGAAACGACCAAATGGTAGGACGGCTTCCCGCTGAAGATATTTTTTATGTAAAACTGCTCAGAGAAGGCTATGAAAACGGATCGGTTGAACTTCTTTTAGATGGCAAGAACCTGGAATCCTTGATTGCGCCAAAAAGAGAAGTTCCCGACAAGATCGCGGTTGCATTCGATTCGATAAAAGCAGACATGAAAATGAAAGTAGTCAATCAAACGACTCCTGAATTTGATGTGAATATCGAAATCAAACTTCGTTTAACCGACATTGACGATGCTATCCAGATGAATCGAAAGAACACGAACGAATTGATTCAAGAAGAAGTCAATAAAAAAATGGAAAAGGAACTGTACCGGATTATTGAATATTCCCAAGAATTGAATTCAGACGTATTCGGTTTTGGTGAATATTATAAAAGCCGTGTAAGAGATGCGAACCTAACGCCTGAAAAAGAGGAGAACATGTATCCAAATATGAAAATGAACATTCATATCCATAGCAAAATTATAAGAAATGGCGTTTTTGGAGTAGAATGAGGCTGTTTTCTATAAGGAACATCAAGCATGCTTCATCTCACATGTTTTAGAGATGAAGCATTTTTCATGCTATTGTTTCGGTTCGTCACAGAATTTCAACCACTTCCACCGGTATGACAGGATGATTGCCGAGCTCGTTTCTTTTCATCCATACAAGCTCATACGTCCCCTCCCCCGTCGTGAACTCTTCCGCATCCCCGGTCCCAAGCTCGCCGCCTGTAATGGCCGCATGGAAATAATATTGCGTCACCTCGCCGAAAAGGACCTTCGCGAAGCACTCGCCTAATGCAACCTGTACACCAAGCTCCTCATATGCCTCACGCATGGCCGTCATGCGGGGCGTCTCGCCGTCCTCTCCTTTGCCTCCTGGAAACACATAGTATGTCCCGCCCTTTTTCACACGCCTTATCAGCAGTACATGGTCGTCTTCCATGATGATGACCCTGCCTGAATGCTTCATTTTACTCATCTATTCCTCCGATCGCTTGTCATTCATCACAGCTGGATGAATTATCGATTCCTCTGCCTCCAGGCTCGTCTCACGTCAAAAAAACCGATCGTCCCACAAACCAGTACACCCATGCTTAGTAGGCACGTCATAAACCAATTATCGCCCCAGCTGACAGTGACACTGTATAAGCAGGCTAAAGCAGTGACGAATGCCGCATAGTTCGATCTTATCGTTTCCAACTTCGAGGATTTTTCATTTCCCAAAACAGTCCTCCCCCTTCTACTCCTCCATCAGCCTTTCATCAACTGTAATATCCGGATTTCTGCTCACCAGCAGCTCGATGAAGCCGCGCCTGTCCTTCGGTGATAGGAGTGCAAGCCCCATCCCCTTGTTATACAGCACTTCGATGCGGCTGAAAGACAGGGCCGGAGCGGAAGCCGGATTGTATGTCTTCGTCAGCTTGTAGATGGAGTCAATCGGAATCGCCGCTTTTGTAAAGCCGGTTTTGACAATGAGTTCTTCCTCCGTCACCTCGTAGCCCGTCTTGAACCATGACCAGCCAAAAAATGCTCCGATGATTGCCGTCATAAGCAGGGCGATCAGGCTGCCTTCCAGAAAAAATGGAAGAGAGCATGCAGCGACCGTCCCCCATACGATGATGCCCAACAGCACATCCTTTTTCGAAGTAAAGTACATGATAACCCCCCGTTTATCCAATTTATACAAATATATACTATACCATAATTAACACACCTAAAAAAATAGTCTAGCTGAACATTAGTGTTATGCTAAAATATGGATAAAAGCGAAGCTACTATTTTCATCAATAGCACAAATAGTAACTTTTCCGATTGGAGCTGAACTAGCCATGATTATCATGATAAACGGAGCTTTCGGTGTGGGGAAGACGACCGTCTCCCACGAACTGCTGAAAGTCATTGAAAACAGCATGTTGTATGATCCCGAAGAAGTAGGCTATATGCTGAGGAATGTTTTGCCTGGTGACATAAAGCGGCTTGAAGCGGAGACAGGAGACTTCCAGGACTTTCACCTTTGGAAAGAGCTGACGGTCGATGTAGCAAGGCTTCTGATCGCTAAGTACGATGTCAACTTAGTTGTACCCATGACCATCAGGAAACCGGAATACCTCGACTACATTGTCCGTGGATTCAACAGCATCGATGAACATACATACCACTTCTGTCTAACGGCAAAGAGGGACACGATCCATAAAAGGCTGCTGGAACGCGGGGAGGCGGAAGGCAACTGGTGCTTTCAGCAGACGGATATGTGCCTGAATGCGTATGACGAGTACGATTTTGGCGAGTACATAGACACCGAGGATGTCTCCGCTAATGCTCTTGCTGACATAATAAAGGGGAAATTGAAGGTTCTTAACAGCTAGCGCTTCTACAGTTGAATCGGGCCTCCTCTGTCGGCACAAGACGGCTTGACAGAGGCTTTCATTCGATCATTGTCAATAAAAATCGCAATGCACAATCCAGTCCTGTTTCTTCCGATTATAGAAAAAGTAAAAGCTGCCGCTATCCACTATGTTGAATCGGGCCTTCTCATCCGAGCTGATCTGGAATACAAAAGGGTACTCCTCGCCAAACGAGACGCCGCTCTGGGTAAAGGAAGCATAGCCGCCCACCTTATGCATTGGATAAATCGTTTCGACAATGTCGTCATAATATTCGATGCCCTCTTCACATTCAAGGCGCAATATGGCGTCTTCGATTGCCGGTTCCATATCATCCGAATCCCAGGCAGGTGCATCATTAGTAATAAGGTGAGGAATCAACGGAAAAGCCTTCATCTTTGTAGACTGTTCATCTATTTTCTGCAGTCCGTCCAGTGTCGTATAGCAATCAATTTGAAAAAACGAAGCCAGGTTTTCCTGATTGAGATGATGGAATAGCTCGCGGTCCATATAAATCGTTATTAATTGATAGTTTTCCAATTCCTTCGGGACATAGGGTAAGTCCTTCAAAAATAAGGTGCAGAGCGGCTCGAACGGTGACGGTGCACTTCCCTTTTCCTTTCCCCATAAGACCTTGCCGATCCAGCTTTCCCCCATTTCCTCCGTCGGCCGGACTCCCCCCGTCTGAAAAATGGTGGCGCTTTTAAATAGGGCATCCTTTAGTTGACGACTGTTCAAGCATATCCTCTCCATTACACATTTTTCGCTAAAAACGCCCCGGCTTCCACCGGGACGTCGTGTTGTTATTCAAATACTAAACGCTTTTCCTCATACGCTTTGATGTGGTCCTCATACTGGAATGTAAGGGAGATTTCGTCCCAGCCATTCAGCAGCATCTTCTTATAGTAAGGATCAATGTTGAACGAGTATGTTTTGCCGTAGCCAGTCGTCACGGTCTGTTCTTCCAGGTTCACTTCGATTTCCTGCGCCTGCTCGATGCCTTTTGCCAGCAGCTCGTCGCATTCCGCCTCCGTCAGACGGATTGGCAGGATGCCGTTTTTGAAGCAGTTGTTATGGAAGATGTCCGCGAATGATGGTGCGATGACAACACGGAAGCCGTAGTCCAGGATGGCCCATGGTGCGTGCTCACGGGACGAGCCGCAGCCGAAGTTGTCCTGTGCGACAAGGATTTCCGCACCGGCATATTCAGGCTTGTTCAGCACGAAATCCTCGATTGGATTGCCGTTTTCATCAAAACGCCAGTGATAGAAGACGAACTGGCCGAAGCCTGTACGTTCGATGCGCTTTAAAAACTCTTTCGAAATGATTTGGTCTGTATCCACATTTTTACGGTCAAGTGGTGCATAGACGCTTTTTACGATATTAATTGGTTCCATGAATTTCTCTCCCTTACGCTTGTTGCTTCGCGAATTCACGTACGTCTACGAAACGGCCGTGGATTGCGGCAGCGGCTGCCATTGCTGGTGATACAAGATGCGTGCGGGCTCCTGCCCCTTGACGTCCTTCAAAGTTACGGTTGGATGTGGATGCACAGCGCTCCCCTGACGGAATGACATCCTCATTCATGCCAAGACATGCGGAGCATCCTGACTCGCGCCATTCAAAGCCTGCATCCAGGAAGATTTGATGCAACCCTTCCTCTTCCGCCGCCTTTTTCGTCGACCATGAACCCGGTACGACGATTCCCTTCACGCCCGGCGCCAGCTTTTGGCCGCGCACGATTTCTGCAGCTGTGCGAAGGTCCGAGATGCGGGAATTCGTACAGGAGCCGATGAATACGTGCTGGATTTCGATGTCCGTAATCTTTTGGCCTTCCTGCAGGTCCATATATTTCAACGCCTTTTCCAATGCGCCGCGGTCTGATTCATTGTCATAATCCGCTTTCGTCGGAACCGTCTTCGATACACCGACGCCCATCGCCGGGTTTGTTCCCCATGTGACGATTGGCTCGATTTCGTCTGCATCGATTTCCAGTACGACATCATATGAGCAGTCGGCATCCGATGCCAGGCTCAGCCAGTACGCGGCAGCCTCTTCAAACTGCTTCTGCGGTGCAAAACGGCGTCCGCGCAGGAATTCGACTGTTTTCTCGTCTGGTGAGATCAACCCCGCCTTTGCTCCTGCTTCAACTGACATGTTGCAGATCGTCATGCGCTCTTCCATTGAAAGGGCACGGATGGCGTCTCCTGTGTACTCGACGATATGCCCTGTCCCGACACCGATGCCCCATTTTGCGATGATGGCAAGGATGATGTCCTTCGCTGCAACACCGACGCCCAATTGTCCGTTTACGCGGATTTCCATTGTCGGCGGCTTTGTTTGCCAAAGCGTCTGCGTGCTCATCACGTGCTCCACTTCCGAAGTACCGATACCGAATGCAAGCGCCCCGAATGCACCGTGTGTCGATGTATGCGAGTCACCGCAGACGATTGTCTTACCCGGCTGCGTCAGACCTAATTCTGGTCCGATGACGTGGACGATCCCCTGGTCCGGATGTCCGATATCCGCAAGCTGCACACCGAATTCCTTTGCGTTATCCGCCAGCGTCGTAATCTGCTTCTTCGCAATCGGGTCATTGATCGTCGGAAGATTTTTCGTCGGTACGTTGTGGTCCATCGTCGCAAAGCAAAGGTCCGTGCGGCGTACTTTGCGTCCAGCCAGGCGAAGCCCCTCGAACGCCTGTGGACTTGTGACTTCATGAATTAAATGAAGATCGATATATAATAAATCCGGCTTGCCTTCTTCACGATATACGACATGCTGCTCCCAAATTTTCTCGATTATGTTTTTCCCCATTTTCTTCACCAATCCTTAATTATATGAAATCATAATGCTGTCCGAAACGAAGCTTGCATCAATTTCGTTCAAGACTTTATCTGTCCATTCATCCGTCGTCAGTACACGGTCGTGTGCACGTGCCAGGTCTGCTGTGTAGTAGCCGTCCTCGAATACCGCGTTTACGGCACGCTCGATTTCTGCGGCCTCCTCCTTCAAGCCGAAAGAGTATTGGAGCATCATGGCAACGGATAAAATCGTAGCCGCCGGGTTTGCCACGCCTTGCCCTGCGATTTCCGGTGCCGAACCATGTACCGGCTCGTACAGGCCGAACTGGTCGCCGCGGATCGAAGCGGATGGCAATACGCCAAGTGAGCCCGTAATGACGGATGCTTCATCGCTCAGGATGTCCCCGAACATGTTCTCCGTCACGACCACATCGTAGTGGCCTGGATTTGTAATCAGCTTCATCGCCACGGAATCGACCAGATTGTGCTCCACCTCTACATCTGGATATGATGCCTTTTTCTCCTCCACCACTTCACGCCATAAGCGGGACGTGTCCAGTACGTTCGCCTTATCCACCGAGCACAGCTTGCCCCGGCGCAGACGGGCCAGTTCAAAGGCATTGTCGACGATGCGCTCGATCTCTGCACGGGAATAGACGCATGTATCTACCGCTGCTTCGTTCGTCTTCTTGCGCGGCTCCCCGAAGTAGATGCCTCCTGTCAATTCGCGTACGATCATCAAATCGACGTTCTCTGCGACTTCACGCTTCAACGGAGAAGATGCGAGCAGGCTGGGAAACGCTTTTACAGGACGGAGGTTTGCAAACAAGTCGAAATGCTTGCGGATTTTTAATAAGCCTTTTTCTGGACGCAACTCCGGTGGATTGTTATCCCATTTCGGACCACCTACCGCACCTAGGAGCACAGCATCACTTTCCTCACACATGGCGATTGTTTCATCCGGTAATGGATTATTAAATTGGTCGATCGCCGCACCGCCGATTGTTGCATAGCCAAGATGGAATGTATGGTTGTAGCGTTTTCCAATCACTTGTAGTACTTTCACAGCTGAAGCCACCACTTCAGGTCCAATGCCGTCTCCAGGCAGAACTGTAATTTTCTTTTCCATTTAAAACACCTTTCCTTCTCGCATATTCGCGTTGTTAGGAGAGCAACCTTGCCCTACCTCTTTCGTTGCTGTACGTAAAGTCGTTTATAGAAACGCCATCAAACAACACGTTTGATGGCGCTCGTTAGTTAATTGATGATCGGCTGACGAACACGAATGCTGTGCTGGATCAATTGGCGGTTGATTGCATTCAAGTATGCCTTCGCCGATGCCTCCAGTACGTCCTGCGCCGCATCGCGACCCGTCACCTGATAGCCGTTGTAGCTTAAGTTGATGACCGCTTCCCCTAGGGCATCGCGGCCTTTGCCGACGGATGTCACACGGTAGTCAAGGATGTTGACCGTACCGTTCACCAGCTGCTCGAGCGTATTGAAAATCGCCTCTACGGAACCGGACCCTGTTGATGCGAGCATCTTCAGGTCGCCTTCCGGAGTGATGACGGATACAGTCGCCGTCGGAATATTTTCCGTTCCGTACTGCACCTGTACGCTCTTCAGCTCGAACAATGGTACATCCTCGTAGGATACTTGCTGCTCCGTCAGAAGTGTCACTAGATCTTCCTCTGTGACTTCCTTCTTGCGGTCTGCAAGCTTTTTGAACTCCTGGAATGCCTTGTTCAGCTTTTCCTCCGTCAGGTCGTAGCCCATTTTCACTGCACGGTCGCGGAATGCTGCACGGCCGGAGTGCTTTCCTAATACCAATGGCACTTCGCCTTCGCCTACTAATGCCGGTGAAATGATTTCGTATGTTTCCGGATTTTTCAGCACGCCATCCTGATGGATCCCCGATTCGTGGGCGAATGCATTTTTCCCGACGACCGCCTTGTTCGGCTGGATGACGACACCTGTCAGACGGCTTACCAATTGGGAAGACCGCTTGATTTCCTTCAGATTCAGACCCGTCTCCACCTGGTAGATGTCTTTACGGATATGGAAGGCTACACCGATTTCTTCAAGGGCTGCATTCCCAGCGCGTTCACCGATGCCGTTGATTGTACATTCCACCTGGTCCGCACCGTTTTGGACAGCGGCGATGGAGTTGGCCACCGCCATGCCAAGGTCGTCATGGCAGTGTGCCGAGAATTTCACGTTATCGGCACCTGTACAATTTTCCCGCAGGAAGCGGAACAGCGCACCGTACTCTTCCGGTGAAGCGTAGCCGACCGTATCCGGTACGTTGATTGTCGTAGCGCCTGCCTTGATCGCTTCATTGATGATGCGGACAAGGAATGCACGGTCTGAACGGAAGCCGTCCTCACAGGAGAATTCCACAAGTGAAAACTTCTGCTTGGCGTATTTGACCGCCTCCACCGCCTGCTCTACTACCTGGTCCGGTGTTTTTTTCAGCTTATATTCCATATGGATCGGGCTTGTGGCGATGAATGTATGGACATGCGGCTGCTCGGCGACCTTTACTGCCTCCCACACCGCATCGATATCGCTTTTCACTGCCCTTGCAAGACCCGTTACAATGGAGTTCTTCACCGTTTTGGCAATCTGGTGGACCGCTTCGAAATCGCCGGGGCTTGAAGCAGGAAACCCTGCTTCAATGATGGTAACGCCAAGGCGCTCCAGCTGTTTTGCGATTTCGATTTTTTCGGCAGTATTTAAGTTGATGCCTGCTGATTGCTCACCATCGCGTAGTGACGTATCAAAAATATCGATTTTCCGCACTATTTCACCACTACCTTCTCTTTTCCTTCATTGATGAATGGCATCATTGAACGAAGTTTTTTACCAACTTCTTCGATTTGGTGGTTGGCACCATCTTCTTTGTATTTTGTATAGCGTGGACGGTTCGTTTCGTTTTCTTTGATCCAGTCGTTAGCGAATGTACCGTCTTGGATGTCAGTTAATACATCTTTCATGCGTGCTTTTACAGAATCGTCGATGATGCGTGGACCTGATACATAGTCGCCCCACTCTGCTGTATCGGATACGGAATAGCGCATTGTTTCCATACCGCCCTCGAACATTAGGTCAACGATTAATTTCAATTCGTGCAATGTTTCGAAGTACGCAAGCTCTGGTTGGTAGCCAGCTTCCACTAATGTTTCAAAACCAGCTTTTACTAAAGCCGTTGCGCCGCCGCAAAGTACCGCTTGCTCACCGAATAGGTCAGTAACTGTCTCTTCAGCAAATGTCGTTTCCAGCAAGCCGCCGCGTGCTGAACCGATTCCTTTACCGTAAGCAAGTGCTAGGTCACGTGCTTGGCCTGTTGCATCTTGGTGGATGGCGAATAGACCAGGAACGCCTGCGCCTTGTTGGAATTGGCGACGAACTAGGTGACCAGGACCTTTTGGCGCTACTAGGAATACGTCCACGTTTTCCGGTGGTGTGATTTGGCCGAAGTGAACGTTGAAGCCGTGCGCGAACATTAACGCTTTGCCTTCAGATAGGTGTGGAAGGATTTCCGCTTCGTATACCGCTTTTTGACGCTCGTCTGGAAGAAGGATTTGGATGATGTCTGCAGCTGCAGCCGCTTCTGCTACCGACATGACTGTTACACCGTCTTCACGTGCCTGGTCGAATGATTTCCCCGGACGAACACCTACTACTACGTCGAAGCCTGATTCCTTCAGGTTCTGTGCGTGGGCGTGGCCTTGTGAGCCGTAGCCGATAATTGCGATTTTTTTACCTTTTAATACTTGATCGTTGATTTGGTTTTCATAAAACATTGTAGCCATGTTGAATACCCTCCTAAGGTTTCTTTATATTTATATTTTTATTATTAAAACGGAAGAATCGAATCCTCCCAGTTCTATCGATGTCAGGCTGGTCGCCGGCTGCATGGGGCAGAACGGGCGGTCCAGCATATTCTATTGAAATCGCAGACTATTTCGTCACTTTAAAATGGATAGCTGCGGTTGTTCCGATTTTTGCGTTTCACGGACGGAGGCGGTAGCACCTGTACGTGTCAGCTCTTTGATGCCGTAAGGACGGATGAGTTCGATGAAGGCATCGATTTTTTCCGGATGTCCCACCACCTGATAGGTAACGACGTTTTTCGCCGTATCGATGATCTGCGGTCGGAACGGCTCGACAATCGCGTTCATTTCCAGTCGCGTATTCGGCGGTGAAATGACCTTTACGAGCGCCAGTTCCCGAAGGACGATGGATTTGTCCGTAATGTCGTTCACCTTCAGCACGTCGATTTGCTTCGATAATTGCTTCATCAGCTGTTCGATTTTGCTCTCGTCCTCGACGTTCACGACGAATGTCATTTTCGAGAAGTTCGGCTGCTCTGTATGCCCTACAGTGATCGATTCAATATTGAATTGACGTTTCATCAGCAAGCCTGTTACGCGGTTGAGCACACCGCTTTGATTAATCACGATAACTGTAATTACTCGTTTCACAGCTTTTTCACCCCGATCATTTCATGTAATCCTTTGCCTGGTGCCACCATCGGGTAAACACTTGATAATTGTTTGATACGAAGGTCGATCAGCACCGGCTCGTCAGAAAGGATAGCTTCCGTTAATGTCGCTTCCATGTCTTCGAGCTTTTCGATTAAGTATCCTTTAATGCCGTATGCGTCCGCCAATTTGACAAAGTCGGGCTGGATCGGCATCAAGGAGGAGGAATAACGTTCTTCATAGAATGTTTCCTGCCACTGGCGAACCATGCCGAGACAGCTGTTGTTCAGGATGACGATCTTTACTGGAAGATTGAATTCCTTCAGTAAGGAAAGCTCCTGCGCCGTCATTTGGAATCCGGCATCGCCGCAAATCGAGATGACTTTTTTATCTGGCTTCGCAAACTGCGCTCCGATTGCCGCCGGGAAACCGAAGCCCATCGTACCAAGTCCACCAGATGTCACCCAGCTGTGGGAGTTGTTCAGACGGTAGTACTGTGCGGCGAACATTTGGTGCTGGCCGACATCCGTCGTCACGATCGCCTCCCCGTCTGTAATGCGGTGGATCGCCTCCAATGCCTGCTGCGGCATGATTTCTTTCGGATCCTCGTCATACCATAGCGGGAACTCTGCATCCTGTGCATTCAGATAGTCGATCCAGGATGTTGTATCCGGTCCATCGAAGTCCTTCTTCAGCAGCGCCTTCAATGCTTCCTTCGCATCCGCTACAATCGGGATGTCCGTCGGCACGTTCTTGCCGATTTCCGCAGGGTCGATGTCGATATGGATGATCGTCGCATTCGGTGCGAATGTCTCCAGCTTGCCTGTCAGGCGGTCGTCGAAACGGGCACCGATGTTCAGCAGCAGGTCGCATTGCGTGATGGCGTTATTTGCCGTCACCGTACCGTGCATGCCGGCCATTCCGTAGAACAGCTCATGGTCGCCGTGGATGCTGCCAAGACCGAGCAATGTATTGACGACAGGCAATTTGTACTTTTCCACAAATTCAGTCAATTCATCCTGCGCTTCGGCGAACAGGACGCCCGCCCCTACGAGCACAAGCGGCTTTTTCGCCTGCCCAAGCGCCTGGATGGCCTTCTGGATCTGCAGGTAGTTCGGCTTCGTATTCGGCTGGTAGCCCGGCAGATAGATTTCCTCCGGCGTTTCCGGCATATCGCCTTCGGTAAACAGCATCTGGGATACGTTCTTCGGGAAGTCGATGACGACAGGTCCCTTGCGCCCTGTATTGGCGATGTGGAAGGCTTCCTGGACGATGCGCGGTATATCGCGTACATCCTGCACCTGATAGTTGTGCTTTGTAATCGGCGTCGTGATGCCCATGATATCCGCTTCCTGGAAGGCATCTGTACCGATGACCGATGTCGCCACCTGGCCCGTGAAGATGACAAGCGGGATGGAGTCGATCATGGCATCCGCAATGCCCGTCACCAGATTCGTGGCGCCAGGACCGCTCGTCGCAATGACGACACCCGGTTTATTCGTCACCCGGGCATACCCCTCTGCCGCATGGATGGCACCCTGCTCATGGCGAGTAAGGATATGACGGATGGGATTGCGGTACATGGCGTCATAGATCTGCAGTACAGCTCCGCCCGGATAGCCGAAAATGATATCAACACCTTGGTCATGCAGCGACTGCACTAGGATATCTGCACCATCCTTAGGTTTTTTCACTTCTACTTGTTGTGGTAATACTTGCTCTTGCAATTCCTTTGCTGAAACATTCGACATTTCGTATATTCCTCCTTACTCAAACTGGTTATGGAAACCTAGACACCACTGTCGGTAAAGTACACTTTATGAAAAGAAAAAGCCTTTCTCTCCGCACGCAAAAGAACACCTCTTACGTAGGGATGAAAAAGACTTTTCATGGTACCACCCTTATTCACAGCACAAACGGCTGCCTCATGAATAGTGTAGACGACCAATCTTCACCGAATCTTCAAAATCTTCCGACATTTCGGTGTGCAACTAAGATTAGTTTACTATTCATTGATAACGAGCACTGATTATGTGCCCGTGGCTATCTAGTAGCTTTCGCGTTTAATAGCCCACTCCGAGGGGATGTCGGATTCAGTTGCACCGCCGGCTTCCAGCAATACCGGCTCTCTGGTAGATGCAATTCTCTGAATCCTTTAACCTCATCAACGTTTTCAGAATATTATATTTTCATAATACCGCCCTGGGAGGCATTTGTCACTAGTTTTGAGTAACGTGCCAACCAGCCGCGTTTGATTTTCGGTTCAAATGGAGACAATTTCGTACGTCTCTCAGCTAATACTTCCTCAGAAACTTCTAGATTGATTGTGCGGCTCGGTAGATCGATGATGATTCGATCACCGTTTTCAACAAGGGCGATTGGACCGCCCTCTGCCGCTTCAGGTGAAATATGGCCGATGGAAATCCCGCGTGATGCACCGGAAAAGCGTCCATCTGTAATCAGTGCTACCTTCGTTCCGAGACCGCGTCCTTGAATCGCGGATGTCGGTGCCAGCATTTCAGGCATCCCCGGACCGCCTTTTGGTCCCTCGTAGCGGATGACGACGACATGCCCTTCCCGGACATCCCCTGCATCAATCGCTTCCTGTGCCTCTTCCTGTGAATTAAAGACAATGGCTTCACCCGTAAAGACTTTAATGGATGGATCGACAGCTCCAACCTTGATGACCGATCCTTCCGGTGCGATATTGCCGAATAATACGGACAGACCGCCGACCGGGGAATACGGATTGTCTTTTGTACGGATGACCTGGTCATTCGTAATATGGTAATCCTTCACGAGCTCACCCATCGATACACCAGCAATCGTCTGGCGTTCCGGGTGGATGGCTCCAGGAATCTTCGTCAGTTCATTAATGATGGCCGATACGCCGCCCGCCTTTTCAATGTCATCCATCGAAATGTCGGATGCCGGCATGATTTTGGCCAAATACGGCACTCTCTCAGCTACTTTATTAATGTCTTCAATGTTATATTCGATTTCCGCCTCATTTGCAATTGCCAATGTATGTAGGACTGTATTCGTCGATCCACCCATTGCCATATCAAGTGCAAATGCGTCGTCAATCGCTTCTTTTGTAATGATGTCGCGAGGTTTTATGTCCTCCTTGATCATACGGACTAAATGTTTGGCCGCTTCCTTGATCAGACGGTGGCGTTCATCGCTTGTCGCGACGATGGTACCGTTACCCGGCAGCGCTACTCCCAACATTTCCATCAGGCAGTTCATGGAGTTTGCCGTGAACATTCCTGAACAGGATCCGCATGTCGGACATGCGTTGTGCTCGATATCGTGCAGCTCTTCCGCTGTCATCTTGCCGGACTTCAGGGCGCCGACACCTTCAAAGACACTTGTCAGTGAAAGCTGCTTCCCTGACGATGAAGTACCCGCCTCCATCGGCCCGCCAGATACGAAGACGGACGGTACATTTGTACGAACAGCCGCCATCAGCATTCCCGGTGTAATCTTGTCACAGTTCGGGATGTAGAACACACCATCGAACCAGTGCGCATTGATCACCGTCTCGGCTGAATCTGCAATGATTTCACGAGATGGCAATGAATAGCGCATCCCGATATGTCCCATCGCAATTCCATCGTCGACTCCAATGGTATTGAACTCGAATGGAATGCCGCCTGCCTCGATGATTGCTTCCTTCACCACATCTGCGAACTGCCGCAGATGCACATGGCCCGGAATGATGTCGATATACGAGTTGCACACACCGATGAAAGGCTTATCTAGATCTCTCGCCTTCACTTTCCCCGTAGCATATAAAAGACTACGGTGAGGAGCACGGTCTACTCCTAGCTTAATCATATCACTTCTCATTTAGAACGCCCCTCACATCTATGACTCTCGGTCGGTTGAAATTGTCAGCCACCTTTATTCACATATTGACGTCCGTTTGAAATAACGAACGTGTTAAATTGTTGCTATCATAGTA
>JBJEFP010000080.1:0-2104 GCA_051874195.1 Lysinibacillus sp. | reverse complement strand
TTTGCAAAGCCGGAACTCTTTACCTGGTAGCCGTTCGCCGTATAGAAAGCATGGGCGGCCTGCCTTTCGGGACGATTGCCGCTGTTCAGTGCGATGCCTGTGCACCCTTGTTCCGCAGCCCAATTCTCCGATGCCTCCAGCAGTATGCTGCCTACACCCTGTTTTCGGGCGGCTGAGCTTACGACGAATGACAAAATTCGAACGTACATGCCATTCATCTCAAAGTAATGCATTCTGCACATCCCGGAAAAGCCTACTACCGCCCCGTTTAAAACAGCGACGAGGGAGGTGTAGTCCGGGTGGCCATCCAGCTTGTCGAACCGCTCGCCGATTTCCTCCGCTGTCGCAGGGTAGCCCAGTTCTTCCATTAATACAACCAGTTCTTTGTAATCCTTTCTTTCCAATGGACGCACTAGTACGTTCATTAAGCAACACCCCTTTCCCTAGCAGGTATTCGCTATACTGGAACAATTTCCTGCATGTAGCAGGGAAGAAGGAATAGCTGAAATAAGTAAGAAGTTCGTTTTCTTAATGGCACGTTTATACTCGAATCCGCCAAATGGGAACGTTATATCTTCACTATTTCACCAAGCTACTATATTACCAAACTAGCGAAAGACACAAAAACGTCATATTCGATAAAAATATTTGCGAAAACAAGGAATATTTTTGCTCGTAAAGAAATATATAAAATAAATAGAGAGAGAGAAGAATAGAATAGGGAGATTCCTTCCAAGCAGAACTGTTTTGAGATTTGCTTCATTGTCACACCGAATGCAAAGGCAAGAACAAAACCTGGCAACATATTCTCTTAATCGTTGTATTCGTTGCAATTGTTTAGTGTTTTTATATCAACATGGGGGGAATAGTAGTATGTTTTCAGTTGTTAAACCAAGGGCGAAAATGCAGGAGCTGCTTTCATTGAATCCGGAGGTGTCGGCCTCGAACCGCTTCCATGAGGTGCTGTTTGGCTGTCGCTTTACATCATCCGATGAAAAGAAGCTACAATTTCTATATGAAAAGTGCCAGAAATCGAAGCCGGCGCTTACAGAAATTTGCATGAGCTACCTGGAGGAGATTGCACCGGAAGGAAAAAATCCATATACAGCCCGGCAGGTTGAACAATTTATTCATCACTTTTTTATCAGCAAGAAAGACGAGTATTTTGTGAAGGAAAATAAAAGGTTGTTCATGGCGCTCTGGCAGGATCAATTTGAGGCGGACCGGGTGATGGTCATCCTTGGGCAATTTACAAGCTACATCATGAAGAAAATTATGGAGGAGTTCGATTTACCGGCTATCGAGGCCTTTGAATATATGAAAGCCGTATCCTCTTCGACAAGCGTCGTAAAGCAGCTGCTGATTGAAGACGTGACAGAGCAAATGCTTGAAGAGGTGACGGAGCAGCTATCTGAATTGATGGACCAAAAAGGCAGCATGTGGCACACAGAGGAACTGACAGAAGGTGTACATAACTGTTTTCAGTCAACCATAGCGTAACTCTTAAGAAGAATGAAATCTTCAGCTACAGACAAGTATAGAGGGAGCCATCCAGGAGGTAGGAACTTTCTGGATGGCTCCCTTTTTCTTTACGATCACCTATTAAGAAGTCTTGCTCCCGCAGTGGTCGCATCAAACTGCCACCATCCTCGTCGCAAAGGAGACGTCCCCTTTATTACGCTTGGAGGAACCTATCGCTCCAGCTCAATATATTCCCGCAATAGCTTCCAGTCGCCCTGTTCCTTGCGCCAGATGAACATGCATTGCGCGGGAAAGGCTTCTCCGTTAATTGTATTCGTCTCCCTGCCGAAGACAACCAGTTCATTGCCATCCCCGCGTTCCGTAATGGAGAGGATGTCGAAGCTTTTGGATGCATCCCCCTCGTTGACAAGCACCCCGTCCAAATCATAATCGTAGTGATACTCTTCAGGCTTTTCCAACCTCGAGTGCCCCCAGTAGCCGATGAAGTCCTTGGACATGAAACGTCTGATTCCATCCCCGTTTTTACTGATGAACCCCTCGTTCCAGCTCTGGAAGTAATCATCCAGCACCATTTCAATCGTCTTCTCCATGCCATGCCCTCGTTTCCTGTAAAATGTAAGAT
>JBJEFP010000079.1:0-17664 GCA_051874195.1 Lysinibacillus sp. | reverse complement strand
TTACAAGTAGTATAAATTATTCCATAATTTAGCTATCAATAGAATGGGTATTTTTTATCATATTGTTCCTCATTGGTTACACTGTTACAATATAACGTGAAGGAGATTAGATCATGAAAATAATTTTAGCTACACTCAACGCCAAGTACATCCATACGAATTTGGCAATCCGTTATCTGAAAGCAAGCGCCCGGCCTGAATTTGACCCGGAGCTTGCCGAATATACAATCAAAGACCCGGCATTCAATATCGTTTCAGACTTGTTCCAAAAGAAGCCCGATGTTGTCGGCTTCAGCTGTTATATTTGGAACATCGAAGAGACGATCAAAGTTATACGCATGCTGAAAACCGTGCTTCCGCAGACGAAAATCGTGCTTGGAGGTCCGGAAGTGTCCTATGATGTCCATGACTGGCTGCGGAAGATACCGGAAGTGGATTTTATCATCATGGGTGAAGGGGAAATAGCTTTTAAGGAGCTAATGCACTACTTCGACGGCAGCCTCCCATTGGAAGAGGTACGCGGCATCTGCTATCTAGAAGATAATAAAGTCAAAATCCATGCACAGCCTCCTAAAATCGACCTACGTGAACTAGCATCACCGTTCCGTTTCGAAGAGGATCTTCCCCATCTGGGCAAGCGAATCCAATATATTGAGACGAGCCGGGGGTGTCCGTTCCAATGTCAATTCTGCTTATCAAGCATCGAGGTTGGCGTCCGCTATTTCAGCCGGGAGAAAATCAAGGAGGATATCCGCTTTTTGATGGACAATGGGGCAAGGACGATCAAGTTCGTCGACCGTACATTCAATATCAGCCGAAGCTATGCAATGGAGATGTTCCAATTCCTGATTGACGAGCACAAACCGGGTGTGGTGTTCCAGTTTGAAATCACCGCGGATATCATGCGTCCTGAAGTCATCCAGTTTTTAAACGACAATGCACCGGCAGGGCTTTTCCGCTTCGAAATTGGTGTGCAGTCTACAAATGATTTGACAAATGACCTGGTAAAACGCCGTCAAAACTTCGACAAACTGAAACGTACCGTGACGATGGTAAAAGAAGGAGGCAAAATCGATCAGCACCTTGATTTGATCGCCGGTCTGCCGGAAGAGGACTACACTTCCTTCCGAAAAACCTTCAATGACGTATTTGCCATGCGCCCGGAGGAATTGCAGCTCGGCTTCCTAAAGCTCCTGCGCGGGACAGGTCTGCGTCTTGAGGCGCAGAAATACGGCTACACATATGTTGACGTGGCGCCGTATGAAATCTTTTCAAACAACGTACTGCCGTTCGATGATATCGTACGCATCAAGCATGCCGAGGACGTCCTGGAAAAGTACTGGAATGCCCATCGGATGGATGGGACGATCGAGCATCTTGTTACCAATATATTCGAAACCCCTTTCGACTTCTTCCAAGGCTTCGGAAGCTATTGGGAGGAGAAGGGCTGGTCTCGGATCGGGCACCAGCTGGAGGACCTGTTCCTTCGCCTGCTCGAATTTTTGAGCACATTGCCGCATGTCGATTTAGGCGTTGTAAAAACGTTGATGCTGATCGACTACTTCAAGCCGATGTCGTTCATCCCTCGTAAGACATGGTGGGAGGAGCGAGTGCCTGAGGACAAGGTGAAGGAACTCTATAAGGCCATCCGTGCTGACGCCTCCGTGGCAGGTAAGGAATTCGCCGCAATGGACGTCAGCGAAAAAGACCTGTTCAAGCATTCCCTCATCCTGCCATCAAGCATTTCCATCGAGGATTTGCAAAAAGGGCAAGTGACGAAAAAGGAAGGCTATCTATTCACATACTTCCGTCAGGGGCAGGCGCCCTATATGGCGGATATCCAGCTATAGAAAAGGGTTTGCTCAAAAAGATGTGCCGCATCTAGTGGCCTATAGAAATAAGGGCATTGTCCGACAAGTTCTCTCTTGTCGGACAATGCCCTTTTCCTTTACCCGATGATCACCCGCTCCTTCGGGTAGTGATGGTTCACTTTTTTGGATTTCCCCCCTAATGTATAGAGGAAGGAAATGAGCCCGACGCGTCCGATGAACATGAGGACCATGATGACGATTTTCCCGACGACAGATAAATCATCGGTTATACCGAGACTCATACCACATGTCCCGAAAGCCGAGGTAATTTCAAAAATAATCTGTGTCGTCGTCGCATGAGGCTCTGTAATCAGCAGAATCATCGTTGAAATGAGCACAATGAACAATGCGAGGAAGATGACCGCAAACGAACGGAACACATCAATGAGATGGATTTCACGCCCGAATATCTGCAGTTCATGCCTGCCGATTGCAAACGTAAGTAAAAACAGGATGGCGATGGCAAATGTCGTGGTCCGGATTCCTCCACCTACAGAGCTGGGGGACGAACCGATGAACATGAGGGAGCTGATGAAGATGTCCGTCGCTTCACTGAACGTCCTGACATCATATGTGGTAAGTCCTCCAGACCTTGCCGATACGGAATGATACATGGCCGAAAAGATGGCTTCATGCCATTTCATTCCTTTAAACGATTGGAACACCTCCAAAATATAAATGCCGAGCGAACCAATCAAGAAAAGAGCGCCATATGTAGCTGTCGTAAGTTTCGTAAACAGGCTGAAGCGGAAACCCGGTGTCCGTCGCCTCAGGAATGCCTTGACTTCCACCAATACCGGGAAGCCGATCGCCCCCAGCACGATTAGCAGCATCGTGACGAACTGGACGAAATAATCCAGATGGAACTGCTGCAAGCTCATACCCGTTATATCAAAGCCGCCGTTTGTCGTTGCGGAGACAGAGGTGAAGATACCGTGAACAACGGCCTCTTTCCATGTTTCAAAATACCGCATAAAATGGACAGATAAGACGAGCGCGCCGAACGCCTCGATGGCAATGAGGAGTTTCGCGATTTCCTTGATGAGATGGACAACCCCTGCGATGCTATTCTGATTATGGTCGATCATGATGAGCTGGCGTTCCCGCATGCCGATTTTCTTGCCGACCAGCAGCCAGATAAATGTACCGAGAGACATGATGCCTATTGCACCGAATTGCATGATGAGCAGCAACATGGCCATGCCGAAGCCCGAATAGGTCTGGGATATATCAAAGACTGTAAGCCCTGTGACACTGACGGCGCTGACGGCTGTAAACAATGTATCGATCAACGGGACCTCTACACCCGGCTGCAGCACCCAGGGCAATAGCAACAGTCCGAATGACACTGCTATCGCAAAGAAATAATATGAAACGAGCATTTGGAATGGTGTGATCCCCTGCTTCATTTTCCTATCCATTCGCACAACCCGTCCTCCTTCTAAAAACATATATAGCGCAAATTTACCACAAAAATAAAAGATGCGCTATAGGCGGCATTCCACCTAGAGCACATCTCCCTGCTTATTGCGCTTCTTTTTTGTTTTTTACTACACTTGTCAAGTAGCCACCGATGGCAAGGCCAAGCAGGACTACCCAGAAAATGACTTTCCACGTCGTTGAATGAGGGAAGTGCGGGTCAATGATTGCCAGTTTTTCATGTCCTAGCGCCAATACCGCCAGCTTCACCCCAACCCATCCTACAATGAGGAATGCGGCCGTTTCAAGCGTTGGATAATCGTGCAGAACCTTTACAAACCACTGGGCCGCAAAACGCATGATGACCAGTCCGATGAATCCGCCAAGGAACATGACTGCGAAAGGCCCGGCATTAATGCCGCCGATGTCAAAGTCTCCAAGATGCGGCAATGTCATGGCAATCGCTACAGCTGCAAGCATGGAATCGATTGCGAAGGCGATGTCGGCAAGCTCTACTTTTACGACTGTCATCCAGAAGCTTGAGCCCTTGCCCTCTTTAATCTCATCATCATCATCACCCTTTTTAAAGTGATTATCGTATAAATTCTTGATTGAAATGAACAACAGATACGCCGCTCCAATCGCCTGGATTTGCCAGTAGTTGGCCAAAATCGTAATCAGGAACAGGGCGATGAAACGGAACACGAATGCACCCAATAAACCATAGAATAAAGCCTTTTTCTGCTGTGGGCGCGGAAGGTGCTTGACCATTACCGCCATTACCACCGCATTATCGGCAGCGAGTAACCCTTCCAAAAATATGAGTACGAGAAGGACCCATGCGTACTCCATCAAGATTGCTTCCATAATTGTGAATTCCTCCTTTTTCTTTGTATTACCATTTTTATCCATTGCAACAAGGTAAAGCTGAGAATCCGTCTTTAGACAAAGAAAAAGACCCATGCCTAAAAAATAGGCAAAGGTCTTGCTAAGCACAAATCCATGCTATCACACCCGATGGCTCCAATCCATGTCATGACGAATGTGAAGTAAGTAGTCTCCTACTTATAGCTACTCCCCTTTGACAAAATGTCAACGGATATTCAGTTACTTTGTAGTACAAGTATAAACTATTTCCATTGAAAAGTGCAACAATTTTATTTGATAGGAACATGAATTTCTCGCCGATTCTTATTTTTCTCATAAAATCCAACGATAACAGGAAGTATGTCAAGGAAATCCGGGCAGGTGATGCCGGTGTGCTGGAGGAGCTCCTGCGTCCCTGAGGCGTCGAATTCAGCATGCCATGCCAGATAAGCTACACTTTCATACTCCACACCAAGCCTTTTACGGATTCTATAATTCTCCAAGACTTTTTTCGTGATTGATAGGGGGAGACGCCCAATCACCCTCTTGCCCGTCAACTGCTTCGCCATTTTACAATACACCTTATATACTTTAGGCGGATGCGGGTCAGTCAGGTGGAATGTCCTTCCTTCCGCCTCAGGTGCTTGGCACATATAGGAGGCAGCCCTGGCGACATAGTCGACCGGCACGACATTGATTGTCGTTTTTTTGCTTCCTATATAAGGGATGAAGGGCATACGCCGCAATGTATCCATCATATTGAGGAAGAAATAGGGGCCGTCGAATTTGACGGTCTCCCCTGTCTTGGAATGTCCGCAAACGATTCCCGGACGGAGGATGGTCAGCGGAATCTCGGCCTTCAAATCCTCGACGCGCAGCTCCGCCTCGTATTTTGTCTCCTCATAATAGTTTTTGAATGCCGGCGGGCGCACCAGTTCCGTTTCAAGAAGTAGCCCGTGCCTTCTGCCTGCAACATAGGCTGTACTGAAATACATGTACCGCTTCAGATTTGGAAGCTGGCGCACAAAATCATTCACATTGGCTGTGCCATGGACATTCACCTTCCAGGCTGCCTTGCGCTCGACCGCCAAGTCATAAATGGCGGCCAGATGCCAGAGGATGTGTACACGCGGGGCGATGGCGGCAAACTCCATATCATCGATCCCTAAATTCGGCAGCGTGATATCCCCTTCCACAAGCTCGATCCGGCACGACGGAAAATGCTTTTCTATCTCTTCAGCTTCCTTTTTCGCCTTTTCCATTTCGTCTAGCAGTACAATGGCATAGATCTGCTTCGTTACTTCGTCCTGGAATAGCTGCCGGATCAAATGACTTGCTATGAACCCAGGAAATCCGGTGAATAAATGTGCTGTCATCTGTCATTCCCCCTTATGAAGCCATTTTCCTCGTCTCCTGATCAATCAGGCTGTAGATGATTGGAACGATGAACAGTGTCAAAAGTGTCGAAGTAAATAATCCGCCGATGACTACGATGGCCATTGGCTGGTTCATCTCGGTGCCTTCCCCGATGCCCAATGCAAGTGGAAGAAGACCAAGCATTGTCGTAAGTGCCGTCATCAAAATCGGTCTCAGCCGGTCTTGGGCACCCATCAAAATGGCATCATACGTGCTGCTGCCTTCATTCTTCTTCTGGTTGATATAGTCGACAAGGACAATCCCGTTGTTTACGACAATGCCGACGAGCACAAGGATGCCGATGACTGCCGTGATGCCGAGCAATGTTCCCGTCAGCCATAAGGAAGCGGCCACACCGATGACCATAAGTGGTACGCTCAAAATCATGACGAATGGATATCTCAATGACTCGAACTGGGCCGCCATGACGATATAGACCAGTACGACGGCCAGCCCTACTGCAAGGTACATATCATCCCTTGCGTTTTCATAAAGCTCGCGGTCCCCGCTGAATACGATGGCTGTTTCTGATGGAAGGTCCACCTTTTCGAGCGCTGCATCCACTTTGTTGGAAATGCCGCTTAGTGATTCCGAGTTTTCATATTGCAGGAAAAAGGCGACTGCGGCTGCCTGATCCGACCGGCGGATGGATGTCTGGCCTGCAGCGACCGTTACGTCCGCTACGTCCTGAAGCTCGACAAAAACGCCTGCTGCTGTACGCAGCTTCATCGTTTTCACCGACTCCACATCCGTTTTATACCTATCGCCGAAGCCCGTGTAGACGGATAGCACTTCCCCATCATCGGACATGATTTGCGTAGTCAATACACCGCGCATCATCGAATAGACCGTCTGGGCGATTTGTGCCGGCATCATGCCGTATTCGTTGGCGGCATCTCGGTCGACGGCAATCTGGATTTCATCTGCTGTATTATCCAGATCCGTCGTAGCCTCCAAAATGGCATCCACGTTCTCCAGCTCCTCCTGAATTGCCTTCACGGTCTCATGCAGCCTGCCTTCATTCGAATCCGTTACACGGAATGTCATCGTATTCGGCGAAGAGCCGGACGACGTAGTAAGAGAAAAGTCGACCTCTCCCCTATCCCCTACAATATCCTTCGCATCCGCTTCCACGGCTTCAGTAAATTCGAAAATCGAACGTTCGCGCTCCGAAAGCGGGACGAGCTTTACATACAGCTGCGCCTTATTCGAGCTTGAGGTGCCGCGGGAGAGGGCCTGCTGGTCGCCGCCGATCATGCTGACCAGCACATTCACCTCGGGCTCCTCCTCTATGCGCGCCTCAAGCCTGCCGACCATCTCTTCGGTGGCAGCAAGGGACGTTCCACGCGGCAGCTCTACATCCACCGTCACATACCCTTCATCCGTCGGCGGAATGAATTCTGTACCTGTCTTAAACAGCGCAAAGCAGCTTGCCGCAAACAGGATTCCTGTAGCCAGCAGGACGATAAGGCGGTGATGAAGTGCCCAATCCAATGCCTTGCGGTACGACTGATAAAATGATGAATTGGCACGGCGTTCATTTAGATTGCCGTTTTTCGCACTTAAAAATTTGCTCGCAAGCATCGGCACCACCGTCAGGGCGACGGCAAGCGAGGCAAATAAGCTGAATGAAATCGTCAGGGCGAATTCGGTGAAAATACGCCCAATCAGCCCTGATGTGAAGATGACCGGTACAAACACCGCCACCGTCGTAAGAGTCGATGCTATGATGGCAACGCCCACTTCCTTTGTTCCGACGGAGGCAGCCTCTTTCGGAGACTTGCCAAGCGCTATGTGCCGTTCGATATTCTCGATTACGACAATGGCATTATCGACAAGCATGCCAATCCCCAGGGCCAATGCACCAAGCGTCAATATATTCAGCGAAAAGTCCGCAAAGTACATGAGGACGAACGTCACGATGACCGAATAGGGAATGGCGAGGCCGACAATGAGCGGACTTTTCAATCCCCGCAGGAAGATGAACAAGATGAGCATCGCGAAAATGGCGCCATAAATAAGCGAGGTGCCGATATTGCTGATGGCGAGGTCGACATAATCCCCCTGGTCATACAGGATATCCGCCTGGACACCGGCAAATTCCGGCTTGGCCAGCAGCTCCTGCAACGCTTTCTTGAAGGAATCCGAGACTTGCGCTGTATTTGCACCCGATTCCTGCAGCACGGACATCAGTACGGCCCCCTGCTCCCCTGCACGTGTAATCATTTCCTGTTCCTGCTCTGCACGTTCGATGGTTGCTATATCACTCATTTTCACTTCATCACCCGTCAATGGATTGACGGACAGCGTAAGGTTGGCGATTTCTTCGGCGGAGGTGAACGTACTCATGATGCGCGTCGTCAACATGCGCCCTTCCTCCGTATTGACCGGCTCGCCTGGCAGGGATATATTATTGGCCTGGATGAACTGGACAATGTCCGATTGTGTCAAATTACGTTCCTCCAGCGCAGCTGCATCCAGGGCAATCTGGATTTCCTCGATGATCTTCCCTGAAACATTGACGCTGGCCACTCCGTCCTGGCGCTGCAGCTCCAGCTCCAGCTGCTCTGCAATGGCACGGATGTCCACCTCATCCGATTCGGCACGCAAAGCCAGCTGGATGATAGGCAATTGGGACGGGTCGAACTTTAAAAAGCTCGCCTCCGCCTCATCCGGCAGACTGGCCATGTCCAAGCGCTGAAGCACCTCCGACTGCACTTCCTTTATATCAGTTGCCCAATCGAACTCGAGCACGATGAGGTTCGTGCTTTCCTGGGAGGTCGATTGCAGCTTTTGGATGCCGGGCAGTGTAGCTAGGGTGGCCTCCAAAGGCTTGGTCACCTTTTCATTCACCTCTGTCGGGCTGGCCCCCGGATAGGAGGACACCACGACCCCGATCGGCGGATTCAGCTCGGGAATCAGCGTTATCGGTATTTTCAACAACGATACGGCCCCCAACAGGATGACGAGTATCATTGTGACAAACGTAAATACGGGTCTTTTTATGGAAAGATCACTTATTTTCATATGGAAGTCCTTTCTGGTTGCATGCTCGTTTATTTATTCGATTTTTGTCGATTTGTTTCCTTTACCCTTAGGGAAATTCTTTCCCCTACGAGGCTATGTTGCCTCATTTCGTTCAAATTTTCAAACTTCTCCCCCATTTTTATAAATTTACATCTGTCATGGAAACCACTGTAAATCCATGTCGCTTCGCAATGCGGATGATGCATTCTGATGCAGCTGGCGTAGTGGCAATACTTCTTGGAGAGCAAGTATAAAAAACGGAGCTGCCCGGAAAGTTTCAGCTTTCCGGACAGCTCCCGATAGATTACAAAAGGCTATATAATTTGATGTGCTCGTTCTTCTCCGAGAACCAGCGCATTGCAAACTCGTTCTCGAATAGGAATACGAGATTGTCGTAACGGTCTTTTACAAGCATCGAACGCGCAGAATTCATGGAATCTTTCACGTCTTCCTCGTTTTCAATCCAGCGTGCCATTTTACTGCCGATCGGCTCCATGCGCACTTCTACATTGTACTCGTTTTTCATACGGTGCTCGAATACCTCGAACTGCAGCTGACCGACCGCGCCGAGGATGACCTCCTCCGTGTGCAGTGTCTTGAAATACTGGATGGCCCCTTCCTGCACCAATTGCAGGACACCTTTTTGGAACTGCTTGCCCTTCATGACGTTCTTCGCCGTCACACGCATGAAGATTTCAGGCGTGAACTGCGGCAGCTTTTCGAAGTTGAACGTCTTCTTGCCGCCGACGACCGTGTCGCCGATCTGATAGTTGCCCGTATCATAAAGTCCGATGATATCACCGGCTACTGCCACATCAACCGTTTCACGGTCATCCGCCAAAAACTGCGTCGACTGCGTCACCTTGAAGGATTTGCCTGTACGGGCAAGCGTCATGTTCATGCCGCGCTCGAACTGGCCGGATACGATACGGACGAATGCGATACGGTCGCGGTGGGCAGGGTTCATATTGGCCTGGATTTTGAAGATGAAGCCGGAAAAGTCCTTGTGCTCGACCGGATCGATGAACTGCTCATCTTCCGTGATGCGAGGCTGCGGCACCGGTGCAAACTTCAGGTATGTGTCCAGGAATGTCTGCACACCGAAGTTTGTTAAGGCCGAGCCAAAGAATACAGGTGTCAATTCACCTCGGCGGATTTTCTCCTCCGAGTATGCATTCCCCGCTTCGTTTAATAATTCGATGTCATCCATAGCCTGTGTATAATAGGATGTCACCTTCATCGGATGCTCTACTGCGAGCTCCCCGTTTTCATCAAGCGGCAAATAACGGTCCCCTTCTTCTGTACGGAACTGCTCGATGCGCTTGTTGTAACGGTCGTAGATGCCAAGGAATTCTTTCCCCATACCGATCGGCCAGTTCATTGGATATGCATGGATGCCAAGCACTTCCTCGAGCTCTTCTATCAGTTCAAGAGGCTCCTTCCCTTGTCGGTCCAGCTTGTTGATGAATGTGAAGATCGGAATACCGCGCATTTTACATACTTTGAACAGCTTCAACGTCTGCGCCTCGATCCCTTTCGCCGCATCGACTACCATGACGGCGCTGTCCACCGCCATCAGTGTGCGGTACGTATCCTCCGAGAAATCTTGGTGACCAGGTGTATCCAGAATGTTCACACGGCAGCCCGAATAGTCGAACTGCATGACGGAAGATGTTACCGAGATACCACGCTGCTTCTCGATTTCCATCCAGTCGGAAGTCGCAAACTTCCCGCTCTTTTTTCCTTTGACTGTACCGGCATCGCGGATGGCGCCGCCGAATAATAGCAATTTTTCTGTAATCGTCGTTTTACCGGCATCAGGGTGACTGATGATGGCAAAGGTACGACGTGATAATATATCTTGTTCCAACGTCATTCGTTTCGTCTCCTTTTTTTGCGGATAGATGATTGATGTTTCTTATACCCGCGCAAGAAAGACACCATTTGCCCTCTATAGCGAAAACAGGTGCCTTTCCAACATACTTACTTATTTTAAAAGAGTTATGCCGCCCGTTACAACCTTTTTCGCTCATTCTTCGTAAATTTCCCGAGCTGCGCCGCCATTTTATAAAGCAAGTAGCCAATCAGGATGGCTACAGCGTTTAAAATGACGTCATCGACATCCGTGCTCCTGCCGATGAAATACTGTATGCCTTCAATGAAGAAGGGGATCGCCAGGGATACGGCGAACATCCTCCCCCATTTCCTGAAAAACGGCCAGACAAGTGGAATGAACAGGCCAAATGGAACGAACAAGACCACATTTCCCGCCAGGTTATAGAAGGCAACCCGGGAAAATGGCCCCTGGAGCTGCTCCATATAGGTGGAAATCGTGAAAAAAGGAATAAGGTTGTTGCTCTGATATGCATGTCCCGCTACTCCAATGCGTCCGTCCTCTATCCAGAATTGCGGGATGATGGTTTGTGAAAAAATACTGACGCTATACAAGAAGAACAGCAGCATGGCCACTTCCCTACCAGGCCGCTTCTTCCTGTTTTTCAGCCACAAGAAGCGCGCAATTATATAAACCGGTGCAAGGACCAGGCAATAAGCGGCGGTGCTTTTTAAAAAATGTTCTATCATCCTGTTCACCTCTCTATGTACCACGCTTTTTACGGGTGAAGGTTTCGTCCATCAAGAATCTGGCTTGCTAATCAATACAGACGGCAGGCTGCCATTTCCTCCAGCTGCTTCGGTAATTCCCCACTCCATCGGAAATAAACGCCTGTAGCCAGCGCCAATACTCTCGTCCTGCCATCCTTCCGTACTTTTTTGCAGAAGGATGGCATAAGGAAAAGGGGATGCCCGACAAACGGACAGTCCCCTTCTTCATTATACAAACTTCAACTTTCCTGCTTCGATGGCGATTTCTGCATCGCTGTGCGGATATTTTTTGTCTTCGATAATCTGATAATCTTCATGTCCCTTGCCGGCGAAAATGATGATATCTCCCGGGTTCGCAACCTCTACTGCATGCCGTACCGCCTCTGCACGGTCGCCGATGCATGCGTAGTTCTCATGAAGCATGCCCTTCGCCAAATCACCCGTGATGCTGTCATACGCTTCATAGCGGGGATCGTCCGTCGTCAATACGACATAATCGGCGACCGAGGCTTTTTCCGCCATGGCCGGCCGCTTCGACTTGTCCCTGTTTCCGCCTGTTCCGACAAGGAAGATCAGCTTGCTTCCTTCCTTCTTATACGGAAGTGCCGCAGCAATGGCTTTTTCGATTGCATCAGGCGTATGGGCGTAGTCGATGAAAATTTGGATCGGCAGCTCTGTATGTACCTTTTCCATGCGCCCTTTGACAGGTGGCAGGTTTTCAATCTGCTCGACAATCTGTTCCATGGCAAAACCTCTGGAAGAGAAGGTTGCAGCTGCAGCCAGGATGTTATAGACATTGAATTCACCCAGCAGATGCATCGTTACCGGGAACTTGCCTTCCGGTGTCAGCATATCAAAGTGCGTCATGCCATCTTCATAGCGGATATTCTCTGCACTGAACAGCGCCTCATTCTTCAGCCCGTATGTCCAGATCGGGAATGGCGTCAATTTTGCATAGCGTTCACTCCACGGATCGTCCGCATTCAGGATAACACCCTTATGTTTCGACAAATCCTGTCCGAGCTGGGAAAACAGCAGGCCTTTTGCGTTTCCATACTCCTCCATCGTTCCGTGGAAGTCCAGATGGTCATGCGTCAGGTTCGTAAAGATGGCCACATCATAATCCACTCCTGCCAGCCGGCCAAGTACCAGGCCATGTGATGATACCTCCATCACCATTGCGCGGCAGCCCTCCATTTTCGCCCGGAAGATCATCTGCTGGGTATTGAGTGCATCGCTCGTCGTATTGGCCGATTCGTAGAGTATACCATTCAGATTAAAGCCGATTGTACCGGATAAGGCCGATTTTTCCCCTAGCCCGACCATGATATTATGGATGATGCCGGCTACGCTCGTCTTGCCGTTCGTCCCTGTCACACCGATCATCGTCAGGTCGTTGGATGGGTAGTCGAAGAACTTGGCCGCCAGCAGACCCAGTGCCCTGTCCGTGCTGTCAACAATGACCTGGGCGACGTCCCCCGTCAAATCGAGCTCTCGTTCTGTCACGACAATCGTAGCCCCGCCTTCTACAGCCTTCTGAGCGAAGTCGTGCCCGTCCACTGTATATCCCTTGATGCAGATAAACAAGGTGCTCGGCTGCACGCCCCGTGAGTCGATGGCAATATCCTTGATTGTATTGGGCAGACGCCCGATGATTTTTTTGTGCGGAAGAGCGCTTAAAATTTCTTCTGCATACATGCTTAATCCTCCATTTCAACTAGTGGTGACATGATATAGGCGAACAACAGCTGTGCCGTCGCCTTCAATGAATCGACATGGGTACGTTCATAGGCATGGCTGGATTCGATTCCCGGACCGAACAATGCATGGCGGACATCGTATCCTGCGCGAATGGCGGCGGATGCGTCGGAACCGTAATACGGATAAATATCCAGCTTGTAGTCGATGTTGTTCGATTTGGCCAGTCCGACCAGATGACGCGTCAATTCATAGTGATACGGGCCGCTCGAATCCTTCGCACAGATGGACACCGTGTACTCATCACTTTGCTGTCCGTCCCCGATGGCACCCATATCCACCGCGATGTATTCGACCACTTTTGACGGGATGTTGGAATTTCCTCCATACCCGATCTCTTCATTGTTGGAAATGTAGAAATGCGTCGTATACGGCAGCTTGATATCGTGTTCTTTCAGGTATTTCATTAATTCCAACAGAAGCGCTGTACTTGCCTTGTCATCTAAATGCCGTGATTTGATAAAACCGTTTTCCGTCTTTTCGAAACGCACGTCAAAGGATACGAAATCCCCTACTTCAATCCCCAATTCACGTGTTTCCTTGGAGGACGCCGTTTTCGCGTCAAGCCGGACTTCTATATGGTTTTCATCCCGTTTTAAATTATCCGCCCCGCGGTAGACATGGACAGTTGTTTCATGCATCAAAATCGTGCCTCGAACCTTTCCACCCCCGGCAGTATGAATCGTACAGTTTTCACCTTCAACCGCATTCCAATTGAACCCGCCAATCATGCCCAATTTGAGGCGGCCGCTTGGTTTGATCTCTTTTACGATGGCGCCCAGCGTATCTGTATGAGCCGTCAGAAGACGCTGTTTCCCCTCGTTTTCACCTTCGAACGTTACAATGAGGGCACCTTTATTCGTCCTTTTATAATCAATTCCCAGCTCTCGCAGATAGTTTCCCATGAAGCGCATGATTTCTGTCGTATAACCGGATGGACTTGAAATATTCACCAATTGCTCTAGTAAATCAACTGTGTTTTCTTCATTAAATCTGTAGCTCATGTTAAATCCCCCCTCGATTTCATTAATCATAACAAAATTCAGCATTTATCGACATAGGTAAATCATGTATGATGAAAATATTAACGTGATTTGAGGTGCAGCATGCAACAATTAGAAATTTTGCATAAACGCAATTTATTCATTTACTATTCCATTGCAATAGGATTCATCTTCTATTTTGCAGCTGTCATTGCAGGATTATTTGAATGCGGCTACTATCCCTTTGCCGCCACCGCCATCCTGGTACTGATGGGGATTTTATTTTGCCTGCAAATACCTCCCAAGGCTATGCGGTTCTTCCTGCTCGTTACCTGGAATGCGCTGATTGTCTTCGTTATTTTGATCAGCCAGCAAGCGATTGCATTCTACTGGTTCCTATTCTTCATCCTGATGACGACCATCTACCAGTCGCTGCTCATCACCGTGAGCGTCTCGCTCTGGAGCATTGTTCAGGTAGCCATCATTCTATTCTTTTTCTTTGAACCAAGGGACCTGCTTCCTTCTGCCAGCAATCAGATTTATACATTCTTCGTCTTCCTGGTATGTGCCACGGGATTCATGCAGATTCTTTCCATACGCCATCTCTGGAAGACAGTCGAGGAGGCCAATCTCGAAAAGGAACGAAAGCTTACCTCTACGGAAGCCTATCTGCGCCTCTTCTTCGAGCATGCAGAGGATGCCATCGCCGTATTCGACCTCGACGATAAAATCATCGAAGTAAATCCTGCGTTCGAAAGGCTATATGGCTGGACGCGGGAAGAATGCATCGGCCATTCCCTCCCGCTCGTTCCGCCCCAAAACGAGGCGGATGCAAAGGAACGATTGAAGAGGCTGCTGAAGGGGGAACGTTTCCACCTCATTGAGACACAGGACATGAAAAAGGACGGTACACTGTTTGATGTCCAAATCTCCATGTCCCCCATCTACAACAGCAATGGCGATATGATCGCCGTCTCGGTCATCTCCCGCGACACTTCCCTCATCAAGGAAAACGAGCGTTTGGTCATACAGTCGGAGAAGTTGAAGGTGGCCGGTGAAATAGCAGCAGAGGTGGCCCATGAAATCCGCAACCCGATGACTGTCATTTCAGGATTCATGCAGATGATGGTCTCGGATGAAAATTCGCCGTACCGGGAATATACAGGGCTGATTCAATCGGAAATCGAACGGATCGACACCATCATTTCCGACTTTCTCGTCCTGTCCCGCCCGCAGGCAGATACATATAAACCGGTCGACATCCGCCGCATCCTGAATGAGGTGATAGCGCTCTTTTCAATTGAATTCCAGAATCGCGGCATCCATTTTTCCCTGGAGACGGATGGGAAGCGCACGACCATCAATGGGAATGCAAACCACATCAAGCAAGTGCTCATCAACCTGATCAAGAATGCTGTCGAAGCCATCGACCGGGACGGGAAGCTTCTGATCGGCGTAAGCAACGTTGAAGATGATTTGTGCATCTTTATCAAGGATTCAGGAATCGGCATCCCCGCCCACCTGCTGGACCGTATTTTCGAGCCATTCTATACGACGAAGTCTAAAGGGACGGGGCTCGGCATGATGATCACCAATAAGATCATCAAGGAGCATCAGGGGGTGATCGGCATCTGCAGCAAGGAGAATGCAGGGACGGAAATAACAATCCGGCTGCCGCTCCTTTCAGAAGACAGGTAGCTGCACCGGATCATATACAAGAGGCATTCTATTGCTGAAGTGAGTTCAAGTTGCGGCCACTATCCTCGTCATCCATACCTGTCCATGATTGCGGGGTTCGTTCCGAGGCGAATGGCCAGAAACAGCCGCCTCTCTCCTTTTATAAGAACAAAAGCGCATTCGCGCCCGTGCCTAGATGTAGACGATACCTTTTCTATACGTTATCCACAATGCGGATTTTTATAATTTCCTTAACAACAAGGAAGCCAGAGGAGGGAAATTCCCCTCCCCTGGCCGGCTTTTCCCCTGCACCAGATTCCCCCAGCCGGTCAACAGCCGCCTTCCATTATTACTTCATGATGGTGCGCACCAATTTCACCTTCTGTTTATATGGCGGGAACAGCAAATTGTTCGCCAGCTTGGAAGAGCGCTTCAAGATGGACTTTGGATGAGTGAAGTTTTCAAAGCTCGCTTTTCCATGGTAGGCCTTTACGCCGGAAGGACCTACACCGCCAAATGGCAGATGTGCATTTCCTACATGCGTCATGACGTCATTGATACAGCCGCCTCCAAATGGCAGCTCCTCCAGGAAGTATTCCATCGCCCCTTCATTTTCCGAGAACAAGTAGGCTGCAAGAGGCTTCGGCAGCTGCCTTACACAATGGATGACGCGCGGCAGGTCCTCGTAGGCCATGACCGGCAGAATCGGTCCGAACAGTTCATCCTCCATTGACGGACTCGACCAATCGACATTCTCCAGGATGGTAGGCTCGATATAACGGTCCTCTGCATCTGTACGGCCGCCGAATGTAATGTTGTCCGCTTCCTTGTCTAAAATCGACTGCAGGCGATTGAACTGGCGCTCATTGATGATACGGCCGAAATCCTTGCTTTGCTGCGGATTCTTTCCATAAAATTGCGTGAGTGCCTTCTGCAGCTTCTGTACAAACTTTTTATAGACGGAACGTTGTACAAGCACATAGTCAGGCGCGACGCATGTCTGTCCGGCATTGTTGAATTTCCCCCAGGCGATGCGCTTGGCGGCTACATCCAGGTTCGCCGTCTGGTCGATGATGGCCGGGCTTTTGCCGCCCAGCTCCAATGCAATCGGCGTTAACCTTTCCGCTGCAGCCTTGGCTACGACTTTGCCGACCGCTACACTGCCTGTAAAGAAAATATAGTCGAAGGGAGAATGGATGAGTGCCGTCACTTCTTCCCTCTCGCCCTCCACGACACGTACATACTGCGGCTCGAACGCTTCCTCGAGAATCGTCTTTACAATCGCCGCCGTATGCATGCTCGCCTCCGAAGGCTTGACGATGGCCGTATTGCCTCCAATGATGGCGCCAAGCAGCGGCTCCATGACAAGCTGGAATGGATAGTTGAATGGTCCGATGATCAGCACCACCCCATAAGGCTCGCGGATGATGAAGCTTTTCCCCGGCTGGAACTGGATCGGCGTCTTCACCGCTTCCGGCTTCATCCAATCATCGAGGTGGTCCAGCATATACGAAATGGAGTCGTATACAATCCCGATTTCCGTTGCATAGGCTTCGAATTCGCTCTTATGTAAATCGAGCTTGAGCGCTTGAATGACGTCTTTTTCATATTTTTTAATCGTTTGCTTCAGTTTGATCAGCTGGGATTTCCGGAATTCCACATCTTTCGTAGCGCGTGTAAAGTAAAACGTGCGCTGCTCCTCAATCATCTTTTCTACATCTGCCTGCGTAAAATTCACCGTCTAGTTCCTCCCCTTTTTTTTAAATTCGGATGAATAATCCACCTGTCTACTCACATATTAACTTATATACATGACGTTTGTGATGTAGCCAAGCCCTTTTTCGATAACGCATGTTACTAAAAAAATCGTAACACTTGCACTGAATGTTTACAAATAAAATCGCTAGGGTAGAGTTATTCAACAACACAACGGAGTATTCATATTTTCACTTACAAAAGGAGGCAATTTTTATGATTATTACAGAGACATGGTGGGAGACAATTTTTTCTGGCGTACTGGCAATCGGAATCGACGAGAAAAA
>JBJEFP010000078.1:0-2134 GCA_051874195.1 Lysinibacillus sp. | reverse complement strand
CATGATATGTCGCGCGGTCCTGCTGGAGGATGCCTTCGCGGAATTCCTTCGCCGCCTCGAATGTACGCAGCTCCGACTTGATATTTTCGGTGCATTTTTCGCAAAGTTTTCCTTTGTTCGTCAGGCGCCCGCAGTTGTCGCATGGATAGCCCAGATTCGGGAACAGTGCCGGTTGCAGCCTTCCTTTCCTTACCCATTTATAGAGCAGTTCACGTTCCACACCCGTTGCTTCCTCGATGCGGTCGACCGTCGCCGCCCTGTTTTCGCGCTTGCGTAAAAAGCGGTAGACGACCTGGTACAAGTCCTCTTCCTTCTGCGCACAGCCATGACACACTTCGCGCAAGCCCGTATAATTGAAAAATGTGCCGCACATCGGACAGTTCCGTAATTCCGCCATGAGTATCCCTCCATGTATTACGTTCTAATTCTTTAGGTTCAGTATATAACAAAAATACAGAAAAGGAGGGTAAATTAGTAAATGTTGTTATTTTCGACATAATTTCGGCATCAACCCCTGATGAGTGTGAAGGAGACCACCGATTTTGCGCCTGCCTCCAGCAGCGCCTTTTTGGCATGCTCGATTGTCGTGCCGGTGGTATAGATGTCGTCGAAGACAAGATAGTCCTTGTGCTGCACCTGTTTAATCACCCGGAAAAGCTGCGGGGTGTTCAGCCGCTCCTCCCGCGTCTTCTTACTCTGTATATCGGTCGTTGTCTTTTCTAGTAAACGCTCGTATGGAATATGAGCAGCTGTTAATAGCTCGTCTACCGGGGAAAAGGTTCTTTCCACCAGTTTCTGCGGGTGCATCGGAATCGGGACGACGATGCGCCTTTCATGCCGCAGCGCCTCGTTCAGCTGCTTTTGAAAAGCTTTAGCTAAGACGACGTCATGCATGAATTTATAGCGGTGGAGAATATCTTTCATTGCCGCATTATATTTGTACAGAGAGCGGTGGTGTTCAGTCGATTCCACAGCGGCTTCCAGTTTCCCTTCACACCTTACACAAATAGTCGGTGCGAACGTCTGGAGGAAGGTGAGCCAGGATACCTGCTCTGCAAGCGGGCTGCCGCACAGCAGGCAGTCGTGCACCTCCTTATGCATCGGGGAACCCCTCCTTGTTCAGCCGCTCGATTTCCTCCTTTGCCGCGTCCATCTCCACCGTCAGCCCGTGATGGAAGAAGGCGATGTCACCAGTGGGAAAGTCTCTGTTGCGTCCGACCCGGCCGCTGATTTGGATGAGGGCGCTCGCGGTGAAGATCTTGCTTTCCGCCCCGACGACCGCGACCTGCACATTTTTGATCGTGATGCCGCGCTCCAGAATCGTCGTCGTCAGCAGCCCCTTCAGCTGCTCGCCACGTAGGCGGAGCACCTTTTCCTTGCGGTCCGTGTCTTCCGCATGCACGGCCTCGATGGCGGGGTCCAGCTGCTGGAACAATGGAATCGCCTGCTCCATCAGCTCGATGGTCGGGAAGAAGATGAGGAACGGCTCGTTGTCCGTTAGTCTTTTCATCGTCCAATCCTTCAGCTTTTTGGGGATGGTTCCTTTCCTGATTTTCTTGTCGTAGCCCCATAGGCTGCTGTAGCGGGGCACCG
This sequence comes from Lysinibacillus sp., assembly GCA_051874195.1. Classification (GTDB taxonomy): domain Bacteria; phylum Bacillota; class Bacilli; order Bacillales_A; family Planococcaceae; genus Lysinibacillus_B. The sequence goes on along the minus strand of JBJEFP010000078.1, from coordinate 541 downwards.
GGAGCGGATGGCCGTGATAGCGGCTCGGGATGAAGGAATAGCCGCCGTCCTTTTTGTGCTGGAGCAGCTGATGGGACGGGGTGGCGGTGACGAATGCAAGCGGGGCCCGTTCCTTTTTCGCCTTCAGGACGGCCTTTTGCAGCGATTCGTCATAGGTGTAGGGGAATGCATCGGCCTCATCGACAATCATGACATCAAATGCCTGTTCAAAGCGGTACAGCTGATGCGTCGTCGCAATGACGAGCGGCGCATACGCAAAGCTTTGCGGCGCACCGCCGTACAGGGCGTGGACTTCTGTTTCCGGAAACACCTCCTGAAGCCGCGGCGCCAGTTCCAGCACGACATCGGTTCTCGGTGTGGCGACGCATACCCGCTCCCCTCTGTTCAACGCCTCATGGATGGCGGTGAACAGGATCTCCGTCTTTCCTGCCCCGCATACCGCATGAATCAGGTGGCTACGGCCCTGTCGCATGCTTTCGGCAAGCTCGCGGGAGGCCTGTGCCTGAAGCGGGGTGAACTGGCTTTTCCAATCGAGGGGATG
>JBJEFP010000077.1:0-2137 GCA_051874195.1 Lysinibacillus sp. | reverse complement strand
GCTTTATTATGAAGATATTCAGGCTTTCCATTTCTGGTTTCACAGCTATCACCCTCTACCTTAAAATAAACCGAACCATTTCTTCTTATAAAAAGGCTTGATGTCTTTCGCTTCTTCCGTCCAATCGTCCATTTCAATAATCTCGAGGGTCATGCCGTTTGAATGGGGTGCGGCAACGTCGGCAATCTTGCTGAAGATTTCCTCTTTCTGTCCCTCGACATCTATTATGAGCACATAGCTTTGCTCGTCTTCTCCTAGCTTTTGCCTCAAATAAGCTTTTTTTATGTTTTTTTGCGTTTTCAGAAATGCTTGGAGTGATTCAACCATCCGTACAGGATATTCCGTTGGCTCGCCCAGTACAGCGTGCTTTTCTTCGGGCGTGGCTGCCTCAAAGAAGGTGCTGCTGGCGGATTCCGCTCGCTCTTGCCGATATTTTTCGATGTGGGTCCTGTTGCTGGCATTAATCCTGAAGCCAATGCCCTGTGGATTGAGCACAATCCCCGTCATGCTACTTGAAAGCGCCAAAAGGTCCTCGTAGGTGGCGACATTGCTGCTCCACAGTGCTTTATCATACACCTTCTCGAACTCGAACCAATCTGTAAAGGCGGGAAGCCAGGTGGAGTTTTCTTCGCCTTCTAGGACGGCGAATTGGATACGGTCTCCTTGTCTCAAGGCAGTGTTCCCTTGCTCGTCGGGAACAGAAGGCTCCTGTTTCAGCAACTGCATGGGCACCAGATACCGCGCGCCGATGATTTCATCGAGCATGCGGGCTTCCAGCGTTAGAAGAAGCTTTTGTTTATCCGGCGTATGTTGTCTGGCATTCATCGTTTGAAAGAAAAGGATCATCGCATACTGGAGACCTGGATTGGTCACGGGGATTTGGATGTCAGGCGTACCGCTCCAATCCATTGGGGGCAGCAACTCATCCCGCTTCAGCTCGATATAATATTGCCCGTTATCGATGACGATGACTGGAAGGTCCAGAAGATGAAGCAGACCAATCGTCCGCATGATTTCTTCCCCGCTGATTTTCCTCATCTCAAGCAGCACGAACTTCTGAAGGAAGTAGTCGGCAACATCGGCCGCATACTCTTCCTTTGAGAAGAACCAGACGCGGCCATCTGCATCAATGTATGGATAGTCGGTGTGCCTATCGTAGGCTACGTACAGCGTGTCGGCTGCTTTCACTTTTTCCTTCAGCCTGATCAGAAATTCCTTCATCCGAGCCTCCAGCCATTCACGCTGATGAGGTTCGGTGTTCAGTTGATTCCTTGCGTGATGAAACAAAAAGATCAGTTCCTGGATTTCCACTTCTTCGTAGGCATTCGTATCAAGGTTTTGGTTCTGCAAAAACCTCGCGATTAGCTCATCTGCCCTTGCATTCTTCATGTGTGCCCTCCTCATTCAACAATTTACTTCACTGCATTTGAGATTTTAGGACAAAATAGTATATTCCTGTATGTTCAAGTGTATCCCACTTGAAAGATGATGGGCAAGATATGACGTTCTATAGAAGGAGAAGAAAGCTGTTGAATCGGTAAGATGGACTACAAAGCAGCGTTCCGTAGCCATTATAGAATAGGCCGTGTCCCGCGTTAAGGTGGAGCTACTGTATTTTTGCATTGGCCGAATCGATAAAATGTTGATAAAGGGTTGCAGGGGGGATTTAAAAATGTCCTTCGCCAACGCATTACGCTAATAAGTCAAATAATAGGAAGGAATTGCAATTACCTATATAGAATTTTTAGAAGGTCAGGATTTCGGGGATAATGGTTGGTTTTCGCAAATAAATATGTAGGGGGATGCGCCTCTAGCAAGAAGGAGAGAAGTTTATGCTTTTTATGCTGATTGTCAAAGCCTCGAAGAATTCGGAAGCAGGAAATCTTCCGAGCCCGGAGCTCATGGAAGCCATGACGAAGTACAATGAGGAATTAGTTGAGGCCGGTGTGCGGGTTATGTCTAAAGGGCTTCAACCTAGTTCAAACGGGATGCGCTTTTCGTTTCCGAACCCAGGGGAAAAGCCGGTGGTCACGGATGGACCATTTCCTGAAACAAATGAATTGATTGCCGGGTTCATCCTGATTGATGTGGCGTCGAGGGAGGAAGCCATCGAGTGGGCAATGCGGATGCCGGACCC
>JBJEFP010000076.1:0-2146 GCA_051874195.1 Lysinibacillus sp. | reverse complement strand
TCTGCCTTTTCTTTGCTGATCGCTGCCTCACGGGACAGCATTAATCAAAGAGTTATTATAATAATTCGCTTGCTTTTGCCAATTGGATTTTTACCTGCTCGAAGCCAGTGCCTCCAAGCGAGTTACGACGGCGTACTGCCGCTTCTGGCGCCAGTACCTCGTAGATATCCTCTTCAATCAAATCGGATTCCTTTTTCATTTCCTCAAGCGGCAGGTCCAAAAGATAGATTCCTTTTTGGATGCATGTGAAGACGAGTTTCCCCGTTACCTCATGCGCCTCGCGGAATGGCATGCCCTTCGTCGCCAGGTAGTCCGCAAGCTCCGTCGCATTGGAGAAGTCGGAGTGCACTGCACCGTGCAGACGCTGTGTATTCACCGTCATCGTACGGACCATGCCCTCGAAGATTTTCAGTGATCCAAGAACCGTCTCCATCGTATCGAACATGCCCTCTTTGTCTTCCTGCATATCCTTGTTGTATGTCAGCGGCGTTCCTTTTAGCACTGTTAATAGCCCCATTAGGTTGCCGAATGCACGACCGGCTTTCCCGCGGATCAATTCAGCCATATCCGGATTTTTCTTCTGCGGCATGATGGAAGAGCCTGTCGAGAAGGCATCATCCAGCTCGATGAACTTGAACTCGTCCGTGGACCAGATAATGATTTCCTCCGCAAAGCGAGACAAGTGCGTCATCAATAGTGCCGAATTCGAAAGGAATTCCACGATGAAGTCACGGTCGCTTACCGCATCCATCGAGTTTGCATACACATCCGCAAAGCCTAATAGCTCCGCTGATTTCAGACGGTCGATCGGGAAAGTCGTCCCTGCCATCGCCCCTGCGCCAAGCGGCAGGATGTCGATGCGCTTCATCGACTCGGAGAAGCGCTCCTTATCGCGCTGCAGCTGCCAGAAGTACACCATTAAATGATGGGCAAATGAAATCGGCTGTGCACGCTGAAGATGTGTATAACCAGGTGCAATCGTTTCCACATGCTGCTGTGCCTGCTCCAAAATCGTCTTCTGGAAGTTTTCGATGAGACCGATGACTTCCGGTACACGTTTCTTTAGGAACAAGTGCATGTCCGTCGCCACCTGGTCGTTACGGGAGCGCCCAGTATGTAATTTACCACCGACAGGGCCAATCAGGTCGATCAGCATCTTCTCGAGGTTTAAATGGATATCTTCATTTGCTACGGAGAATTCCAGCTCACCGGCCTCCGCCTTTTCTTTCAATTGTGCAAGGCCCTCTAAAATCTTTTCGACATCATCAGCCGGCAGGATTCCCTGTGCGCCAAGCATTGTCACGTGTGCAACAGACCCCTCTAGATCTTCCAACACAAGCTGCTGGTCAAAGCCGATTGATGCACCGAATTCGTCGACCCAAGCTTCCGCCGACTTTTGAAAACGGCCGCCCCATAATTTCGCCATAATTGCCACTCCTATATCAGTAAGTCATGTAATATCTGCCTTTAAAAGAGGGAGCAAGAAGCATTCGCCCCTTGCTCACCGTGAATTATTTTGTTACGGATTGCTTTTTCGTTACTTCTGATGCCACCACTGTCGGAAGGCCCCATAGTTCAATGAATCCTACTGCTGATGCGTGGTTGAACTGGTCTGCTTTTGAGTATGTTGCTAGCTCTTCAGAGTATAGAGAGTTTGCAGATTTACGTCCTTCTACAATCGCATGACCTTTATATAATTTTACGCGAACTGTACCATTTACATATTTTTGCGTTTCTTTCAGGAACGCTTCTAATGCCGTACGGATCGGGTTGAACCATAGGCCGTTGTAAATGATTTCAGATAGCTTGTGCTCGATGATTGGTTTGAAGTGAGCAAGCTCTTTTACAAGTGTGATATCTTCCAGCTCTTTATGAGCAGTCAACAGCACTTTTGCTCCTGGGATTTCATAGACTTCACGTGATTTGATTCCGACAAGGCGGTTTTCCACGTGGTCGATACGGCCAACACCGTGTGCACCTGCAACTTTATTCAATTCTTGGATCAGGTCGGCTAATTTCATTTCTTGTCCGTTCAATGAAACAGGCTTTCCTTCCACGAATTCGATTTCCACGTATTCAGCAGTGTCCGGCGCGTTTTCTACAGATACTGTTAAACCGTATGCTTCCTCTGGTGGTGCTACCCATG
>JBJEFP010000075.1:0-17880 GCA_051874195.1 Lysinibacillus sp. | reverse complement strand
TTTCCCATACTTCCTTGACGCCATGGGCAGCATGATTTTCTGCAATATAGACATGGGGGAGATGCTGCATGGCACGGATGCTGTCACATGCATTTCCTACGCCGATCGCCGGATAACCTAGTTGGAATAGACTGAGGTCGTTCTCTGAATCGCCTGATACGATGACGTTGGATGAATTCTTGCACGCTTTCAGGATATACTTAAGTGCTTTCCCCTTATCCACGTCCACCGGCAGGATGTCCAAATCCCGGCCGCCGCTGTAGATCATATTCACATGCAGTCCTTGTGCTTCTATGGCCGCCCGTAGTCCGTCTGCCTGTTCAGGTGTTGCAAAATAGGCGAGGCGCCATTGGGTAGGCAGGTCCTGAGACGTTAACCCAAGCTCTGCAGCTAGCTGGCGAACCGCTTCAAAATCGCCCAATTGCAGCTGTGCCGCCCATTCTTCATCCAGCTCCAATCCTGAACCGGCGTAGATTGCGGCGCCAACATCGCAAACCAGTACATCCGGTACAGGTAGCCCCTCCTCTTCAATCAGCCGCGTGGCAGAACCATAGTGGCGTCCTGTAATGTAGATTAACGAAGGGGTATTATCCTGAAAGTATTCCCATAAATCCTGATGTGGCACATCCGGGCTGACAATCGTGTTGTCGAGATCGGTCGCCAGGACATATGGTTTAAGAGGTTGATACATAAGAGTCTGCTCCTTTATATAGCTTATTCACTTTAGATGCAATTTTCACCCAGTTGAATTCGTTTTTCGCATGTTCCTTCGCCTGTCTTCTCATGCTGGCAAGCTGGCTGCGTTTCGTCAGGAAGTATGCCATTCCTTCACTTAGCTTTTTCGCATGCGATTTTGGAATGTGCAATCCTGTCACACCCGGCTTCACCACGTCTTTCAAGCCGCCGACTGCACTGGCGATGACCGGACATCCGCAGGCTTGCGCCTCTGCTGCCACCATACCGAACGATTCGTAGTGTGAAGGCATGATTGTGGCGATTGCATTTCCATACAATACTTTCAGTTCTTTTTCCGTTTTCGGACCCAGGAAATAGACACGGTCCTCTATTCCTTCCAACGCCGCCAGCAGCTTCTTGTCCTTTGGTCGAAGGTTCTGCATGTCGACGCTTTGCGGGCAGCCGCCTGCAATCAGGAGCTTGATATTTCCCTGTACATCATGGGTTGTGAGAAGCTGGCGGAACGCTGCTAATAAATCGAAAATCCCTTTTGAAGCTTCAAGCCGGCCAGCATAGAAATAGTAAGGAAACTTAATGGTGCCAGGTGTAGTTGGAGGAGTCAGATAAGTTGGTGAAACGCCGATTGGTACGACTGATATGTCGCCCACATTGTTAGTGAACTTCGCAATCAGCTCCTTCTCGGTCGGAGTTGTAGCCAATACGACATCCGCTTGCTGCATGATGTGCTCCTCGTAGTGCTTACGTTTCGGGTCTACTTTTCCTGTCCCCTGCTCCTTGGCAATCGCCAATGAATGGTTTGTATGCACCCAATAGATGCCATGGTCCTTCTGCATCATCAGCCCAAGCACCCCTGATAACCAATAGTGCGTATGGATGACGTCATAAGATTCAATATCCAGGTTTTCCTTTATTTCTGCGTAGAAGGTCGGTAATATGCTGAACATTTCATCCTTCTCTACAAAGCCGGGTCTCCCTGCATTGAAGCGGTATACTTTGCCGTGTTCACCTAGTTTCTCTATAGCCGGAGCGTCCTGGTTGCACCAATGTGTAACCACATCGACTGTATAGCCGAGCTGGTCCAGGGATAAGGCCAAATGTTTCACGTAGTTGTTCTGGCCTCCTGCCTGTTTGCTACCGAGCGGCATAAGTGGATCGCCATGGTCTGAAATGAATAATATTCGTTGTTTCATTATGTCCGCATCCTTTCTATTTCTCGATTAATGGGAAGGCCTATAAGCAAGGATCACTTATAGGCCCCTTTTTGCTTCAATGGCTTACGGCATGTCGATATCATGATGGAGGGAAGTCGGAGGTACAGCCGGATTTGGTACTTGTCCCATCGGTTCCGGCTTATCCAGGAATACAAATTCACCTGTACCATCCGGTGCCAAGCCTTCTGCCCAAGGGCCGTTCTTCGCTCCTGTACCCTCTTCTAAATTGTAGAATTCATAAGCATGCGGCTGCGCCTCAAGCTCATCCTCCGGTTTAAAGCTCGCCGGCACGACAACGCCTTTCTTCTCTTCAAGCTCCTTGATTGCCGCCATCCATTGATATTGATGGTAACGGTCACGAGCAAGCATTTTGCGGAATACTTTTCGTACCCCTTCGTCCGAAGTCATATGATAAAGTCTTGCAACCTGTAATCGGCCTTGAGACTCTGCATTCAAGTTGGCACGGAAGTCGGCAAGCAGGTTTCCGCTCGCGACAATATAGCCGGCATTCCATGGAACACCATTCGAGTTAGTCGGCATAGCCCCCAATCCACTCACAATCAGATGGTGTGGATTGATGCCGCCCATGATGGCCGCCATCGTCGGATTTTTCGCAGCCTCCTCCTGAGCGCTTGGCGTCGTACCATCCAACAATTGGGAAATCAAGGAACATAGCATTTCTACATGGCCAATTTCCTCTGTACCGATTGCCATCAGCATGTCTTTGTATTTTTCCTCACCGCGGCAGTTCCACCCTTGAAACAAGTACTGCATCATTACACTCATTTCGCCGAATTGTCCGCCCAGAACCTCTTGGATCTGCTTGGCCAGCATTGGGTCTGGTCGTTCTACCTTCACTTCGAATTGCAATCCTTTACGGTGTTCAAACATGAATACATTCCTCCCCAAGGTGTTTAGTGAATCACTCCTTCTGTTCCCTTACCATTTTTTAAATAAACAAAAAGACCTCAAAAAGGCACTAAACTCCTAGTAAAAAATGTCATAATTAAAGAGGATAATGATATATGAAGCTATTTTTTTATTTGACAAATTATAAATGATTCTTAACACCTAGTTTCAGAGGGTTTTTGCATTTTTAGACTTGCAGGGTAAAAGCAGGCAAATTGACGGGGAAGGATTGATGCTATGGGAGCTATGGGAGTGGCAGGGATTATAGAGCAAAACACCAAAAGAAATGAACTATCTTTCAACTTGCAGGGCGACGTGTTCTTTTTCCATGGTCATGTCATGCAAGACGGTTTTCCCTCGTATGATATAGGAGCAGTAAACTGAAACTTCGCTTAGCGGACGTTCTTTGGCACATAATCTATTCAGCCGGCCGCAACCGCTGATAGGGATGTAGCCGACTTATACGTGCAGGGTGGTTGACCTTTTTTCTGTCGGTCTTCCTCTCATGCAGATGCGCAGCTAGCTGTTCATGCACGATCAATACAAAAGGGAGGCATCTCATGCAAAACAAGCTGTACTTCATCTCCTGGCTGGCTCTTATTGTGGCGTTGGGCTTTTTTGTTGTGGGCGTCATCAATTCCGACTGGATCCGTATGGAGAAGGGCTATTACATCATGGTGATTTTGTGGGCCGGCTTTTCCATCTTCTTTGCGATTAAATTCTCCTTCGACCGGGAGGAAGGAAAACCAATCGGCTCGGCATATATCGTGGGGGGATGGCTTTCCTCTCTGCTGGCCATCGGATGGGGAATGGTATCCGTCTACAACACGACATGGGCATTATATTTAAAAGGCTACTTCTGGGGAATGACGCTGTTCATCTGCTACGTGATTTATGTATTGTCCATTGAATACAGGAAGCGGGAGGGCATCCATAACGGCCGCCATCTTTTCGAAGAGGAGGAATAAAAAGGGTTATAGGTATTTCAACACGCGACTTATGTACCACAACCCCCTTTCGAAGCATCATTTTGTTTTTAATGAAGGTAAATGTTCTCGCTGGCGTGAAGGTGACCGATAACCTAGGTGGTATTTAAACAAGCGGACCACCGGACGAACGAGTGCATCGGTATTCCAACATCGAATGGAATTAAGACCGGTTCAATGGGCACATTCCATCCGAACGGCCAAGTGACGCGCATGCACATGCAACATTCCTGTACCGCATTGTACAGGAATAGCAAAAAGGATAGCTGGGTACGGTTTAATGCCCGGCTATCCTTCTTCATGCCTCGAGGTAAAGAATTCGTCGATTTCCTGCATCATTCTGCCTTTATTCTCCGCAAACTGGCGCAAACGACGGCCGTTTACGCCAGTTGGATGCGGAAACCCGGCCAGTGCCATGAGCGTCTCCTCAATCCCCTAGACATCCCTGGAAATAGTGTTCCGTGTATTTCTGGAGCATGCTGTTTACAAGGATTTCAGGGGTTGGGGCGTTATAGTTCTTCCCTTTATAAAACACCTCGTTTGGAAGGACGGAGGTGATGTGCAATAGATAGCTGTGCGTGTTGAACAGCCGGCCGCATGTCTCTACTTCTAAACGCTCCGCCGGCTTCAGCTCATCCAGCATCGCCACTAGATTTTGCCTCATCGGACCGCGGAAACTCGATTCCTGCTTCACCATCTATTTTTATATGCCATCCTGGGCTTCCGGGTTTTTGAGCTTCGTTGTATCGATGGCCGCGGCAAGAAGTTTTTTCTCCCCTTCCTCCTCCACCAAATGACGCAATTTGTCCAATGCCGGATCGAATTCCGTATGCTGCCCGAGCATGAAGACCATCTGGTGTTCGATGGGCAGCCATGTCCGGATATCCGCTTCATTTTGCTGAATCTGCGCCTCCAGCTTGTCGAGGGCATTCGCCACCTTCGCCTCATACGTTTCCCTATGCTCGAATTCCATCCATAAGTCATAGAACTCCTGCCCGCTGTCGCCACCGAGCAAATCACGAATTTGTTCGATTGCCTCCACTTCATTTTGGTATTTACGCGCTTTTGCCTCGGCATTATCCATCGTATAGAAGAGCGGAATGTCTCTTGCATGCGCCTCTACTAGATCATGGATGACCACCATCTTCAGCAGGCGCTCCATATTGACCCCCTTCAAAAGATATGGCTCCAGCGCCATTGCCATCAGTGCAACGCTCCATGTATGCTCCGCCACGCTCTCCCTCCGTCCGCTAGGCAGCCAGCTGTGCCGCAGCTCCTCCTTCAACTGTTGTCCCAGCTTCATCAACTCTAATACCTTCTCCATTGGATTCATTCCCTCTTTCTTCGCTCTCATTACTTCAAGTATGGGTTGAATTTCAGGATTCTAATATTGGAATGTTCGGCGGGCACAGGGTAAAAAATTATTTTAGAAATGCAGAAACCCCTGCTTATCGAAAAATTCCGATAAACAGGGGCGATTGTTATGCTTTCGTCGCATTTTCAATATGCGCAAGATGATGATTGCCATGCCAAGCCCATTTTGCTATCGACTCCGCTATTGAGATATCTCCGGTCTCCGGATGGGAGAAGGTCATGCCCATTTCCTCTTCGGAAATCGCATGGAAAAGTTCGACGCCTCGGCTGTGCAACCCATCAAGAATAGCAAGCGAGCTTTCTATCGGCATGGCCGAGTCTGCAAGGAGCACCCAGCTATTCTCATCAAATGTCTTGACCTGCGGATTCTCCTCCGTCAAGGCAAGCTTACAGCGAATAAATAAATGCAGGTGGCTATCTGCCATATGATGAACGAGCTGCCTCACTGTCCAGCTGCCTTCCCGGTAGGTAGCCGACAGCTGTTCCTCCGTTAAATCAGCTGTCGCCCCCTTCAACCGAACAGGAAATGTTTGGATATCCTCTATCCATTGCTGAATTTCTTGAACTGTAATGGCTTCCGGCAGCTCAAATTGGCCTATTGGATAGCGTTGATTGTCCATCTTCATCAAACTCCTTTTATAATTCAATAGAAAACAATTGACTCTTCAGCATACATGAGCCGCTACATTTAGGTGGGCTATTGCTTAGAACACCCTTAAAATGATTGAACCAATAAATCGGTCACTCTTCTTCCGTCATCACTGATACGCTAAAGAAAGTATACCATCCATTCTTCATGATAATAGTCCCCGTTTATTTTTAAAGCGTTCTTTTCTGTTCCGAAGACCGTAAATCCAGCAGCTGCATATAATGCCTTCGCCCGTTCATTATCCTGAACAACCGTTAGCGTAATCTGCTCAAGTCCATCCAGCTTCCGCGCTTCCCCAATCAACTCTTCAAGAAGCTGCCTGCCGATTCCCATCCCTCTGCATTGCGCAGAAACATACATGCCATATAGATTCCCCTTATGTCTCGTCTTCGGGCCATTCTCTCGGACAAGGGTTACGATCCCTGCCAAACCGCCTTCTACAAAAGCTCCCAGCGTGAATTTTCCCGCTTCTGGCGCTATCCGCCGGCATACTTCCTGCAGTGTAAATGCCGCCTCCCTCTCATAGGTGGATCCAAAGGCCTCCGGGTTTGCACGTAATGCTTCAAGCCTTAGTTTCTGATACGCTTCAGCATCCTGCATATCGAGTATACGGATCATTCCAAAACCTCCTCCATTACTTTACATCTATCATACCTTACAAAGTCCTAGTAGATTCACATCATTATTTTAAAAAGCCAGTAGCTTCTGATACAGGCGGGACAATTCACCTGATCCTTTGCGGAAAGAGGCACATATTCTAGGGATAAAAAAAGAATAGGAGGACGGCACCTTGCCTTTGTATCCCGATGACCCATTTAAACAATTTGAAAAACTACGGGACAGTTTGGATCGCTTCTTCTCGGAGCTCCCGCTCAATCTCAATTGGATGGAGGAGCCTTTTAACGACATCGTTCTACAGGAGACGGCCAATGAAATCATTGCTACCTGCCATATTCCAAACCTAGAAAAAAAGGCGGATGTAACTATTAAAGTAGAGGGGGATTTATTGAGCATCAGTGGACACCTCAAACAAGAAAATAAAGTCGATGGAGAGGGTACGTATCAAAGGGCGTACTATTCGCAAAGCTTTCTGCGAACAGTGCCACTGCCAAGCCCTGTTTACGGCAAGAATGCGAAGATTGATTATAAAAATGGAGTACTCGAAGTAAGAATGCCGAAAGTAATCCTTGGCTAAGGACAAAAGGCGGATGACGCTTCCGGAAGGCTGCCATCCATTCATGACTGTCCGGGAATCTTTTCTCAAACAACTTATCCTGCGGGGCTTCCTTTTCATTCGGGCCATGCTATACTACCGGGCAAATTTCCCACTCCTACGCTTTTTGGACCCTGTCCCTTCTCATGAAAGTTCCGACTTTTTTAAAATCAGGGTTGTTATCTTTTCCATTCCCCTTCCTTTAGTAACCGTAGCGTCAATAAATCAAAAAGGAGAAACAAAAGGCTGCATCCTGTGTCAGCGCAATGCAGGAAGCAGCTTCTCATCATTCTCCCGCTTCCATCATCACCGCATCTCTTTCTTTTACCATACACTCAGCTTTTCTCCTTTATTGGGCTGGCGGAAAATGATAGGCATCTTATTCTCGTGCCGCCTTTCATTCCCGCAAGGAGGATTTTCTTTTGCCATCCAATCAACAAGTCTCATGGCGCACGCTGAACAACCTGTAGCGGAGGACATCATGGCTCTCTACGGCACGCTCTGGAAATTCTACAGACAAACCTAATAACAGGAGGAACGCCCCGTTATGTTCGGGGACGTTCTTTCTCCAATAGTTCAAAAAAGGTGGGCAGCTCCTGAAAATTCTTCAATTTCAAATCCTCCAGTATTTTCAGGATGATTTCCTGTTCCAGGTCTTCCCTGTTTTGTGGATCCGTCTGCATCAGTTCTTTTTGGATTTTCGGCCTAAGTAATTCCAGCAGCTCTAACGGTGAAATCGAATCGTTCATATTTTCACTCCTTACCGTTGGATTTAGCACCAGCCAACGAGCTTGCCAATTCCTGTATCGTCCGTTCGAGCTCCTCTACTCTCTGTTCCATTCTATACAGCAGATACAGGGAGACGACAATGGGAAAACCTATATTACTGATGAAATCAACTGCATTCTCATAACCTGGCATCAATCATCCGCCTCACTTTCTTTAATGCATTATTTTTGGATTTTGTTATGGCCTGCTGGGATACATGCAACCACCTGCCGATTTCCGTATCCGTCATCTCTTTGACGAATGATAAATAGAGGAGCTGTTTTTGGCGCTCGTTCAATGCAAGGATGGCATCATGGAGGATGGGATTTTGAATATAGTCCCCAAGCTCCCTTTCCATCTCTTCTTCGAACATTTTCGAAGCCGCTTCATCTTCTATCAATTCCTTCAATGAAATCGAACCATTCCCCCCGGCTTCGCCCCCTTCATATGCAGGACGGTCGAGAAACAGCACGTTTCTATGGTCAAATAGCCTTCTCTTTTTATCATAATGGAGAGCGGTAAAGTGAATCGTTTTAGAAAAGTAAGAGACGGCTCGAATCTGGCTGTAAAAATCCAAAAAACGTTCATCAATCTTCACCTTAATGTGCTCTTGTGGTGACTGGTTGTATTGCCTGTAAAGCTCCAGGTGCTCCTTATTCGCCAAAAATGCTCTTAGAATCGGATTTTGAATCTCTTTCATTTTCATTTACCCTTTACCCCCTTCAATAACAGAACATATGTTCTGTATTATTATTATAAACTACTTTTTACTAATTATTAAGAGTATAAATATGAAACCCAACGTTTAGAATAGTAAAATAATACAATTTTAGGATTTATAACAATGGCTAAAGGATTTACTATGTCAGAATCAGACGGGGATAGAATCTTAATGTTCTATTGAGTTTGCTTGGAAGCCTTTTATACAGCCTCCTCCTGAAACTTGATTGCCATTGTTGTGGAAGGGTTATGTACTAACTAAAGTGATATGAAAGGGAGAATAAACAACCCAAGGACGAATACAAAAGGATGATAGACACCCAAAATAACTCAAAATAGTTCTAAAATGTTATTTTTTATTGCCAACCAAAAAATACTTTTGCACTAAAAATGATGGCTATTCCCCGCTTTAACCCTTATGTTTACAGACGCTCGCTCAATCTCGTTAGGTATCATCCGGATGTTGTGGATGGTTTTGTTGACAAAGAAAGTTTTCAGATGGTATCATTATCTCGAATTCAAGATATTTATTTTTTAAGTAAATAATCATACAAACCTACAATACTATCAATACCGGCCCGGTAGTGGTCTGCCGGTGTCTGGCCCGCTTTTCATCCTGCCTGCCGCTTCTCTTTCTTCATGAATCACTCTCTGACAGGCAATGCGGCAAGAAGGATTGAATGAATGCAGCAAAAATTTTTACACACATATCTCGAATTCGAGATATACGAGGAGGAAATGGCATGAACCACTTGAAAGGCATCCACCATGTGACGGCGATTACGAGCAGTGCCGAACGGAACTATGAATTTTTCACCTATGTATTGGGTATGCGTCTTGTGAAGAAGACCGTCAACCAGGACGATATCCGAACCTATCACCTGTTTTTTGCAGATGACGAGGGGTCGGCCGGTACGGATATGACCTTCTTCGACTTCCCCGGCATCCCAAAAGGAACGCATGGGACAAATGAAATTTACAAGACTGCCTTCCGTGTTCCGACAGATGAGGCCCTGGATTATTGGGTGAAGCGTTTTGACAAATACAAGGTGGACCACACAGGCATCAAAGAGGTGTTCGGCAAGAAGACGATTTCATTCGTCGATTTTGACGACCAGCAGTATATGCTCGTTTCAGACGAGCGGAATGCGGGAGTGGCATCCGGTACACCATGGCAAAAAGGCCCCGTTCCCCTTGAATTTGCTATTACAGGGCTAGGCCCCATCCACATCCGAATCGCACAATTTGATTATTTCAAGGAAGTTTTAGAAAAAGCAATGGGGATGCGGGAAATTGCACAGGAAGACTCGCTCCATTTGTTTGAAGTGGGCGAAGGCGGAAATGGGGCACAGGTCATTGTCGAGCATAATACGGTCTTGCCAGCCGGACGCCAAGGTTTCGGGACGGTACATCACGCGGCTTTCCGCGTGCATGATACGGCTGTACTGCATGAGTGGATCGAGCGTATGCAGGGCTTCGGTTTCGGGACTTCCGGTTATGTGGACCGCTTCTTCTTTGAATCACTGTACGCACGTGTAGCGCCAGGCATCCTTTTCGAATGGGCGACAGACGGTCCTGGATTCATGGGAGATGAACCATATGAAACGGTTGGTGAAATTCTATCGTTGCCTCCTTTCCTAGAGGCAAAGCGTGAACAAATCGAACAGATGGTGCGCCCGATCAATACGGTAAGAAGTACGCTTGTATTCCAAAAAGAGTACTTGTAGGCATGTAATGAAGTGAGCCTTTGAAAAAATCATTCGGCAAAGAAACACAAAATCAGGAGGTAGAGAAAATGGAAAAGGTAAACATCGGCATTATTATTGGATCGACTCGTGAAGGACGTGTAAGCCCCCAGGTAGCGACTTGGGTAAAGGAATTGGCGGATAAACGCGGGGATGCAAATTACACAATCATCGACATCGCGGACTACAAATTGCCGCTGTTGGGCGAGCCCGGCGTTGACGCTTCAGGTGCGGTGGCCTGGTCAGAAGCCATCGACAAGCAGGACGGCTTCGTATTCATTGTCCAGGAATACAACCACTCCATTACAGGCGCACTGAAGAATGCAATCGACTACCTGCGTACGGAATGGAACAACAAGGCAGCGGGCATCGTATCCTACGGTTCTGTAGGCGGGGCGCGCGCTACAGAGCATCTACGCGGCATCCTCGGTGAATTATTGATCGCCGACGTTCGTGTACACCCGGCATTATCCCTGTTCACGGATTTCGAAAATGGCTCAGTCTTCAAGCCGGCACAGGTACAGGCGGATTCCGTCAACCAAATGCTGGATCAGGTCATCCCGTGGTCAAGGGCATTATCCACACTCCGCTAGCCTCAAATGTGCAAATAAGGAAGGCGGCATTGATCAAGAGGGGATGCTGCCTTCTTCTAGCTTTAAAATATGGACTATCCTTATTGCAAAAGTTAGCAATCCACTGTAAGAGGAGGTGTAAGAATGAAGCATATTTTTAAACAAGGAATAGACGAGACGCGACCTGTCCTGCTGCTCTTGCACGGAACAGGAGGAAATGAGCATGACCTATTGCCATTGGTCGACATCATCGACCCTATGGCATCCGTTTTGAGCGTACGAGGAAATGTACTGGAAAATGGCATGCCCCGTTTCTTCAGGCGTCTGGCTGAGGGGATTTTCGATGAAGAGGACCTCATCTTCCGTACGAAGGAGCTGAATGCCTTTCTGGACCATGCCGCAAAAGAGTACCAATTCGACCGCTCGAATATCGTCGCAGTCGGCTATTCAAACGGGGCCAACATCGCAGCCAGCCTACTATTCCACTTTCAGGATGCTTTGAAGGGCGCCGTTCTGCACCATCCCATGGTGCCGCTTCGTGGGATTACGTTGCCCGACCTATCGGGTACTCCTGTATTGATCACAGCCGGCACAAACGATCCCATCTGCCCAAGACAGGAATCGGAGGAGCTCTATCAGCTGCTGGAGGATGCAGGAGCGAATGTTGTTCTCCATTGGGAGAAACACGGTCACCAACTGACGATGCCGGAAGTGGAAGCTGCAAAACGATGGTATCAAAAAGTCCATTCGACATAATAACAGGGCCGCCGGATTGGCGGCCTTTTCGTATAGGAGGCTTCTGCTATTCATACCGGATGCCCTGGGACATCTCCTCCAACCTTTCGTAATCCAGGATGCGGATATGCTTGCGTGTCTTTTCAAGGACCCCCTCCTCTGTCAGGTCGTGCAGGACCCGGTTCAGATGGCGATGTGTCGTGCCAAGAAGATTGGCCATTTCCCCAATATTACCGGTCTGCAGCTCCGTTCCAAATTCATTGCCGGGCGTTGAAACGGACAACAAATAACTAGCCAGCCTATTTTCTACGGATGATAGCAAATTCACCCGTGAGGCTGTCGTCAGTGTTTGCAATTTATAGCCGAGATGCTTTAGTAATTCCTGTAGAAATGCCGGGTTCGTCATTTCATGCTTGTAAATATACTCAAACGGCAATGCGATAAAAAGACAGTCTGTAACCGCAGTAATTTGAGATTGTACTGGTATGTGTCGGACAAGCTCTAGGTCACCAAGAAGTGACAGGGGATGACTGAAGCGAAGCAACAGGGATTTGCCCGTCTCTACGCTCGATGTCGCTTTTACTCTCCCTTCCACCAAGTAAAGCAGCTGCTCCATTTCCTCCCCTTCCCGCAATACGATTTCTCCATCCTTATAAGCCTGTAATAAAAAAGGTCGTTGTTTATCGCCTGTAAAAATCTCATGTAGCCCATATTCCAATAGTTTCTCTTGAAGGAGAGAATGATTTTCAATAATTTTCATAATAAACGCCCCCTTTTTGGACATATGTCCTTTCCATTATAGGAATAGTTGTTATGATTATAGTAATAATAAGTCCAAACAATTGTTTGCGACTTCTTTTTTATGGGAGAGATAGAGGTGCATCAATGAACAAGAATTTACTATATCCCCTACTCATCGTGATTGGTTCGAGCTCTTACGGAATTTTATCAACTATGATCAAGGTGGCCATGGGACATGGTTTCACGACGGAAGAAGCTGTAACGAGTCAATATGTGATAGGTTTTTTATTGGCGTTACTTATTTTTATTGTGACACAACGTTCTTTACCAAACATATCCGGTAAAGGCTTTTTAATTATTATGATTTCCGGCTTATTAACGGGGACAACCGGCATCGTTTATGGACAATCCGTGCATTACCTGCCTGCATCGCTTGCAGTCGTCATGCTGTTCCAATTCACATGGATTGGTCTGTTTTTGGATTGTATCATCCATCGTCGCCGTCCGACGCGGCCTGAATTGATTTCCCTTGTCTTTTTAATCAGCGGGACGATTCTGGCTGCCGGCATTTTAGATGTGGATTTGAGCGGACTGGACTGGCGCGGCTGGGCATTCGGCATGGCGTCTGCCTTCAGCTTCGCCTGCTTCATGCAGTTCAACTCGAAGCAGGTGGAGGGCATCTCCACAATCGGGCGCATGACGATCATGTCCCTTTTCTCGATGCTGATCGTCCTTGCATTCCAGGCTCCTGAAGTGGTGACGAACGGGAAACTGTTCGGAACGGAGCTGCTGTACTTCGGCCTCGCGCTTGGATTCTTCGGGATTATCCTGCCGATTCTGCTGTTTACAGTGGCTGTACCGAAAGTCGGTGGCGGCGTGGCCTCCATTTTAAGTGCAGTAGAGCTTCCTGTAGCGATTCTCGCATCTGTTATCGTATTACACGAAGCATTGACGGGGCTACAAATCTTCGGCATCGCCCTTGTCCTGTTCGGCATGACATTGCCTACAATTCTTCAGAAGAAGCAGATAGTTACACTAGAAGATGCACCCGCAAAATAGAATAAGCTTGTCAGAATTAAACGAACCCTGAAAAGGTCATTGGAAAAGTGACTTCTTTAGGGTTCGTTTTCTTTATGTTCTTCCTCCTCTAGCAATACCGGAAGCTCCCTGATTGACTCAATATAAGTGATATTCTTTAATCCAGGGCATGTCTTCACATTAATGCCAAATCCCCGCATCTCTAAGGAATAAGCCAATTCTATATCCACCCTGGAATCTCCGATGAAAAAAGATCTGCTTAAATCAATGCTTGGATATTTTCTCAAGGCATCCTTGATCATTCCTGCTTTCGGTTTCATGCATGGACAATTTCCCCATCTTGCATGCCGGCAATAAAAGACATCTAGGATAGTGATGCCACTCTTTTCAAGCAATAATAACAGCTTGTTTGAAAAGGCATGATACTCTTCAATTGTTATAAATCCTTCATCGATTAGATATTGGTTTGTGATGATGATGATTTCATAACCAAGGGCCCTTACTGCCGCCAAGGCTTCCAGAGCGCCATCAACCAATTCAGGCGTATGCTTATTCGTCCATTCTTCATCTGTATAATCTACATTAATCGTTCCGTCTCGATCGAAAAAGGCTACTTTCACTTTAACTCCTCTCATTCTTATCAAGATAGGCAGTTAGCCGTTCAAGGCAATCTCGTGCTTCACACGGCGTTGCCTTATAGCAAAAAAACAGAAGGCAAAAAATCTACCTTCTGCTTCACTCTAATTGTATAGCGCTAATTTCAGACTACTCCTCGGCTATTTCCAAAATCGCCAATGCCAGCATTTTTGAGAACTGCGCACGTGTAACATTTGCTTTCGGCTTAAACGTACCGTCCTTGTATCCCTTCACGATGCCCTCCTGCTGAAGTGCGGCAATGCCCTCTAATGCAATTGGATCAATGGCGTTCTTGTCTTTAAAGGCTGTTGTTCCAGATGAATTCCCCTTATAATCGTAGCCCTGCATGAACGCATAAATAACGGCTGCCACTTCTTCACGTGTAGCCGGCTTATTTGGATAGAAGTCGGCGTCATCGAAAATGGCCAGCAGTCCGTAGTCATCTAGAATCGAAATTTCTTTTCCAGCCTGATGCTTTTCAATGTCATTATAGTAAGTGTATCCTTCGAAATCATCTAAAGTAAGACCAGCAGCACGGAAAATCATCAAGGCCAGCTGTGCACGCGTGATTTGTCCGTTCGGGTTGAACTTCGTCGGCGATTGGCCATTGATTACACCCAGCTCATACAGGAATTGTATATAGCCTTCAGCCTCGTGGTTCAGGGTATCATGGAAGTAGCCGCCTGGGCGTTCAAGCTCCCACCCGCGACTCAATACGTCTAAGATGACTGCCTCCTCTTCAGGAGGTAATGGAACCCAATTCTTCAGGTATTTAATTTCCTTTTTTGATCCATTCCCTTGTTTTATGAAGCGCAGCTCAATATGATCCCCAAAGTTCGAACGGATTGCCTTCTCGTCCTGTAAGAATTCCGCTTCTCCTTCCGGATAAAGGTTTGCATTATCTTTATAGCTCTGGATAATCGAATTTACACTTACTTTTACAATGAATTGATTGACAGTAACCGCCGTTACCTCAACCCCTTGATACTCACTAAAGAACGCTCCCATATTGAGCAGTTTATACTGCTCCTCGAATGATAGTTGCGCCATTTGTGCCACCGTTTCTGCAGCAGCCACTGTAGGAGGCTTCGAAAAACCTTCCTTCGCCATTGCTGCGCCTCCAAATGATGAGAACAGTATTGTCGTAGCAAGCGATGCAGTGAATAACCTCTTTTTTAACATAGAAATTCCCCTCTCCTGTCATTCCTTTTTCTTTGCCCCCTTGAGCCCATTCATGCTCAAGCCGGCTCCTTCTGCCCCAACCTTTACGGTATATTATCGGAGACTTCAATATATGAGTGATAAATGGAACAGTTTTTATCGGAGGTACTTAAGGAGGGTGGTTGCCCCTCCCATATAAATGTAAATATTATACATAAATAAAACAACAGAAAAAATTACCATTTTATATACAAGACCATCGGCATACATTTTCTACATAACCCCCTTTTTATATAGGCCGCATTCCTGTCATACTAAATTCCAGTAAAAATCTTTGATTGAGAAGAGTCAGAGTAGAAAGCAGAATAAACAAGGAATTTGCACTACTGAAAAAGGAAAGCCTTTAATCACCTTATAGAAGATACAATTCCTGAGCGGGTATATTGACTTATAGACGCCCTATTGCAGATTGCTTCCATACAAAAAAGCAAAAGCCCCCTCATTCAAGCAGGTGAGCCTTTGCCTTTCTAATGGACGAAACGCTCAATTTCTCGTATCGCCTTTAATATTTTATCAATGTAGCAACAAGCTCAAATCCTGTCCCGACTGTCCAGAAGACAACATAATCTCCGCGCTTCACCTGACCGGATGCTAGTCCTTCGTGCAATGCGATGAAGGGACTGCTCGTTCCCGTATAGCCGAACTTGTCACCTATGTATACAACCTGTTCATCGGATAGATGGAAATGCTCCTTGATTTTCTGAATGTTGTTCAATGCCGATTGCGAGAAGCAATACTTCACGTCACTCGGTTGCAGCTGATTTCTTGTAAGCAGCGTTTCGATCATCCCATAGGTTACATCCAGTACGATGCCGCCATCAAACGGAACTGTCCGGGCATACTTCAGGTTGCCCGTCTCCCGGATTCCCTTCGTCAATCCTTCAGCCGGATACATCATCGTTTCCGCAAACACCGTGTTGACGTGGTAGATGGAATCAATAAATCCTTTCTCCTCCGATGTTCTTTCCACAATGATGGCAGCTGCACTGTCGGAAAAACCTGCATAGCACAGCGGGTCTTCCGGATCACTGATGAGGGACCAATAATCGGACCCTACAATCAAGGCCCGCTGAATGGATGTATTGGATTTCATATAATGACTAATTTGCTCAAACGCGATTGTCATCCCTGCACAGTTGGCATTCAAATCATAGATGACCGTTTCTGCCTTGGGCTGCAAGTGATTAAACAATCGAACGGCATTCGATGGCAATGTTGTTTCAGGCGTCTGTGTCGTGAAGATGATCATATCCAGGTCCGTCGCCTTTAGATCGGCCTTTTCCAGAACGGCCTCACTAGCCTTGATTGCCATTGTTAAAGGGGTTTCGTCAGGACTGTCAATAATATAGCGCTTCTCTCTCCCCAAAGATTTCAAAAGGCCCCGCACGTCTTTTCCCTGCTTATCAAAGTGGTCAAGATAAACTTGATTATCTACTACGTTCTGTGGATGGTAAATGGCTACGTCTTTAATTTGAATGTTGTTCATTGGCTAAACCTATCCTCATCTCTTTTTTAATCTAGCAATATAGCTTGAATGGTAAAAGAAAAGAGTCATAGAATTACTCTACAACTCTTCAGGGATTCATTTATTCACCACTTCAGCGTTCGTCAACCCTGCTGTACGTGCTATACGCGATAATTGCATTTTTAAAACCGGATCGTTTTGAATAACGAAGACAACTTTTTTAAATCCTGCCTGACGGTACATTTGCATGGCACCCGTTAATTTTTCGCCCAATGTCGGATTCACGACTTTCATGCTCGTGCAATCTACATGCAGCTCAAAGCTCGCCGCATCAATGGAGGCTGCTGTACGTTGGAATTCATTTGCGAAACGTTCCGCCTCCTCTACTGTAATCTTTTCCCCTGTCGTGATTTCAATCTTTTTAGCTAAGGTATTTTTGTGAATTTTGTAAGTGTCCACTATCATTAACT
The DNA here is from genome assembly GCA_051874195.1 of Lysinibacillus sp. Taxonomy (GTDB): domain Bacteria; phylum Bacillota; class Bacilli; order Bacillales_A; family Planococcaceae; genus Lysinibacillus_B. The sequence continues at coordinate 731 of JBJEFP010000075.1, read as the reverse complement.
TTCGCTCCTTATGTAAATATTTACAAAAAAGCGTTAACAGCACGCCTTTACCATCACTACTCTACCAAAATAAAGTTAATATGTAAAAAACTTTTAGTCCTTTTAACCCTCTCTATTAGCGATGACCTAATTCCTATAAAAAGTTTTTTAGCATGGGATAAACCTGCTAAACCTCAAAAAAAAGTCCATAAGACCTAAAGATAGTATTCTTCGGTAATCAAAGATCGATAAATCCCCCCAATACCATTACTAGAAATCCCCGAATATTACTGAATATAAATTCCCCCTTATTCCCTTCTACTCAAAAATAAGACAAAAACCCTTCACTTGAAGGGGTAATCTGATAATGTCGTTCTCTCAAATCTTCTAATCAGTTTGATGTATAGAAAACCAAAAAGCGGTATGAAACGTCAGTTTCATACCACCAATAAGCCGGCTTATTTATTGTTTTACACGCCTAAATACAAACTTCCATACTGCAAAATTCAGAACAGCCAGCGCGATTAAATAAATGATCGTGCCGTAAGGAATCATTGCTGCCATGAAATAATGAATGCCTGCCATGGCAGCTACAGGAATCATCAATATCAGCACTTTCCAGCCCTGGGCATCCCCTATTTCATCATTCGGCTTTGTGAAAGGAATGCTTCCCCCGAAGCCCAGGTAGCAAATCACGGTATACAAGAAGCTGGCCACTAGAACAGCCACTAAATCGGGTATAATTCTTACTC
>JBJEFP010000074.1:0-17910 GCA_051874195.1 Lysinibacillus sp. | reverse complement strand
GCTGGCTGTCGGCTCGAACAGCTGCACATAGTCTCCCGTGCCTGAAGCAAAGGCTGTGGAAATGTTTGCAAAATCAATATTTTGAATGAGGTCTAAATCATTCTGCGGATCGATGCCATGCTTCTTCAGCACGAATTCCCCTGCCATTTGCGGCATGCCGCCCTTCCGCTGGCCAAGGAACGTCGACCCCTTCAACATCTCCCAGGAAAAATCGTCAATCTGTTCACGCGCCACTAAAAAAGTGCCGTCCGTCTGTGTCAGTTGCGCGAAGTTCTTAATTGGATCGTTCGCACCTTGGGCTGTTACGTAAATCGACGTCTCAGAGCCGACAAGTGCTATATCTATACCGCCGGATAACAGGGCCGTCATCGTCTTGTCTCCCCCGGCGATTGTCTTCAGTTCCACCTTCAGCCCTTCTTCCTCAAAAAAGCCCTTTTCAATGGCTACGTATTGGGGGGCATAGAAGATGGAGCGGGTCACTTCACCAACCTGTACTTCCTGGAGCTCTTCCTTGCCGCAAGACGCAAGAATGAGGAGTGCCATAAACGCTACTGCAACAAGAAAACTCGATTTCGCCAATCTTTTCAACGCTATCCTCCTCCGACATGTGTTCTTTTATCTAGAATAGGGTATGCAGCATTCCCTAAAAGGTGAATGGAGGGAAAGCCGGCAAGCCCCTTCTCTTCTCCCGTCTGCCCCTCTTTGGCAAGGCGTCTCACACCAAGCGATGGAGCAGGCTTGTCACCTCCCGCAAAATGCATGTGTTGACAAGGATAGCTGATTGCGCACTGCAGGTTTTTATACTATTTCACACAAAAAATCCCGGATGCCAAAGAGATGGAATCCGGGATTTTCATTATTCTGCAGATGCTTTTCTTTCTTCACGCTTTTCACGCCACATGCGTGATTTGTAGACAATCAGGATGAGCGCCGCAACTATGAGCCCCTCTACCATTGGCAGGAACAGGGCAAAGAATGTCAGCATGATGCACCCTAAAAGTAGGAAGGTATAAATGATGATATTTTTCATCAGCGGCAACTCACGAGCAAAGCCTAGTTTAAAGACGATTGCCGATAAGATGAATACTAAAAGGAACACAACATAGCCAGCCGATTCATAGCTTGGCATATTCTCGTAAATATAACGGGTGATGCCCGCCATTTTATCGTAGGCCATCATTGTCTCGTCAGTAGAAACAGATGCTTGAATAGAGTTGAGCAGGAACCAATTCAACACCGTTCATCCTTTCTCCCATACGCAAAGATTATTTTTCTGTTTCAGCGTATTTTTTCTTTTTCGCGATTCGTTCACGTTCATTTTTATCTAGAATTTGCTTGCGCAGACGAATGGACTCCGGCGTTACTTCCAGATACTCGTCATCGCTCAAGTACTCCAACGCTTCTTCAAGCGTCAGGATGCGAGGTTTTTTGATGACGTTTGTTGCATCTTTTGTCGCTGAACGCACGTTTGTTTTTTGCTTTTGTTTTGTAATGTTTACAGTGATGTCGTTTTCACGTGTGTTTTCACCAACGATCATTCCTTCGTAAACTTCAGTACCCGGCTCTACGAATAGTGTACCGCGGTCTTCCACCTGCATCATGCCGTATGTTGTCGCTTTACCGTTTTCCATCGATACAAGTACACCTTGGTGGCGGCCGCCTACACGTCCCGCTACTACCGGCTGATACGAATCGAAGGTATGGTTGATGATGCCGAATCCTTTTGTCAAGGACATGAATTCCGTTGTATAGCCGATCAGACCACGAGCTGGTACGTTGAAGATGATACGTACTTGTCCATTGCCGTTATTGATCATATCAAGCATTTCACCTTTACGCTGACCAAGGGATTCAATGATTGAACCTACACAATCCTCAGGTACATCTACTTGTACACGCTCGATCGGCTCACATTTGACGCCGTCGACTTCACGGATGATTACCTGTGGTTTTGATACTTGCAGCTCAAATCCTTCACGGCGCATGTTTTCAATCAGGATGGATAAGTGAAGCTCCCCGCGTCCTGAAACAGTCCATGCATCCGGAGAACCCGTATTTTCTACACGTAAAGATACGTCTGTCTGCAATTGTGAACGAAGGCGTTCTTCGATTTTAGAAGAAGTCACCCATTTCCCTTCACGTCCTGCAAACGGTGAGTTGTTCACAAGGAACGTCATTTGCAATGTCGGCTCGTCGATACGCAACGGTTGTAATGCTTCCTGATGCTCAACAGGACAAACTGTCTCCCCTACGTTGATATCTTCCATCCCCGAAACGGCGATTAGGTCACCAGCTTTTGCTGTTTGGACCTCTTCACGCTTCAGACCGAAGAAACCGAAGATTTTTGTGACACGGAAGTTTTTCACTGTACCGTCCAACTTCATCAGTGCTACCTGCTGGCCGACAGAGATTGTACCGCGGAATACACGGCCGATACCAATACGGCCGACGAAATCGTTATAGTCAAGCAATGCCACTTGGAATTGCAATGGTTCTTCAGAGTTGTCCACTGGCGCTGGGATATGCTCGATGATTGACTCGAATAGGCATTGCATATTTTCTTCCTGGTTTGCTGGATTTGGGTCTAGGGATGCTGTTCCGTTTACCCCTGAAGCATAGACAACCGGGAAATCAAGCTGATCGTCGTTTGCATCTAGCTCAATTAGCAGTTCCAGTACTTCGTCTACTACTTCTTCAGGACGTGCTGAATCTTTGTCGACTTTGTTCACGACAACGATTGGTGTCAAGTTTTGCTCAAGTGCTTTCTTTAATACAAAGCGAGTTTGTGGCATACAGCCTTCATAAGCGTCTACAACCAGCAGAACGCCATCTACCATTTTCAGGATACGCTCTACTTCCCCACCGAAGTCTGCGTGTCCAGGTGTATCTAAAATATTAATCCGAGTACCGTTATAGTTAACCGCCGTATTTTTTGCTAAAATAGTAATACCGCGCTCACGCTCGATATCGTTCGAGTCCATTGCGCGTTCTTCTACTTGCTCATTCGAACGGAATGTTCCTGATTGTTTTAATAATTGGTCTACTAGTGTCGTTTTACCATGGTCAACGTGCGCGATAATTGCGATGTTACGTAAATCTTGACGTAAATTTGTCATTATTCCACTCCATATTCTTTTTTCAGTTGTTTAACTGTGATATTATAGCACATATAGACACAAATGTCTTTGTGGAAAATCAAGCGCTATATTTTCATATAATATTTGATAGAGGAGGATTTCTCGTGAATAAAGCAAGATTGGTTATGTTCATCTACTCATTAGCGGCCCTATTTTCAATGATAGGTATCGGTTTTTTTGCATCCTTTGTTTTCATGGCGGGCACTGACAAATACGATACAGCCGGCATTATCGGTATCCTAGCCTGCATCGTGGCTGTGTGTGTCATTTTCATGATGGGCATGAAGCAAAAGAAGAAATTCATCGAAGCAGGATTGTTATAATCCTTTCCATAAAGCAGCCGCCCCTTCATCTCGTTTGCAGGGCGGCTGTTTTCATTTTTCTTCGATATAGTTGTCCAAAATCAATTGGTGAATATACGGATTGGCGATTAGAAACGTATCCGAACCGGACAGGTCAAGTGCCTGGCCATGTAAATTGGTCGCAATCGCACCCACTTCTTTGGCGATGATGATGCCTCCCCCTATGTCCCAGGGCGCCAGCCGCATGGAAATATAGGCATCCAGCTTGCCGCTGACGACAAAGGCGATTTCCATAGCAGCGGAGCCATAGGAGCGGGTTCCTCGGACCGTCCGGATCAGCTCGATTAGCTTTTCATGGTTGATTTTAGGGTTGGGCGTCACCCAGCTAGCATTAATGCCAATCACCGCTTCCTCTATTTTCAGCGGTTCTAGCTTGCGCATCGGCGAATCGTTGTACCATGCGCCTTCCCCGTCAACTGCATAGAACAGGTCCTCCCTCATCACATCGTATATGTAGCCTAGCTTGCCGATTCCATCGATATAGATGCCAATCGTAATCATGAAATGGCGGTGCTGCTTTACAAAATTCATCGTTCCGTCAATCGGGTCGATAATCCATACGACGCCCTCCATCGAGTCCGGGTGCTCGCCCATCCCCTCTTCGCCGAGGATTTTATGTGACGGATCGAATTTGTGGATTTGTTCAATGAAAAACAATTCCGTTTCACGGTCAATGTTCGTCACCAAATCATTCGGGCTTGACTTCGTCTCAACCTCCACTTCCAAATCATATGAAAACGATGCGCAAATCCGTTTTCCCGCCTCCAAAATCAATTCCTTTGCAAAGGCATCCAACTGCTTTAAATCCATAGTACAACCACCTTTCGCTTCCCGTTTCAATATGTAACTGCATAACGCCTACCTCACATTATATAGCTAGTATAGCAAAAATCACCTGCTGTCCGAACATTCAGCAAGTGATTTTTTACTTTGGTATGAACTTTTTATTACGCATATGCATGTAGACCTTCTAATTCCCCGTGAATTTCTTTTAGTCGTTTTTTCGATTTTTCCATTTCAGCCTTATCGCTGTCCTTCATAGCGGCATATAAGGAAGCCAATTCGTAGTCCAGCTCCAGTCGTAGAATTTGCTCGTATTGCTTTTCAATGTCAACTTTGCGTATAATTTTAACCATCTGTTTCATTTCCATCACTTCCTTAGTATTTTTTAAAAACCCTTGACTTTCTTAAAAGTTTTTGTTATAAGATTTTTTCCCAAAATCTTAACAAAATAAACATAAAAATCGAAAGGAGTTACTAATTTTGAGTAATGTACAGTGGACAACCGATGACTTTCATGTTTTCCTCATCAATGGTCTGGACGAAAGAATGGAAGCACTGACGCAAATCGTCCGTCCGAAGTTTCAAACGCTTGGCGAATTCTTTTCTGCCTACTTCAGCGCGAATACAGGAGATGAATTCTTTGCGCATATCGCAAAGCATGCACGCCGGACGGTCAATCCTCCAAAAGATTCCTGGGTTGCCTTCGCTCCCTATAAGCGGGGGTATAAGGCATTGCCTCATTTCCAGATTGGCCTATGGGAAAGCCATTTATTCATCGTGGCGGCAATTATTTACGAAGCGCCGCAAAAAGCGGAAATGGCAGAGCGTCTGCTCCACAATATGGATGCTTTCGACCGGCTAGGTGATGATTACATCGTTTCGGGTGACCACATGTCCCCAGATGCCATTTCCTTGGGCGAAGCACGCGAGAATGGCCTTGAACAGCTGCTTGTTCGCCTGCGTGATGTCAAAAAAGGCGAATTCCTCGTCGGCCGCCATATTCCTGCTGAGGAAGCGGTTAAGCTTTCTTCTGATGAGTTTATGCGACTGGCAGAAGAAACATTCGACAATTTACTTCCCATTTACAATATCATTATCGGAAAATAACAGTTCTTTCCTTTACAGATGTGCAAAAGCCGCACATCTGTTTTTTTAGGTATGCCCTGCCATATGGAAAAAGATGATTACTTCCCACTTTATTTCATTATATATATATCTTATACTACCAATCGCAGAGGTTTTTTAAACATGTGGTCGGCCATATTCATTGCGCCGATGCTCCACCAGAAGCTATCGATGATGCCGCCATGTTGAAAGCGGAGAAGAGTGCCGGGAAGCGCGCTTTGCTCTTTCTTCATTCTCCGGCGACCGCTTTGACACAGTATATGCACCGGCGGCCTTAGCAGCCTCGTACATTCAACCAGCCTAAAAGAAAAAAGTTGCAGAACCCTATTTCTTGGTTCTGCAACTTCTCCTTACAGCCGGATGACCTGACCGTCTGCCGATTCCTTGGCCAATTTCACCGCTCTATAGCTTACATAGCCGCTCGCCTTTTCAAAATCACGGAAAATCGTCTTCTCTTCTGCCTGTGAAGGAACAATTTCCTTGAAGCGGCGGTATCTCGCCATGAAGTCCTCTCTATTAATGCCCTTTTCATAAGCGGCCTCCACCGCTTCAAAGAATTGAACAACGGCGACCATTTCCTGTGTAGTCCAATCCGTCGATAATGGGTATGAGTATTCCATGCTGTTCCCTACCTTTGCCGAGTATATAGGCAATCACGCACCGCGCAACTGCCTTCCCTTCATTACTGCCCCCATTTTAAACGGATTTCCTGCGCTTGTACAACCATCCGCTCGATTAGCTCCGCCACAGTCGGAACATCCGAAATCATTCCCGTCACCTGACCGGCCCAGCCATAGCCCATAGAAGCGTCCCCATCATAAATATAGCGCTTGTTGGCCTTGCCGCTGATATAGTCCTTCAGCGCCTCATAGGTCGGCGTTTCCCCTTCGATTTCCAGAATCTTTTCCGTGAAATCATTACGCAACGCCCGTGCCGGGGCACCCAGCGACCGCTTAATGACGGTCGTATCATTTTCAGTGCTGGCCAGGAGCGCTTGTTTATAGGCAGCGGATGCGTGCACGCATTCCTTTGTCGCAATGAAGCGCGTCCCCATCTCAATCCCTTCCGCCCCAAGTGCATGTGCCGCCATCCAGCCGCGTCCGTCTCCGATGCCGCCGGATGCTATGACTGGGATTGACACGCTGTCCACCACCTGGGGGACGAGCACCATTGTACCGACGTCATCGCGCCCCAGATGGCCGCCGCCCTCCTGTCCGACAACCATGACAGCATCCGCCCCCAGCTGCTCCGCCTTTTGCGCCTGACGACGGGCGGCGACCAATACAAGCTTTTTACAATCGCTATCTTGTAAAATATCAAAAATAGGTGCCGGATTCCCCCCTGTCATTGTCACAACCGGAACTTCCATATCCCTGGCTACCTCTACCATAGATTCATAGCCCTTACCGTGCTGACCGATGGCGAAATTCACTCCGAACGGCTTGTCCGTCATTGTACGTACCTTTTCAATTTCTGCACGCAATGCTTCCGGCGAAGGCAGGCTCATCGCCGTAATCTGTCCGAGTCCCCCTGCATTTGATACAGCCGCTGCAAGCTCGGCATATGCCAAATAGGCAAGCCCCCCCTGGATAATTGGATACTCAACATTCAGCAATTCCGTAATACGCGTTTCCCAATTCATACATCTTCCTCCATTTTCTTTGAATTTTACCCTAACTACCTATATAGTGAAATTTATAATTTTTTTTATAGTCACACTGATTAATAGGTGCTATAATTTCTTTTGTTTTCAAATTTTAGTTAAGCGAGGTGGTACCTGCGTTGTCACAGTTAGAGACTCCTTTGTTCGACGTTCTTCTTAAACATCGAAACCGACATCCTGTCCAGTTCCACATTCCCGGTCATAAAAAGGGCTCAGGTATGGACCCAGCGTTTCGAGAATTCGTCGGCGACAACGTTTTATCAATTGATTTAATTAATATTGCCCCACTAGATGATTTACACTCTCCAAAAGCGGCGATCAAAGAAGCGCAAAGCCTGGCTGCGGAAGCTTTTGGTGCTGATCATACGTTCTTTTCCGTTCAAGGTACTAGTGGCGCAATCCAGACAATGATTCTGACAGTCGTTGGTCCAGGTGACAAAATTCTAGTACCACGGAATGTTCATAAATCGATTATGTCTGCTATTGTATTTGCGGGTGCCATTCCTATCTTCATCCATCCGGAAGTGGATCCAGAATTGGGCATCTCGCACGGCATCTCCCCGGAATCGGTGGAGAAGGCCCTGCAAAACTATCCTGATGCAAAAGCAGTTTTGGTAATTAACCCGACTTACTTCGGCTTTGCAGCTGATTTGAAAAGAATTGTAGAAATTGTCCATTCGCACGACATCCCCGTCATCGTAGACGAGGCTCATGGTGTTCACATCAAATTCCATGATGAACTGCCCCTCTCTGCCATGCAGGCAGGCGCAGATATGGCCGCTACAAGTGTACATAAATTAGGAGGATCAATGACCGGGACATCCATCTTGAATGTCCGGGAAGGTCTTGTTTCAGCAAAACGCGCCCAAGCGTTCTTCTCCATGCTGACGACGACATCTACTTCCTATCCATTGCTCGCTTCCCTTGACTGTGCACGGCGCCAACTGGCAATTCATGGCCACGATTTGATAGATGAAGCGATTCGCTTGGCGAAGGATACACGCAAGCGCATCAATGCGATTCCCCACTTGACATGTGTCGGACGAGAAAAGCTCCATTCATCCGCAACATTTGACATGGATCCTTGCAAACTATTGATTAGCGTCAAAGATTTGGGCATCACCGGCCACGACGCGGAGGAGTGGCTGCGCCATAACGCCAACATCGAAGTCGAGCTGTCGGACCTTTATAACATCTTGTGCCTGGTGACGCTGGGTGATAAGAAAAAGGAAATGAATCTTCTCATCAATGCATTAACACGCATGTCGCAGGCATTTGATTCGGAAGCAAGCGTAACAGTTCCAAATGTAAAAGTTCCGGAGATTCCGGCCCTTGCCATGTCTCCTCGCGATGCATTCTATGCAGAGACGGAAGTGATTCCGCTCGCTGAGGCACACGACCGCATTTCTGCAGAATTCATCATGGTCTATCCTCCAGGGATTCCACTCTTCATTCCCGGTGAGGTCATTACGGAGGACAATATCAAATATATTCAGATGAACATCCAGGCCGGCCTTCCTGTACAGGGACCGGAAGATGCTACATTGAAGAATATCCGCGTCATCAAAGAGCGGCGTGCAATCTACTAAAACTTGAGGGATTTCCCTCAAGTTTTTTATATGATAAGGAGGGCAAAAATAGGACACATGAATGCCCCGAGCACCGCACTCAGCCCCATGGAAAGCGAACCGATCGACAGGGCCTCCTCCCCGTATTCCTTCAACTTCGAAACCCCTACCCCATGACTTGCGCTTCCCATCGACACCCCTCTGCTGATGGCAGTATCGATGTGGGCTATTTTATACAGCATCGGTCCGAAAATCGCTCCTGTAAATCCAGCCACCATGACCAGCACCGCCGTCAACGGCGGAACCCCTCCGACTGTCTCACTTACCTGCATCGCGACGGGTGTTGTCAACGATTTCGCAAGAGATGTCAAAATAAAGGATTCGCTTGCCTGGAAAAGCTTTAAAAATGCGTAGACGCTAATGAGCCCGGATAGCATGGCGACAACCAAACTGGACAATATCGAATATTTATACTTGAAAATAAGCTCCCGCTGGTTGTACAGCGGATATGCCAGCGCCACTACAGCAGGGCCAAGCATCTTTTGAATCCACTCTCCTCCTTCCATATATGTAGTGTAGGGAATCTGAAAAACAATTAATATCACAACCGTAACCAATGTAGTGGTCAATAAAGGAAGGAAGAACGGGTTGTTCACCTTCTCATAAAGCTTCTGCAGCAATAGGAATAATAATATGGTGCTAACTATGATGATGACTGCTAACATGCCCTACCTCCTCCTTCATCGCCTGCTCCTTGCGCTCGATATATTGGCTCAGCTTGCCCGCTATGATGATGGTAGCGATTGTACTTAAAAAGACAGCGAGCACCAGCAGCAGCCCTGAGACCGTCAGCAATTCCGGATAGTCCACCACTCCTACTGTAGCCGGGATGAAAAATAAGGTTAAAAAGGCGATCAGGAAACTAGCACCCTCTTGAATCAACTTGACATTGATCACATTTAACATCAAGAGCCCCCACAATAAAACAAGGCCGATGATACTTGGCGGAATGAATATACCCGTCCACTCAACAATTAATACACCAATGAAGTAAAACAACCATAAGATACCTACTTGGGCAATAGTTCGTAAAATCTTCATCTCGCAGCCCCCTCTCTATATGGTTTCCATTTTACGGCTTACAAAATTTTCTGTCTATTATTTCGGGATAATTACTGACAAATTTTCGACCTAAAGGACAAAAACAGCCCTCCAAATACCGATTCCCCTCGAAGAACAGCGCTTCCCTTTCTCATCATCCTTGGCCCCCAGTCTTCCTACAAGAGGCAAAAGCTCCTCTTAAGCAAGAATTCCGCCCTTCCTTCTTTCCGTTCGAGAAATGGCGGATGCTATTGATTTGGCACAGACATGGGGGACTCTCATGGACTCCGCAGCTCCCTCTCCCTGGTAGGTTGCTACATTCCAACCTTATTTCCTGGGCAATGGTTTTCAGCTTTGATTTCGATTTCATCCTATCATATAGGTTATGAAAAGGCCCTTAACCAAAACATGCGCTTGACTGCCTATTTTGCTACGAGTGGAAATTTTTCTCCACATCGCAAGCGTAGCGGCAGGCGCCCCCCCTTGGACCGATGTATTTTCTCTGACAGGAACGGATTTCGCGATGGAGACTAGAAAACAGAAAATTTCATCGAGCTATACCATGTCGTCATCCTCCCTTTAAGTAATAGATTGCCATCCCTCTTATTAGGACACGAGACCCAAATTAACCTGAATTGAACAAGGATTTTCGCTACAAAATCCAAAAAATAGAATATTCAATATAATTATATTGTGACTGTATTTCCTGCTTACAGCCCAGATTCTTTCCATGTAACCGTTTTATCTATCAATTCCTACGAAACAGTTATCCAAATATATAAAATTTTCTAAAAACTAATTGATTTATCATTCTGCTAGTACTATAATTCTAATTATCAAAAAAATGAAAAATTTCAAGAGGGGTTCATATGTTTACATTATTAGGAGCTATTATTTTATTAATTTTGGGATATTTCTTGTATGGGAAATTCGTCGAGCGCGTATTCGTCGTCAATGATGGAACACCTACACCGGCCTATACAAAGGCGGATAATATGGATTATGTGCCGATGCCGGCATGGAAGGGCTGGGTCATCCAGCTATTGAACATTGCAGGTCTTGGCCCGATTTACGGCGCCATCTCGGGAGCTTTGTACGGTCCCGTTGCCATGGTATGGATTGTACTAGGTTCCATCTTCGCGGGGGCTGTTCATGACTACTTCGCGGGCATGCTGTCCCTACGTCACGGAGGAGAACAGTTCCCTTCACTTGTACAGCGCTATTTAGGAAAAGTCATGCGTGTTTTCACCGACTGCGTGTCAGTCGTTCTGATGATTCTGGTTGCGGCAGCATTTACTGCTGGGCCGGCTGCCGTTATTTCCGCAAAGACAGGCATTACATTCATGGTAGCCATCATCATCATCTTTGCCTACTTCTTCATTGCAGCGATTTTACCCATTAATAAAATCATCGGCCGCATCTATCCTTTATTCGGGGCTGTATTGATCATTATGGCGGGGGCTGTATTGGTTTCCTTACTATTCTCGGACATCCGTGTACCGGAGCTTTCATTCTCCAACATGCACCCGGGTGACCTGCCGATTTGGCCGATGCTGATGATTACCATCTCATGTGGGGCGATTTCAGGGTTCCACTCCACGCAAAGCCCTATCATCTCCCGCACATTGAAAAAGGAGACGGAAGGACGAATGGTATTCTACGGCGCTATGATCGGGGAAGGCGTCATCGCCCTTATCTGGTGTGCTGCGGGAATGAGCTTCTACGGCGGTACAGAATCACTTGCCTCTACGGTTGCGGCAATCGGTGCCGGTGGTGTAGTAGATGAAATTTCCATCGCCCTTCTTGGAACATTCGGCAGTATTTTGGCCATCCTTGGCATCATCATCCTGCCGATTACGACAGGGGATACATCCTTGCGTTCAGCCCGTATGATCGTCCTTGACTTCCTCGGTTCCCGTATAGGGAAGGGCAGCAAGGCAACGGCCGTTTTAGCGACAGTCGCTGTAACGGTTCCTGCCTTCTATCTATCTACCATCGACTATCAATTCCTATGGCGCTATGTAGGGATGACAAACCAGATGGTCGCTGCGGTCATGCTATGGGTTGCAACCTCCTATCTATTGAAGGAAGGAAAGTTCCACTGGATTGCCGGTCTTCCTGCCCTGTTCATGACGGCGGTCGTCTTCGTCTACTTGATGGTGGCACCGGAAGGATTCGGATTGGCATACGATACATCTCTCATCATCGGCTTATCGTTGACGATTGTTGTCGGACTCATGTATGTGTACCAAATTTTCCGCTACAAGGCGTTCAATAATCCGGTGTTCTTGAAAGAAAGTTAATAAAAAGGCTCGTACGACATCCGTACGAGCCTTTCTTTTATAATGCTTCACCCGAACCGCCATCAATGTTGATGGCTGTCCCCGACACATAGGATGCCGCATCTGATGCTAAAAATGTAATCACGTTGGCCGCCTCCTCTGTATCCCCGATACGTCCTAGAGGAATCGACTGCCCCACCTGTTTGGAATACTCCGCCCACGATAAATCAGGCGCCTGCGACTTCCATCTTTTTTCAATCTGATCGCTGCGAATGAGCCCGATGCATACGGCGTTCACCCGTATATTGTACTGGCCCAAATCCTTGCTCATCGCCTTTGTCAGTGCAAGCCCTGCTGCACGGCTGACAGTTGTCGGCAGTGAATTTGCAGGTGGTGTCTTTGCAAGGACGGCCGTCACATTCACAATGGAGCCTCCCCCTGACTGCTTCATATAAGGTACGGCATACTTGGAACAATGGACAGCACCGAACAATTTCAAGTCAAGGTCCGCCTGCCATAGCTCCGTAGCTACCTGTTCAAAGGAATGGGCAGAGGATGTTCCCGCATTGTTCACCAAAACATCGATTCTGCCGAATTTGGCAACCGTCTTTTCAATGACCTCCCTGCAATCCTGCTCCTTCATGATATCCGCCGGTACAACCAATACATCGGCTCCTGTCAGCTGCTTGATGCTCGCTGCGGCCACCTCCAGATGCTTTTCACCGCGTGCACAAATCGCGACATGGGCCCCTTCCTTTGCCAGCTGCAGTGCCGTACAAAAGCCGATTCCCTTGCTCGCTCCTGTCACAATTGCTACTTTTCCTTGTAAGTGTAGTTCCATCCCCTATTCCCCCTTTTGCTGATGTATCTTCATTATACCGTGAAGGATTTTGGAAATGAATTGACAGCCATGTGAAATTTCAGATGCAGGTGCTCTTCCTTAGGCTATAAATTAGCCGAAAGCTTATGACGCACTGATAACCTTCTGGCTTTCTGGTCCCTTGTTTCTATCCTGTTGGATGACTTCGCAACCTCTTGAAGAAATGTTCAATTTTAATTATTCAAATAATTCTTATAAAATTAGTTGACTTTAAATAGCACATCTTTTATGATTGATTTACATTCCCGAACATCATTGAAAGCAGTTTGATTGCTCTCCACTGATGTTAAAAATAAATAGCCAACTATGCTTAATAGAGGCACTTATTCAAAGTCTTGTACAAATATGTACAGCATTGAATAGGTGCCTTTTGTTATATAAAGGCTTACGGAAAGAAGGTGTTAGATGATCATTCTACGAAAACGCATAGGAACTCTGTCTACGGAGCAATTAAACTAATAGAAAAATGGTGGTGCGTATTGATGGAAAAAATCAAATTTGAAAAAGTAACGAAAAAGTTTACCGTTCGTGAGGAAGCAAAGAAGAAAGGCCAGCGTGAATTTACAGCCATTCATGATGTAGACTTTTTTGTCAAGGAAGGAGAGTTCATTACATTAGTCGGACCAAGCGGCTGCGGCAAATCGACATTGCTTGATTTATTGCTCGGTTTAAGCAAACCGACGAAAGGCCGTATATTAATCGATGGACGTGAAATCAGAGGCCCTGGGCTAGACCGAGGAATCGTATTCCAGCAATATGCGTTATTTCCTTGGAAAACAGCGCGCGCGAATATTGAATTTGGTTTAGAAGCAAAAGGAGTTCCAAGACGCGATTGGGCAGCTCAGGCGGACCATTACCTTGAGCTGGTCGGACTGAAACATTTTGCTGACCGTTATCCCCATGAACTATCAGGTGGTATGAAGCAGCGTGTAGCCATCGCCAGAAGCCTGGCATTCAATCCAGACATTTTATTAATGGACGAGCCATTCGCAGCCCTGGATGCGCAAACGCGGGAAACGCTTCAATCAGAGCTATTGCGCATATGGCAAAAAACGAAAAAAACAATTATTTTTATCACCCACGGAATCGATGAGGCGGTCTACCTGGGCCAGCGTGTAGTCGTCCTGTCACCAAACCCGGGCAGTGTGAAGAAAATCGTGGACATTCCCATAAAAAACCGGCTGTATGATACAGACATTAAATCGAACCCCGACTTTATCAAGGCACGTCGTGAGGTTTGGAGCTTATTGCATGAACCTGAATATCAAGGCGCAGGAATTTAATCGAAGGAGGAGGCTTTAATGGTTACCATCCAAAACCCTACAGAATTTAGTCAGCCTAGTAAATCCCCCAAGAAAGCGACACAAGGAGGCTTACTAGTCAGAAAAGCATTCAAATCATCCATCGTTCTCATTTTATTTGTGTTACTTTGGGAGATTGCACCAAAGGTCGGACTGGTGGAGAGAACATTTCTACCCCCATTTTCCGAAGTCACGAAGGCTTGGTGGGAGCTCCTATGGTCAGGAGAGCTGTGGCGGCATTTCCAGGCGAGTATTACGAGATCTATTTTCGGCTTCGGCTTAGCGATTATAATTGCCATCCCATTGGGTCTACTCATCGGTTGGTATGCATTCGCACGAGATTTACTAATACCAATCTTAGAGCTATTCCGTAATACGGCAGCATTAGCTCTATTACCTGTATTTATTTTAATTTTAGGAATTGGTGAAGTATCGAAAGTCGCCATTGTACTTTTTGGCTGTACTTGGCCTATTTTATTAAATACAATTTCCGCTGTAAAAAATGTGGATCCCCTCTATATCAAATCAGCGCAGTCAATGAACATCTCTTCGTTCAAGCTTTTCTATAAAGTGATTTTGCCTGCATCCGTGCCGACTATTTTCACAGGCATTCGCATGGCTGGAACAGGTGCTATTTTGCTGCTGATTGCTGCGGAAATGGTTGGTGCCAAAGCGGGACTAGGCTATTTCATCACGTATGCACAATACAACTTCTTAATCGCTGAAATGTATGCAGGCATCCTTACCATTTCCCTTTTAGGATTGCTGGTGAATTATGGGCTATCTTCGTTAGAGCGCCATTTTTCACGCTGGAAGCAGGCGTGAGTTCCCAAACAAATATCATGCACATTTTGTTGCGATAGAATGGAGAGGTCATGTATGAAAGAAAAAATTCGATTATGGCTGACAATTATGATAGCCATCGCCTTATTAGCGGGATGTGCAGGCGATAATATAAAGGAGACAACTGCTTCAGACGGTCAGGATTTAGTTTTACAGTATCAAAGTACTCCAGGGAATGTCAGCTTTCCTGAACTGGCGGAAGCGCTCGGCTACTTGGGCGATGTGAAGCTGGAAAAGGTGAGTGACAGCGTCGGGGGTCCTGAAAGCATCCAATTTACTGCCACAGGCCAAACAGACTTTGGTTCGGCTTTTAATGGGGCAATCGTAAAATCGGTAGCGCAAGGAGTTGCTATTAAGCCAGTAATTGCTTCATACGGGAGCGATGAAGATACATTTATTGGCTACTATACATTGGAAGAAAGCGGTATTAAAAAGGCGAAGGATTTAATCGGAAAAAAAATAGGCATCAATATTTTAGGGGCGCATTCAGAGTTTGCGATAAAGCAATTTTTACGTGATAACGGTCTGACAGAAAAGGAAATTCAGCAGGTCGAATTAATTGTTGTACCGGGCTCAAGTGCTGAACAGATTTTACGTGCTGGTCAGATTGACGTTGTAGCCCTATCCGGGATTTCACGAGACCGGGCCCTTGAGACAGGCGGTATTCGAGCGGTATATAAAGATACAGATCTCTTTGGCAATTTTACAGCTGGTACGTATTTCTTTACAGAGGAGTATATCCAGCAGAATCCGGATACGGTAAAGCAATTTACAGAAGGTGTCGCAAAGGCAATCGAATGGGCACGCACAACCCCGACAGAGGAAGTGATCGCAAAATATAAAGAGATTGTGAAATCGCGTGAAGGCAATGAAACAACAGACAATTTAAAGTACTATAAAGGCACAGGCATCGCGGAGGAAGGCGGGTTGATTACAGATGAGGAATTCCAGGTTTGGATTGACTGGCTAGTGGAAAGCGGCGAGCTGAAAAAAGGGCAAATAACAGCACAGGATTTATATACAAATGACTATAATCCTTATGCTAAATAATTTTTTATATTAAAACTTACTAAATCGATAGGGGATGTTTATTATGACGAAAAAACACTTAAGTTTAGGTGCATTTATCAATTTACCGGGACATCACGTTGCAAGCTGGAGGCATCCGAAAACGGAAACGCGTAGAATTACAGATTTAGCATATTTAACGGAAATTGCACAAATCGCAGAACGCGGAAAATTCGACAACTTATTCTTTGCAGATGTATTTGGTCAGGAGGTTCTTGAAAACAGCCATTCCGGCTTGAAATTGGACCCGGTAGTCATTATTTCAGCCTTGGCGTCTGTGACAAAGAACATCGGACTGACAGCTACACTAACGACATCCTATAACGATCCCTTCCATGTCGCGCGGAAGTTTGCTGCCATCGACCATTTATCAAATGGACGTGCCGCATGGAATGTGGTAACATCCGCCAATGAGCGTGAAGCGTTATTGTTCGGCCGTGATGCGCACTACCAGCATGCAGAACGCTATGAGCGAGCGGATGAATTCGTCGATATTGTAAAACAACTTTGGTTCTCGATTGATGAAGAGGCACTCATTATTGATAAAGAAAACGGACGCTATTACGACTTGGATAAAGTAACGAAGGTCAAGCATGAAGGAAAGTTCTTTAAAATAGAAGGTACTCTAGATGCCCCATCCACTCCGCAGGGTCACCCAGTCATTGTACAGGCGGGTTCTTCAGAGGCAGGAAAAGAGTTAGCGGCGAAAACAGCGGAAGTCATTTTTACGGCATGGCAAACATTAGAGGAAGCACAGACGTTTTATAAAGATGTGAAAGGTCGCCTAGCGAAATATGGCCGCCAACCAGAGGATCTAAAAATTTTACCGGGTGCCTTCATTGTCGTGGCCGAAACAGAAGAGGAAGCAATTGAAAAGCACCAAAAATTGAACAATTATATTACAGCAGATGTCGGACTGGCTTATTTATCAAAATTTATAGGCTACGATTTAACCGGATTAGATTTCGAAGGCCCGATTCCGGACTTTCAAGGACAGCAGCATGATGAAACAAATCCCAACATTCGTACGAATATCATTAAAGGCATTGTAGAGAAAAAAGGCCTACGAACATTGCGTGAGCTTTATAACAACATCGCCGGTGCACGTGGACACCGTGAGATTATTGGCTCTCCTACACAGGTTGCCGACCAATTGCAGGAGTGGTTTGAACAAGGCGGCGCAGATGGCTTTAATATTATGGCGCCGACCTTCCCGGAAGGACTAAACGATATTGTAGAGCTCGTTATTCCCGAACTGCAGCGTCGTGGCCTCTTTAAAACGGAATACGAAGGGTCAACACTCCGTGAAAATCTTGGTTTGAAACGTCCTGTTAATCCATACATTCAGCAAAAGCTTGTGCAGCAAAAGTAGTTTTTACAATAAACAGCGGCAAAAATAGAGCGGCCTCATTCCATTTCTAATATGGAATGAGGCCGCTTAAAACCTTTCTCAAGGCTTATATGCCATTTTATTTTCACTGACTTAGCCATCTAACGGTTTCGAGAAGATTTATAAAGCAACAAGGAAGCAGCCACATATTCACTTTACAAGCGTTGGAATTAAATCAAGTTTAATTAGCGCTTGTATAAAATACCGTCGAATTAATATTGTTGGTTCTCCTTCATTTTTTGCTAAGCCTATGGTCAATGACTCCACCCTAATCGCAGATTTGGGTGGAGCTTGTAACTACCCAGTAGTCCTAACGCTCTTGCGAACTCCTACCTTTGATTGCCTACCCCATAGAAAGGCGTGGTGTTACATCGCGGGCATATTGACGAATACCCTATCTATCCAGT
>JBJEFP010000073.1:0-17925 GCA_051874195.1 Lysinibacillus sp. | reverse complement strand
GAGTGCAGCTGACGCAGTCATCCGCCGGTCATCGTGGCTGCGAGAGTAGCGCCGATGGTAGTTGGGGGCACCCCTGTGAGAGTAGGACATCGCTTCGCAACTAGAACCCAATCTTATACGGATTGGGTTTTTTGATTATTAAAAGCCCCCAACTGCCAAACACCGAAGGTGAGCCCGGCGCGTAAGCGAAGAATCCATTTTATAAAGGGATTCAATGAGTACGAATTGTAATTCCCGAGCAGTGCGAGGACCAAGAAGGACAAGGAAACAAGGGAGCGAAGGAAGGAGCGTACTGTGTACGTGACTGAAAGAGTGAGTGCAGCTGACGCAGTCATCCGCCGGTCATCGTGGCTGCGAGAGTATCGCCGATGGTAGTTGGGGGCGCCCCTGTGAGAGTAGGACATCGCTTCGCATCAAGATTCAATCTTTCAGAGATGGGTTTTTATTTGTAGGGAAAAGTTTATAATCTTTAATTTACAAAGAAGGACAATGGTTTTTATCTTATAGGGTACAGGCGGTACACTTGGTGATTGGAAATTTTATAAGGTAGCCAAAAGCCCCCCATCGATGCTTGGGGCTTTTGGCTCGAAGATCAATCACCTTAAAGAGGCTGCAAATATGCTCCTTTCTTTACAGCTCTTCATACTCTTATTTTGGGCATACTTCCTCAAGCGATTGTATATAATGGCAAGCAGAATTTTTATAAGCCACAGCTCCAATTAAAGCTCCAATACCTTTTTTACTTC
Organism: Lysinibacillus sp.; assembly: GCA_051874195.1. GTDB lineage: Bacteria > Bacillota > Bacilli > Bacillales_A > Planococcaceae > Lysinibacillus_B. Next base: position 17,179 of record JBJEFP010000073.1, on the reverse strand, counting down.
AGTAAGATACGATTGGCTGATTGGCAGTTCGGTACCATCCTTCATTTTCACTATAAAGTTGGAAGTAATATCCCTGTAAATCTTTTGAATGAAATAAATGTTGATGATATAGGATCGATGGATACGTATAAAAACATCAGGCAGTCGCAGCTGAAGTTCCTTCAACGTCACAGTTGTTTTATATTGTTCTCCTTCTGTATAGAACCATGTCTTTTTCTGAAGACTTTCGATATGGGAAATCTGCTCTATTGGAATAGGGCTCCAATCCTCATCCTGCTTTCCTGTCAAGAAACGGTATGTATCGGGGCTCTCTATTTTAAAGAGAGGAGGCAATACGATGACAAGTGCGCCTCTTTCCCCGCTTATCAGAATAGGATAACCAACTGCATAATAAGGTATCTCAAACAGGGAACCGTCCATCACGGCGTCTACTTTCCTATTTGTCTGTAGAACTTTAAAGGCCACGCTATCAGGCGGGACGGGTGCCCCCACCTGTAATGAGATTTTATGATGGCCTGATCCGAAATAAATAAATGTATCTTTCACGGCGATGGCGATGGAAGCGTCGCTGGGAATCCAATCTTCCAATATAGCTTTATACTGTTCTACATGTTCTTTCTCGATATTGATATTTTCAAAAGACATTTACATTTTTCCCCCTCTGTATTATCTGATTTTTCACATTTCATCCTTCATATCCCATGCTTCGTCTTAATATTCTAACATTTTATCCAAAAATAATGAAAATTAAATTGTGCTGTTATATATTAATTTACAACAAGGTTGCCTGTTATGGAACAGGGGTGAAGTTATTTTCCTGGCAGAGCATCCGGTTAACACAAATGGGAAGGTGGAAATTTATCATGTCAATCAGACAAGAAAAAATCGAAGCAATCAAAAAAGACTGGGCAGAAAATCCGCGATGGAAGGGCATTGAACGCTCATATTCAGCAGAAGAAGTAGTGAAATTACAAGGCTCTGTAGTAGTTGAGCAAACATTGGCAAAACGTGGGGCTACTCGTCTTTGGAACTCATTACAGGAAGAGCCGTTCATCAACGCACTTGGCGCATTGACTGGTAACCAGGCAGTTCAGCAAGTGAAGGCGGGGCTAAAGGCTATCTACCTATCTGGCTGGCAAGTAGCGGCTGATGCAAACCTTTCTGGCAATATGTATCCGGACCAATCTCTATATCCGGCAAACTCTGTGCCGGCTGTAGTAAAACGCATCAATCAGGCATTGCAACGCGCTGACCAGATCGATCAGGCGGAAGGGCGTGAAGGCTTCGACTGGTTCGCACCAATCGTGGCTGATGCTGAGGCAGGCTTCGGTGGTCCACTGAATGTATTCGAACTTGTGAAGGGCATGATTGAAGCAGGGGCAGCCGGCGTTCACTTGGAAGACCAATTGGCTTCTGAGAAAAAATGCGGCCACCTAGGCGGTAAAGTATTACTTCCAACTCAAAATGCTGTTCGTAATCTAATCTCAGCTCGTCTTGCAGCTGACGTGATGGGCGTAGATACAATCCTGATCGCTCGTACGGATGCAGATGCAGCTGACATGGTAACTTCAGATATCGACCCGCGCGATGCAGAGTTCCTGACTGGCGAACGTACACCTGAAGGCTTCTTCCGTACAAAACCAGGCATCAAACAAGCAATCGCACGTGGTTTAGCATATGCACCATACGCAGACCTGATCTGGTGCGAAACATCAAAGCCGTCTCTTGAGGAAGCACGCGAATTCGCTGCGGCGATCCATGAGAAATTCCCTGGCAAAATGCTTGCCTACAACTGCTCGCCATCATTCAACTGGAAAGCGAACCTTTCAGAAGAAGAGATCGCCGAGTACCAACGCGAGCTAGGAAAGCTGGGCTACAAGTTCCAATTCGTAACATTGGCTGGCTTCCACAGCTTGAACAAAGCAATGTTCGAATTAGCTGCAGACTACAAAGACAACGGCATGGCTGCATACTCGAAACTTCAACAAGCGGAATTTGCGCTTGAAGAAAAAGGCTACACGGCTACTCGCCACCAACGCGAAGTCGGTACTGGCTACTTTGACGAAGTATCGCAAGTCATTTCTGGCGGTACGTCTTCAACAACGGCAATGGCCGGTTCTACAGAAACGGAACAATTCGTATAATATCGTCTGTCCAGGTATAGCTCGATAGGCGGTAAAAAGGAATGCTAGTTTAAGTGTACATCCGCATTTGCGATATGCTGAATGCGGATGTGCATCAACATACACAAAGGTAGGGGATTTTGAGTATGGATCAAGCAACAGCAGGCAACCTGAAAATTGTTGGTGAAATTACACCACAAGTAGAGCAAGTGCTTACACCTGAAGCAATCGAGTTTTTGACTCAGCTTCATGAAAAGTTCAATGAGCGACGCAAAGAGCTGCTAAAGCGTCGTGCAGAACGTCAACAACGCCTTGATGCTGGGGAGAAACTCGACTTCTTGCCAGAAACAAAGCATATTCGTGAAGGCGACTGGACGATTGCACCGCTTCCGGAGGATTTACAAGACCGCCGTGTGGAGATTACGGGTCCTGTCGACCGTAAAATGGTGATCAATGCGTTGAACTCAGGTGCGAAAATGTTCATGGCATGTTTTGAAGATGCGTCTTCTCCAACATGGGAAAACATGATCAGCGGCCAAATCAATATGCACGATGCAGTCCGTCGTACAATCTCTTATACGAACGCCGCCAATGGCAAGGAGTATAAGCTGAATGAAGAGACGGCTGTCTTACTGGTGCGTCCTCGTGGGCTACACTTGATAGAAAAGAATGTAACGGTGAATGACGAAGTGATGTCGGGCAGCCTGTTCGACTTCGGACTTTACTTCTTCCACAATGCGAAAGAAGCAATTGCACGCGGTACAGGTCCTTACTTCTATTTGCCTAAACTAGAAAGCCATTTAGAGGCTCGCTGGTGGAATGATGTCTTTGTTTTCGCTCAAGATTACATTGGCATTCCACAAGGCACGATTAAAGCAACGGTCTTAATCGAAACAATCCCGGCAGCATTCGAGATGGATGAGATTCTGTATGAATTGCGTGAGCATTCGAAAGGCCTGAACTGTGGACGATGGGACTACATCTTCAGCTTCATCAAACGTCTTCGTAACGATCCGGAGGTTGTGTTGCCGGACCGCGGCCAGGTGACGATGACTGTCCCGTTCATGCGTGCGTATACACAATTGTGTATTCAAACATGCCATAAACGTAACGCACCGGCAATGGGCGGGATGGCTGCTCAAATCCCTGTCAAAGGGGATGATGAGGCAAATGCTGCAGCATTCGCAAAAGTGGCGGAAGACAAACGTCGTGAAGCGACTGATGGCCATGATGGTACATGGGTGGCTCACCCTGGTATGGTTCAGACTGCTATGGAGCAATTTGACGCCATCATGACGACACCTAACCAAATCCACAAGAAACGTGAAGATGTATCTGTCACGGCAGATGATCTACTGGCCGTTCCAGAGGGTACGATTACGGAAGACGGCCTTCGGGTGAATTTGAACGTCGGGGTCCAATACATCGCGTCCTGGTTGCGCGGTCAAGGGGCGGCGCCAATCCATAACCTGATGGAGGATGCCGCAACAGCGGAAATCTCCCGCACGCAAGTATGGCAATGGATTCGCCATCCGAAAGGCATCCTGGAAGATGGACGTAAAGTGACACTCGAGCTGGTGCTTGAAGTGCTTGAGGAAGAGCTTGCAAAAATTAAAGAGGCTGTTGGGGAACAGGCTTATGAAGGCGGTCGTTATGCCGAAGCGACTGAACTATTCAAAACTTTAATCGAGCAAGATGAATTCGTTGAGTTCTTAACGCTTCCTGGTTATACAAAAATTAGCTGATACATTGTTCGTTCGACATGAAAACTCTACTATTATAAGTTCGTCAAGTACGTTCCTGCTCCAATTTTCACGGAGTTGGGCAGGGGCAAGATTTTGAATATGGGTTTTGCCTCCCATAACATACGTATATATAGCGTTCAAACAAGGGGTCTATTATAGAAGAATCTAATGAGATTCTTTATAAGCAGAGAAAGTGTCTTTCCGGTCGTGATGGGGCCGGGAAGGCATTTTTTATTAGGGCCCTGCCAAGTTGGGCCGAGGAAGTACAAATCAAGGGGGTCATGAGATGGAAAATAGGGAAATCCTGCTCGTTCCTGGACCGACACCGGTCACACAGGAGATTTATGAAGCATTGGCAAGTGAAACAAGGGGGCATACAGATCCGCGTTTCGTCGCCATCTACAAACGGGCAATTGATAACACAAGGAAGCTGTTCAACACAGATGGGGAAGTATTTATCGTTGCTGGCTCCGGCACGCTTGCAATGGAAATGGCGATTGTCAATACAATGGCCGAGGGGGAAAGGCTATTGGTCATCAGCCACGGCTATTTCGGCGACCGTTTCATCCCGCTTGCACAGGCATATGGAATAGAAGTGGACGTGCTGCAGGCCGAATGGGGAAAACGGGTGGATGCGGCCTTGGTGAAGGAAACGCTGGCTAAGGAAAGCTACAAGGCGGTGACCGTGACGCATGCGGACACATCGACCGGGGTATCGGCGGATTTGGAGACGCTCATCCCGATGATCAAGGAAGCCGGTGCATTGGCCATTGTGGACGGTGTTGTAGCGACGGCAGCCATGCAGGAGGATATGGGAAAAGGCTATGGAGGCAACGAAGATTACAAAATCGATATTGCACTGACAGGCTCCCAAAAGGCGATTGGCGTACCACCGGGGCTCGCCATCGTTGCATTCGGCAAGCAGGCAATTGCGGCAAGGGAGGCGCTGGGAACGGTGCGCGCCTATTATGCGGACATTGAAAACTGGCGGTCGGTCATGGACAATCCGGCAGCCTATTTTGCGACGCCGCCTGTGAATCTGATCTATGCCTATGACAAGGCCCTTGAGATGGTGCTGGAAGAGGGGATGGAGCGACGGGAACAACGCCATTTGGCATATGGAAGAGCGGTACGCGCAGCCCTTCGTACATTTGGGATGAACCCTCTTGCCGATGAAACGGTCGCTGCCCCGACGTTAAGCTGCATGCTATATCCGGAAGGCGTGGAAGATGCAAAGTTCAGGAGCGCCCTGGCGGCACGCGGCCTCATTGTAGCCGGTGCACTGGCCCATCTGGCGGGCAAGGCATTCCGTATCGGGCACATGGGGAATACGAAGGAGCATCAATTGATGGAGGCCATTCAGATCATCGGGGAGACATTGAAGGAGCAGGGGGTAATGGCCGATTTGGAAGAGGCTGAAAAAACGTTCGGCGAAATCATGGCCAAGGAGACTAAGGCACCTTTATAAGAGGGAGGGGCGGCTCATAGACTGTACCTATGAGCCGCCTCCCTACTTGATTCACCTTTTCTTTTTATAACGTGAAGACCCTTCTTTTGTATAATTATTCTCTTGACGGGTAGCAATCCTGCATTTCAATGGCACCGGAGTCCTTTTTCCGAATAGGATAGAAGGAACGCATCTGCTTACCGTCTGTTGAATTGTTTTCCCAGTGATTATACAATTTGAATTGGAAGAGGGATATGTCACTTCTTGAAAAGGAGAATGGAATGTGGGGGATATAATTGTAGTGATACCGGCATTGAATCCTTTGCGGTCGCTGCTGGCCTTTGTGGAACAGCTGAGAGCAGCGGAAATTAAGAAGGTGCTCATCATCAATGATGGAAGCGGGGAAAAGTACGCACCCATTTTTGAAGAGCTGCACAGTCAGCCGCACTGCATCGTGCTCGAACATGAGCGGAATGCAGGGAAGGGGCGTGCATTGAAGACCGGCTTCGACTATATAATGAAGCATGAAATGAAGGCGGAGGGGCTGCTCACGGTAGGGGCACACGGACAGCATACAATCGAGGATGTGGAGCTGATGCTTGAATCGGCTAAGCTGTTTTCCGATGGGGTGGTGCTTGGCGTCCGCCAGTTCCGGTCAAGGGAAATGCCGATGATTAGCTTTTTAGGGAATCAGGCGGCCTCCATATTGTTTGAACTGCTATTCCATCATCGTCTGCTGGATATCCAGACAGGCCTGCGCTATATTCCGAAGCGTGAGCTGTATTGGCTGCGCAAGGTGGAGGGAGAGCAGGCGGACTATGATACGAATATGCTGGTGGAAGCCATTCGGAGGGGGCTGCCCATTTACGAAATCCCGATCGGTGAGGCCAGGGTAAGAAAGAACTCCATCATGCAGTATGATGAGCTCATCGGGGCAAAAAAGATGCTCCAGCAAGTATGGAAAACCTTTTTAGCAAGCAAATCTATAATGAAGTGAAACTTTTTTTTGCCTGCTTCGTACATATTAATGAGTACTACAGGGTTACCAATCATCCTTGCAGGGAATGAATACACTGTAGTACTTATTTTTTTTATCCAAGGGGGCATTTTCATGGACGAGAAACGATCAATGGAGCAGATGATTGCAGGTAAAGAAAAGCATTTTTCAGACGAAGGATTCTTTCATACAGTGAAAAAATATGCAACAAAGCTGGGTTTCAAGGGCCTGCATGCGGCAGCGACATTATATACCGCATTGAAAAGTCCAAATATGCCAAAATCCAATAAAATGATTATCCTGGGGGCGCTCGGCTATTTCATCTTTCCCTTTGATGTAGTAGCAGATATTCTGCCGGTTGTCGGTTTGTCGGACGACCTGGTGGTTATGACCGCTGCATTGGCGAAGGTGTTCATGAGCATTGATGATGAAATGAAGGCGGATGCACATGCGTTGCTGAAGAGGACGCTGGGCGAACGCTATGAGGATATGCAGGCAGAAAAAGTGGAATAGGACAAGCTAGATTTCGCCCGAGAGCGGAATCTTTTTATTTATCTCCAAAATAAGGTATCGTAAAAGGAAAGGATAGGAAAGGAAATGGTAGGAGATATGGAATATACAGATCCAGTAAAAAATCGGATAAAGCGCATAGAAGGACAGCTGCGCGGCATTTTGAAAATGATGGAGGACGGCAAGGATTGTAAGGAGGTCATTACGCAGCTCTCGGCTGTGCGATCTGGAGTAGACCGTACGATTGGTGTCATCGTCAGCACAAATTTAGTGGAATGTGTGCGCCAGGCGGAAGGGAATGAGGACAAGGTGGACGAAATGATTAAAGAGGCGGTAAACCTTGTCGTTAAAAGCCGCTGATAGATTGGAGAGAGATGTATGCTAAAACGGATAACATTCCTTGTTATTTTAGTCGTGTTTGCCAAGCCGGTGTATGATGAAGCATCAAACTTCCTGAACGTCTATCTCTCGATGGAGGACGTTGCGGTAGAGTCAGCCGAGCCAATCAAAACAGCATATACATCAGAACAGCAGCTAATAGATGCAGCAAATCAGACAGAACAAATCGACATCGCCCAGGCGGAAAAGCCGGGGAAAGTGGAAAACGCCGAACAGTTGGCGGATGCATTTTTTTATCATTTCAGCAGATTGGACACAGAATTCACAATCGAATATCGTGGTAGCACGGAAGGCATCGAGCGCATGCTGACACGTGCAACCGAGGAGGCGTCCCAGCGTGATACGTATATTGCCGGACACCTGTCAAACCGTGAAATGGAATACGAATACCGCAAAACCGAAGCGACCATCCGGGTGAAGCAGAGCTACCTGACGGATCCGGAGCAGGAGATGGTCGTCGAGGGCGTTGTGGCATCGGTCATGTCTACCGTCCAGCCAGAAGCAATGTCTGATTTTGAAAAAGTGAAATTCGTAAATGATTATATTGTGAAGAATACCGTTTATAGCGAAGATTCGGTTGCCAGCTCTCATAGCGCCTATGCCGTCGCCTACGAGGGGAAAGGCGTGTGCCAGGGCTATGCCTTATTTGCCCAGAAATTGCTGGAGGCACTCGGGATGGAATCGATGTATGTTGTCGGAGAGGTATATACGGGTGGACATGCATGGAATCTTGTGAAGGTGGATGGGGATTGGTACCACTTGGATACGACATGGAACGATCCAGTACCTGACCGCGGGAAGGGCGTCCGCTATGACTACTTCCTGCTGAACGACCGGGATATGAGGGTCGACCATTCATGGGAGGCGGCAGCCTATCCAAAGGCACAGAGCTCCACTTATAGCTTCATGCATGTCGTGCAGGATAGCTATGAGAAGGGCGACTACATCTATTTCAGCAATTCCGGTGATAATAATAAGCTTTATAAACTGAACAAGACGACGGGCAACATGGAGAAATTGGCGGATGTTCGCGCACTGTATATCGTAGGGGCGGGGGACTGGCTGTATTTCAGCAACTACTCCAAGGGCGCCTATCTGTCGAAAATCCGGCTTGATGGGACGGAGCTGACGACGCTGTTCAAAGAGGAAGTGGAAAACCTGTTCATTGAGGGCGACCATGTATATTTCACAGCGGAGAGCGGCGCCAAAAAAATCGCAATCGAGGCTTACTGAGCATAATGCTTGGTAAGCTTTTTAGTCCATAAGTATTGTTTTTTGATAATGCAGATAATTCTTATAAAAGTGGTTGACTTTTGGAAGGGTATTATTTAAGATAAGTTGCAACAGCAAAAAAACGAAGGCTCACTAGACAACTAGAGGCTCCTATTCACTATGAATGGGAGCTTTTGTTTTTACTGTGAAAGGCCTTCAAGAGCAACTCCTCTGCATGACAGGAAACCGATGCAGTCATATCGGCCTTTAAAAAACAATGAATTGAATGATTGGCCTACTAGACAACTGGAGGCTCCCTATCCGGCTTTATGATATGGGGGCCTTTTGTGTCTCTACTGGCAAAAAAGGAGGAATGACAACCAATGACAAACAACCATCAACTTGAACAGATTCTGCACTTTCCCGATTTGCGCTTTACTAAATGGTGTGAAGAAAGCTTCTCAATCAACCGGGGTGTCTATAACACAATCGATGAAAAGCTTTATGAAGCCGGCTACCGGAATGTCCAGGACAGAAGAAAGGCCATCGTCTCCTTCCTGCAGCAATATGCCGGACCGGCAGATGACCGGAAGTATTATAAATTCGGTCCTGGGAGGCTGTCGGGTGCCCTGCATCAGTTCAGTAAATAAAAATTTTTACCCTTATAACCAAGTAAGCCTGTTTGTTTAATTAAAATTAGTGGAAGCGAGGAAGTAAACATGACAAACATCGTCATCATCAACGGAGCGAATGCTCGTACATCACGGGTGAATGCCATTGGGCAATATATTCAGCAGGCGGCGGAGGTCGTCTCGATCATCGAGGTGCACCAGCTGCCCGCAAACGACCTGCTATCGGCCAATTTCGCCAGCGAAGCAATCAAGGCAGCGAATCAGCTCGTCGAGGAGGCGGACATTGTGGTCGTACTGACACCGGTTTATAAAGCTGCGTACTCAGGTATCCTAAAAACCTATTTGGACCTTGTGCCACAAAAAGGGCTCGAAGGAAAGACCATCATACCGATTGCAGTGGGAGGAACCCTGCATCATCTGCTGGCCATCGACTATGCGTTGAAGCCCGTGCTGGCGGCATTAGGGGCGACACACATCCTACAGGGGGTGTATGTATTGGATCAGGCCATTCAACGGAAGGACAATGGCTTCTCCATCGACCATGACATCATTGAACGGCTTGACCAGCAACTGCAGAAGGCGTTCAATGCTGGGGTTTTAATCAATCGATGAGTAAAAGAACGACAGGAGGTGGAAGGAATGACATTGTCTACTCCGACGATCGATTTCATCGTCAGGGAGCTGACGCAGCAATTTGCCGAGACCGCAAGTGAAAGGGATGTGCTCGGCGGGACGGCGAAGGAGCAACGGGATCTGCTTCGGAAAAGCGGCCTTTTAGGTCTGACGGCGCCGAGGGAGGAAGGCGGGCATGGTGGAGATTGGCATGCCGTATTAGCCATCACCCGCCAATTCGCCCAGGTGGATAGCTCGGTTGCCCATCTGTTCGGCTACCACTTTTTATGCCTGGCCTCCGTTGAATTATATGGATCAGCCGAGCAGGCGGCATTTTTTGCAAAGGAAACCGCTGAAAAAAATCTGTTTTGGGGCAATGCCTTCAATCCCCGCGACACTCGGGTGGCCGCATCAAAAACGACGAATGGTTGGAAGGTGAACGGGATGAAGAGCTTTTGCTCGGGCGCTTCGGACTCGGATAGACTGCTTATTTCAGCGCAAAAGGAGGACGGCGCAGGCCCATTGATTGCCGTCGTGCCGTCTGACCGGAGCGGGATTTCCATCCACAATGACTGGGACGGCTTCGGCCAGCGCCAAACAGACAGCGGCAGTGTGCTTTTTGAGGAAGTGGAAGTCAAGGATGAAGAAGTGCTGGATGCATACGAGCAGCAGCCAAACAGCCTCTTTTCAACCGTCCGTACACATATTGCACAGTCGATCCTATCTCATGTGCTGCTTGGGACAGCGGAAGGGGCATTCGAAGAGGCGAAGGCGTATACGAAAACGGCCGCACGTCCTTGGCTCACATCCAATGCCGCAACAGCTGGTGAAGACCCGTATCATCTCTATCACTACGGGGAGTTCTTCGTGAAATTAAAGGCGGCAGATGCGCTTTTGCAGATTGCCAATCAAGCCCTGCAGCATACATGGGAGCAAAAACATAGTATCACGCCAGAGCAACGCGGAGAATGCGGCATCGCGATCGCGACGGCGAAAATACAAGTCGCCCAGACGGCACTGGAGGTCACAAGCCGCATGTTTGAAATGATGGGTGCCCGCGCGACGTCGGCAAAATACAATTTCGACCGCTACTGGCGGAATGTGCGTACCCATACGCTGCACGACCCGATCGATTATAAAATCCGGGATGTCGGGCAATATGCATTGCACCAAAAATACCCGGACATATCACCGTATTCATAAGGAGGACATACAAATGGAAATATTCTGGTTCATACCGACTAATGGGGATGCTCGCTATCTCAACTCAGCAGAGGGAGCAAGACCTGCCACATATGACTACTGCAAGCAAATCGCACAGGCAGTCGACAATCTCGGCTATACGGGGGTATTGATTCCGACCGGGAAGACGTGCGAGGAGGGGTTCATCGTCGCCTCCAGCCTGATAGGAGAGACAAAGAATCTGAAGTACCTGGTTGCAGTGCGTCCAGGTCTCATGTCCCCGGGCTTTGCAGCAAGGTTGTCCGCTACATTGGACCGCTTCTCCAACGGCCGGTTGTTAATCAACGTTGTGGCGGGGGGAGATCCTGTCGAGCTTGCGGGGGAGGGCTTCTTCCTGGATCATGATGAACGTTACCGGTTGACGGATGAGTTCCTGACGATTTGGCGCAGTCTATTCACTGAGGACGCCGTGGATTTTGAGGGCGACCATCTGAAGGTGGAGGGTGGTCAATTGCCTTATCCAACCGTGCAAAAACCATATCCCCCTCTTTATTTCGGTGGTTCATCGCCTATTGCGATGGAAGTGGCCGCCAAACATATTGATGCTTACTTAACATGGGGAGAGCCGCCAGCACAGGTGGCGGAGAAAATCCAGAGGATGCGCGCACTAGCTGAGCAGCAGGGGCGTACGATCAAATTCGGCATCCGTCTGCATGTCATCGTCCGTCGTACAGAGGAGGAAGCATGGCAAGCTGCAAATGATCTGATTCAATATGTGGATGATGAAACAATCCAGCAGGCGCAAAAAATGTTCGGCCGCATGGATTCTGAAGGGCAGCGGCGCATGGCAGAGCTCCATAAGGGAGATAAAACAAAATTAGAGATCAGTCCAAACCTTTGGGCTGGAGTGGGGCTTGTCCGCACTGGAGCAGGAACGGCGCTGGTAGGAGATGCGGATACAGTGGCGGCCCGCATACAGGAATATGCGGATTTAGGCATCGAGACATTCATTTTGTCTGGCTACCCACACTTGGAAGAGGCTTATACTACAGCGGAGCTACTGTTCCCGAAACTGCCGATTGAGCAAAAGAAGGATGCGAATCAGCGTACATTCCTTAGCCCATTTGGCGGGGATATCAAGCCTGTCGCAGCAAAGGGATAGAACGGAAGAAAGTATAACCATTGAGGAGGAATTCATATGTCGCTACAGTTTGCCTATTGGGCGCCTAATGTCAGTGGGGGATTGGTCATTTCCAATCTCCCGCAAAAAACAGGGTGGTCATTTGAAGATAATAAACGTTATGCACAAATCGCAGAAGAGATTGGATTTGATTATGTCCTCTTGCAAACCCGCTTCTTTGCAAGCTATGGGGCAGAAAATCAGCTGGAGGCAGCAGCGCTTGCCTCCGCATTGGCTGCAGTTACATCAAAGCTGAAAATCATCACCGCCGTCCTGCCTGGCCTGTGGCACCCTGCCGTCATGGCGAAAATCCTTGCAACGGTAGACCAGATCGGCAATGGACGTACAGCGGTCAACATCGTGAGCGGCTGGTTCAAAGATGAGTTTACCCGCTACGGGGAGCCCTGGCTGGAACATGACGAGCGCTACCGGCGTTCCGAGGAATTTATCGAAGTTCTGCGAGGGCTTTGGACAGAAGAGGCATTTACGTATCGTGGGGACTTCTACCAGATCAACGAGGCACCGCTAAAACCGAAGCCGGTGTCTCCTCCTACCATCTTCCAGGGCGGCAATTCAAGGGCAGCAAAGGAAATGGCAGGCCGCGTATCCGATGTCTACTTCATGAATGGCGGCACACTTTCAGCAATTCAGGAGCAAATAGAAGAAGTGAGGATGCTTCGGGCGGTAAATGGAGAAGGACCGATTGAATTCGGTGTCAATGGATTCGTCATTGTACGGGATACAGAGGAAGAAGCGAAGCAGGTTTTACGGGACATCATCGAACAGGCAGATGATGGAGCGGTGTCGGGGTTCAAGGAATCGGTCAAAAAGGCTGGCCAGGCGACGAAGGAAGGCAAGGGCATGTGGGCGGATTCGGCATATGAGGACCTGATCCAATACAACGATGGCTTCAAGACAGGCCTGATCGGCACGCCGGAACAAGTGGCTGATAGAATCATTGAATTGAAGAAGATAGGCGTAGATATCGTCCTGACGGGATTCCTGCATTATGAAGAGGACCTCCGTGCTTTTGGGGAGCAGGTGCTGCCGCTTGTCAGGGAGAAGGAAGCGGTGCTGGAAGTGGGGACGTGACTCCATCAATTCGAGGTGGATTGCTTGTAGAAAAAAGGAGGATGCTGATGGCAGCTACAAAGGATGCAATTGTTGAAAAGCTGTTGGAGGATATACAAAAAATCCAGTATGGCTCCGTCGTAATTACTCTTCATGAAGGGGAAATTACCCAGGTCGACATAACGGAAAAGAAGCGTTTTGCGGCTTCCAAAAGAAAAAGCTGAGCAGAGGAAGGGGATTCTCTTCCTCTGCCTGTTTTTCCTCTTATCTATGAGCGTGGTTCCTGCCTTTTCATGAATGTGCCAGCATCACTTAGCCGCTCGGGCAAGATTCTCCGCCCGTTTTACGATATACTCGATCGGCTTTTCTTCACAAAGCTCGAATTGCACGGCCGGGAATAGCCCCTTCACCTTATCTGCAAACAGGTCATGGATGGCTTGCGTGTTCTTCAAGACGCCGCCGTTTACATGGAAAGGATGATTTTCTCCACCGTACCCTGCTTTTCGTAGAACAGCCGTTGCCAGCAGCGCCAGCTCGTCGGCCGCTCTTCGGGCAATTTCCATGGCCGCTCCATCGCCTTGTTCAATTGCTTGCTGGAGGTATGAACTGAAACTGGCGAGTCGGGCATTCGTATAGTCCTCCCTGTACAGCCAGTTCATCAGCGCATCGATTCCGCCCAATTGATTGGCCTCGAGCACCAGCTCGGTCAGCCGCGTGGGTTCGGCACGGCCATCTGCGGCACGGAAGATGGCCTTCGCAATCTGTCTGCCGATCCAGTAGCCGCTGCCCTCATCGCCCGTGCGGTGCCCCCATCCTCCCACGCGTACAATGTTCGTGCCGTCATAGCTGAAGCACACGGCGCCGGTGCCCGCGATAAGCAGGGAGGCAGGCTGGCCATCCGCCAGACCTAGGAGCGCCGATGACACATCATTTTCCACGATGAGCCGCCGCGCCGTAAAAGCGGACCGGTCCATGCATGACTCGACGATGCTGCGCACGGTCCGTTCGTCCTCGACCGTATCGATGCCGGCCACCGCAAACACCGCTGCTGCGATGTCACGGTCGGCCACCGCCTTTTTGGCATCATCCAGCAGGGCATCGAATACCTGCTCGACGCGCTCGCGGCCGATTGCCTGATAATTCGAGCCGGTCGCCGTGGCGGAAAACAGCTCCCGTCCGTCCATCTTCTGAAGCGTCATCGTCGTTTTCGTCGCCCCGCCATCGACTGCCAGCACGATCATTGGGCGCTCCATCCTTCCAGCATCTCCTCGAGCGTCCGCTCCGCCCCTGTGATGGCATCTTTCTTATCCTGCACCCATTCCAGCAGGGTGGAGGAGTCCTTCTCGGCAATCGCTAGAGACCGTCGCACCGTCTCCGGGGCGGGCCCTCCCAGCAGGGTGCGGACATGGATGAAATACTCGGGCTTCAGTGCATTGTAGAAATCCTTTTTTGAAATATGGAGCGGTTTCCCCGTCACCTCTACGGACTTTTCATTGGCGATTTCCCATGTCAAATTCGCAAGTGACTCCTCGCCGGATTCCATCAACGAACGGACACACTTACTGACGATGCTGTGTGACTGGCGGAACGAAATCCTTTCGGAACGGACGAGCGTATCCGCCAGCTCCGTTACATTGGCGAAGCTGTTCCTCGCGCGCTCCAGCAGGTTCTCCTTATTGACGTTCATCGTGAGGACGAGACTGCCGAACAGTTGATAGATGCCGATGAGACGCTCCATCGCCCGCCATAAAAACGGCTGCATGTCATCCTCCGTATCGACGATGTCCCCGAACGGCGTATTGTGGATCATCTGCAGGACGGTACCCGTATCCCCCACGACGGCGGACAGCAGGGAGCGGGTATGCTCGATCGACACCGGATTGCGCTTCTGCGGCATGATGGAGCTGACCTGGACATACGGGCTCGCCAGACGGAAGGCGTTGAACTCCTGTGTCGCCCATAATAGGAAGTCCTGCGAGGTGCGCCCCAAATTCAGGGCCGCCAGCTGGATGACGCTCGCCGCCTCCGCGATGTAATCGGCGCCGGCTACGGCATCCCATGCATTTTCAATCAGGCCGTCGAAAGCCAGGAGCTCCTGCATGCGTTCACGGCTAATATTGAAGCCTGTTGTCGTGAGGGCAGCGGCGCCCATGCTGCTCTTGTTGATCGTGTTGAAGGCGGCCTGCATGCGGTGAAAGTCACGCGTCAGCTGATCGATGACCGCCTTCAGGTAATGGGCGAATGTCGTAGGCTGCGCCTGCTGTGTATGTGTATAGCCGATCATGATCGTATCGACATGCTCCTCCGCGAATGCGATGAGGGATGTGCGCAGTTGCAGGAGCGCCTCCATGACGGACAGCATCTTCTTCCGCAGGGTCAGCCGGTAGATGGCAATCCCCATATCATTCCGGCTGCGGGCGATGTGCAGGTTTCCGGCCACATCGCCGCCAAGCTCGATCAATTTATCCTCGATCCGGAAAAACAAATCCTCGAACTGCGGATTGTAGTCCCCGGTTTTAAAGTAGTCCAAATCCAATTTTTTCAATGCCTTTCCAATTTTCCGCGCGTCTTCTGCCGAAACCAGCTTTTGCTCCTCCAGCATTTTCAGATGCGCGGTATGAATATGCATCATCGATGTTAAAAAGTGCCGCTTTGCCTCATTGTAGGCAGGCTGCAGAACCATTTGACGGTAGCTGTTTGCCGGAAAGTTGATGCCTTCTACTTCATTGATGTGATTTTTATACTCTTGAAAAAACATACGATCATCTGCCTCCATTAGATACTGGTAAAATCATTATATGACAGAGCCGGCCGAACCTTTTGACAATTTTTCGGAAATCAGCAGGACGAGCAAAATCAATCCAATCTGGAGCACCCCGTAGGCACATGCCGTACCGAATTTGAATGCATACAGCTTTTGGAATATCGCCACCGATAAGGGAATGGTCGCCGTGCTGTACAGCAGGATGGACGCTACGAATTCCCCGATGCTTTGCACGAGTGCCAGCAATGTGCCGGCGATGATGCCGGACAGGGTCAGCGGCAGGACGATTCGTTTGAATGTATACCACCAGCCTGCCCCCAGACTGCGGGACGCCTCCTCGACGGACTGGTCCAGCTGCAGCAGGGAAGCCGACGTGGAACGGAATACGAGCGGCAGGTGCCGGACGAAGTAGGCGAGCGGCAGGATCCAGAACGTCCCGATCAGTACCTGGTTGAAGGCAAACGGGCTTTCCGTACTGAAGGCGGCGATCAGGTTGACGGCGACGACCGTGCCAGGCAGCGCCCATGGAATCATGATGAGCGTGTCGAGCAGCGATTTGCCCCTGAAGCTCAGCCGCACCATGGCATAGGCGGCGGCAACCCCGAAAAGGATATTGCCGACTGTGGCAACAGCCCCCATCTGAATCGAATTCCAGATGGGCCGCCATGTCCGTTCATCCGTGAACAGCGCCTTGTAATGGGCCAGTGTATAGTCGGTCGGCAGAATCTGAATCGTCCAGGCGCCATCCTTCGAAAAGGAAATGAGGATGAGCACCAATATCGGCAGGATGAGAAGTAACGTTCCTACAAAGGATAGAAAAATAGAAATATATTTCAGCGGCTTTGATGTGACCTCCGAGCGGTGGACGCTGACGCCCTTGCTCAAGTTCTGGTAGTTGCGGCGGTTCTGGTACCAGCGCATGATGAGCAGGAACAGGATGGATACGATCGATAGAACGGTCGATTGCGTCGCCGCCATGTCCAGATTTCCGTTCGTCCGTGCCAGATAGATCTGCATCGTCATCGTCCGCTCGACGCCGAACATGAGCGGGGCGGTATAGGAAGCCATCGACACCATGAAGACGAGCAGGGAAGAGGCGATGATGGACGGTGTCAGCATCGGCAGGATGACTTTTATCCAAACTCGGATCCGGCCCGCTCCCAAGCTTGTCGCCGCCTCTTCCAACGATGGATCAAGCCCCTTGATGGCAGCCGATGCCGTTAAATAAAAATATGTGTACATCGTGAATGTGTGCACGACGACGACTCCCCAGATTCCTTTTAGCGAAAAGGGCACTTCCTCAAG
>JBJEFP010000072.1:0-2157 GCA_051874195.1 Lysinibacillus sp. | reverse complement strand
CAGCTGATGATATATATAAAGCTCTGGAAGATAAGTTTCCAAATATGAGTGTCGCAACGGTTTATAATAATCTGCGTGTATTTCGTGAAGTCGGCTTGGTGAAGGAATTGACATACGGAGATGCAGCGAGTCGTTTTGATTTCGTAACAAACGATCACTACCATATGATTTGTGAATGCTGCGGGAAGATTGTCGACTTCCATTATCCAGGGCTGAATGAAGTAGAACAATTTGCTTCACATGTGACCGGCTTCGAAGTGAATTCCCATCGCTTGGAAGTTTACGGAACTTGCCCGGAGTGCCTTGCGGGAGAAAACAAAAAAGCGTTATAGTCTTCAAACCAGCAGCATGCGCTGCTGGTTTTTTGTGGGAGCGCCTGGAGAAGCCGTGAGTAGGAAATGCGGCCGAGTCGTTGAGGGAGGGGCGTCCGCATTCCTTTTGCTATTTGGAGCAGCTGATCGAGGCGGCTTCTTCTGCAAGAGAAAAAGCCGGCATGCCGGCTTTAGCTCCTTTTGCTATTATAGCTTTCGTCAAATTCTTTCCCTTCAAGCGTCGGGTCGAGTGTAAGGGGTTCATTGCAATACATACACATGTCCACCCGGCCGAGTACTTTTGTGTGCTTTCCGCAGTTGGGGCACTCCACCTGCACGGCACGTGTCGAAAGCAAACCAATCCAGCCATAGACGACTGTACTTCCGATGATGCATAAAAGTCCAAGCGTCATGAAAATCAGTACCAGGATTTGATTTTCACGGAAGAAAATCGCACCATACATGATTGCAAATCCGATAAAAATAAGTGATAAAGCGAAAGAACGGATTTTATTTATTTTATTAGAATATCTCTTCATCTTATTTGCCTCCTACTCTTAGGTTACTATACCATAGAATGGATTTATTTTAGAATTATAATCTTTTAAAAGGATTTGCAAAACAGATGTCGAAACAATTCTTCAAGGCATTAGTGTAAACTTTAGGGGGTACTTTTATGGAGCACGTTTTACGTCCCATTTATCAGGAGAGGGCCAGTCATCCTGATACATTAGGGGTAATATTGATTAATAAGCGGGACGATGCTGCAAATATGACGGATACGTTTGATTCGGTCCTGCTGATTATTGTAAAAGAGGGCGAACAGCCGATCTTTACGAAGCATTACCTATATGGCGAGACGAAGATGGTGATGCATATCGTAACGGAGAAACGCCTTCGCAAATGGCTGTTCATCGGCTCGAACCGTAAGTTGGTTGACTGGATTTTTTATGGAAAAGTATTATTTGATCGAAATGAGTTTCTATATAAATTACGTTCTGAACTGCAAGAGTTCCCTTTCTATGGACGGAAAATAAAAACGGGCATCCAATTCAGCAAGCTGATCCGCCGCTATTTGGAAGGGAAAGAGTTTTTTGAACGGGGTGAATATTTGGATGCATATAATCATGTAGTGGATTCGCTTCATCATCTTGGGCGGCTTTCGGTCATCGATAGCGGTCTCTATCCTGAGGTGACGGTATGGTCGCAGGTGAAGAAGATTGAGCCTGCCGTCTACAAGTTATATGAAGAACTCGTCATGAGCAACGAAACGTTAGAGAAAAGGCTGGAGCTGCTCTTCTTAGCAAGCGAGTTCCTGATCAATTCCCGAACTCATGATGGAGCCCATCACATCCTAGAAGTGATGCTGACTAGACCGAGCTGGACAATTCAGGAGCTGCATGACCATGAGGAGCTCAGTTACTATTCCACGGACCTTGAGGTGTTCGTTGAGTACTTAATTGATAAGGGCTATATTCTTGTCGAGCCGATCATCGCCAAGAATGAAACGATTTTTCACCGTAATTACCGCGTAGATAGACAGTTTATTGAAAATGAATATGGCTTATAGTATAGTAATCGGGGTGTGTCTGACACGCCCCGAATTTTTTTTGAAATAAAGTGTTGACTTTTATGATGAAGGTATTGTAGTATATTGAATGTCGCTAGGACGTGACGCTTTAAAACAAAAATAAGTTTTGGAAGTCATGAAAAAACTTTTTAAGAAAAGTTGTTGACAAACAGAAACTTGAATGTTAAATTAGAGAAGTCGCTGAAACGAGCGAAACATAAAATGAACTTTGAAAACTGAACAAGCAAGACGTTAACAATAATTTTCTTTCTTCAT
>JBJEFP010000071.1:0-17986 GCA_051874195.1 Lysinibacillus sp. | reverse complement strand
TGAACATTACAGAACCGGTATCGGATTTGAAGGGTGTCGGCAAGGAAACGGCAGAACAATTGGCATCCCTCGGCATCCATACAGTCGAGGATTTGATCTGGA
Source organism: Lysinibacillus sp. (assembly GCA_051874195.1). GTDB lineage: Bacteria > Bacillota > Bacilli > Bacillales_A > Planococcaceae > Lysinibacillus_B. The sequence goes on along the minus strand of JBJEFP010000071.1, from coordinate 17,884 downwards.
CGTTCCCGTATCGGCATGAGGATTTCACGTTAAAAAATCTGGCAGAAACACCGCATAATGAGAAGGTGACGATTGAGGCGAGAGTAGAGGGCATCCCCTCTGTCGCCTATATGGGGAAGAAATCCCGTTTGACGGTGACGGTGCTGGCAGGGCGGCATCTTGTGAAGGTCATCATGTTCAATCAACATTATTTAAAGCAAAAATTGACACCGGGAGCCATTGTGACAGTCTCCGGAAAATGGGACCGTGGCCGGCAGGTAGTGGTCGGTTCATCGATTAAATTCGGTCCGAAACAGGAGCAAGTGGATTTTGAACCGGTGTACAGCCTGCGCAACACCGTTCACCAAAACCGCTTCCGGAAGTTGATGCGCCAGGCGCTTGATGAGGTGGGACATGATATTCCGGAGACGCTTCCTAGTTCCATGTGTGAGCAGTATAAACTACTGCCGATTCGGGAGGCGCTCGAAGGAGTGCATTTTCCGAAGGATTCAGACCATGTGAAGCAGGCGCGGCGGCGCTTCGTGTTTGAGGAGCTGTTGGCATTCCAGCTGCGCATTCAGGCACTCCGCAAAGCAAGACGCGATGATGAAAAGGGGATGGTCATCCAATATGACCTTGAAAAACTGCGCACCTTCATCGGGACATTGCCGTATGAACTGACCGGTGCCCAAAAACGGGTGGTCAATGAAATCTGCAAGGACCTGAAATCCCCTCATCGCATGAACCGTTTGTTGCAGGGGGATGTCGGCTCCGGTAAGACGGTGGTGGCGGCGATTGGCTTATATGCAGCGGTTACGGCCGGCTTCCAGGGGGCGTTGATGGCGCCGACGGAAATTTTGGCGGAGCAGCACGCCGAAAACCTCTATGCCTGGTTCGAGCCGATTGGTGTGCGGGTAGCCCTGCTGTCCGGCTCTACCAAGGCGAAGGCGAGACGTGAGATACTCGAGCGCCTTGCAAACGGCGAAATTGATATTTTGATCGGCACGCACGCGCTCATTCAGCCGGATGTGGAATTCAAGCAGCTCGGCTTCGTCATTACGGACGAGCAGCATCGTTTTGGTGTAGAACAGCGGCGTGTATTACGGGATAAAGGGGAAAATCCTGATGTCCTCTTTATGACGGCGACGCCTATTCCCCGGACACTGGCAATAACGGCGTTTGGAGAAATGGATGTATCAATCATCGACGAGCTGCCGGCAGGACGGAAGCAGATTGAGACGCATTGGATGAAACATGAGCAGCTTGGGGCAGTATTGACGAAAATGGAAGCCGAGCTGCGGGCCGGACGCCAGGCATATGTCATCTGTCCGCTCATCGAGGAATCCGATAAGCTGGACGTACAGAATGCGGTTGAAGTATTCGAGCAGCTCACTACATATTTCCATGGCCGCTTCAAAGTGGGACTCATGCATGGACGCCTGCACCCCGATGAAAAGGATGCGGTAATGCGGGCATTCGGCGAAGGGGAGATTCATGTCCTCGTCTCGACAACGGTAGTGGAGGTAGGAGTGAACGTCCCGAATGCGACGTTCATGACGATCTACGATGCAGAACGCTTCGGGCTTGCGCAGCTCCACCAGCTCCGTGGACGTGTCGGACGTGGCGAGCACCAGTCATACTGCGTGCTGTTGGCCGATCCGAAGACGGATGAAGGGAAGGAACGCATGATATCGATGACGGAGACGAACGACGGCTTCCGCCTGGCGGAGAAGGATCTGGAGCTTCGCGGGCCGGGAGACTTCTTCGGGAAGAAGCAGAGCGGCCTGCCCGAATTCAAAATGGCCGACCTGGTGCATGACTATCGTGCACTGGAGGTGGCGAGGCAGGATGCGGCAAGGCTCATTGAAAGCGAGGAATTCTGGTCATCCGAGGAGTATGAACCGCTTCGGCGCATGCTTGCGGCTTCCGGGGCGCTGGAGGGTGAACGCATCGATTGATGGTATGGAAAAGACGGTGGGATGGCAGGATGGAACGCGACAACAAAAAAAGTTGTTGCGTTCTTTTTGGTAGTTCTGTATATTGGTATTAGTACCAAGTGCTAATACTTAATGAGAAGGTGACGAGTGATATGAAGCGTACGAAAAAAGAACGTCAGCAGTTGCTGACCGAAACAATTGCCGATAATCCATTCGTCACTGATGAACAATTAGCGAACCGTTTTGGCGTCAGTGTCCAGACGATACGGCTTGACCGGATGGAGCTTTCCATTCCTGAACTACGGGAACGTATAAAGGATGTAGCAGCAAAAAACTATGAGAACGAAGTGAAATCGTTGCCGATTGATGAAGTAATCGGTGAAATTATAGATATTGAATTAGATAAACGTGCGCTCTCCATCTTTGATGTCAGCGAAGAACATGTATTCCAGCGTAACGGCATTGCACGTGGGCACCACTTATTCGCCCAGGCAAACTCTCTTGCAGTAGCGGTGATTGATGATGAACTGGCATTGACGGTGAAAGCCAATGTCGCTTTCGTAAAACCGGTAAAAGCGGGGGACCGTGTCGTAACAAAGGCAGTCGTGCGTACACAGCAGACGGAAAAAAATCGTACAATTATAGATGTCACTTCGACAGTAAATAATGAAGTGGTATTCACAGGAGAATTTGAAATGTACCGCACGAAAGGTGGAAATGAAACATGAAGTTAGCAGTAGATGGCATGGGCGGGGACAATGCGCCTCAAGCAATCGTGGAAGGTGTCATGCAGGCACTAGAAGAGTTTAACGATGTAGAGATTTTATTATATGGCCGTGAGGATGCAATGAAGCCTTATCTAAAGGCGCATCCACGTTTGACGGTCATCCATTGCGAGGAAGTGGTGGAAGGGGATGACGACCCGGCACGTGCTGTGCGTCGTAAAAAGGACTCTTCCATGGCGCGCATGCTGGAGGCGGTAGCGGAAGGAACGGCGGATGCATGCCTTTCAGCGGGTAACACAGGGGCTCTTATGGCGGGAGGACTCTTTAAAGTGGGGCGGATTGAAGGGGTGCAACGGCCGGCGCTGGCCACGACGCTACCGACTCTCGACGGCAAAGGCTTCCTGATGCTGGACCTTGGGGCGAATGCCGATGCAAAGCCGGAGCATTTAGTACAGTATGCCATTATGGGCGATATCTACGCGAAAAAGGTGCGGGGCTATTCAGCACCACGCGTCGGTCTGTTGAATATCGGTACGGAGGATAAAAAGGGAAATGAACTGACGAAGGCGACCTTTGATTTGTTGAAAGATGCGAATCTGCACTTCGAGGGGAATGTTGAAGCGCGGGAGCTGTTGAACAGTGTGGCCGATGTCGTAGTGACGGACGGCTTTACGGGCAATATGGTTCTCAAGACGATTGAAGGTACTGCCGGGGCAATATTTTCCATGCTGAAGGAAGCCTTGACATCTTCTACCAAGGCGAAGCTCGGTGCTGCGCTGGTAAAAGGTGATTTGAAAGTGCTGAAGGAAAAAATGGATTATACAGAGTATGGTGGCGCTGCGTTGTTCGGCTTAAAGGCACCAGTAATCAAGGCGCATGGTTCATCGAATGCAAAAGCGGTGCGCAGTGCCATAAAACAGGCGCGCACAATGGTTGAGCATGATGTATGCGCAACGATTCAAGAGACGATTACAGCAGGGTAAACGTCCGTCACAAAGGGGATCTAAACATGACAAAAATAGCTTTTATTTTTCCGGGGCAAGGGTCGCAACAAGTAGGGATGGGTGCGGAGCTTGTCGAAGTAAATGACAATAGCAGGGCATTTTATGATACAGCAGACGCCGCTCTAGGCTTCACGTTATCCAAGCTTATGCTGGAGGGGCCTCAGGAGGAGCTGACATTGACGTATAATGCTCAGCCCGCCCTCCTGACGACGGGTGTCATGATTGCCCGCCGATTGATGGATGCAGGCATAAAACCGGAGTATACAGCGGGTCATTCATTAGGGGAGTACAGTGCATTTGTCACATCGGAAGTGTTGACGTTCGAGGATGCGGTGCAGATTGTTCATAAACGTGGTTTATATATGGAAGAGGCAGTGCCGGCAGGCGAAGGTGCCATGGCAGCGATTCTAGGCATGGAATCTGACGAGCTGGCGCAAGTTTGCGAGGAAGTGAGCGCATCAGGGGTGGTGGCGCAGCTTGCCAACTTGAACTGCCCGGGACAAATCGTCATATCCGGGACAAAAGAAGGCGTTGAAAAAGCAGGCGCTCTAGCGAAGGAGCGAGGTGCAAAGCGTGCCATTCCATTAACGGTAAGCGGGCCTTTCCATAGCTCATTGATGAAGCCGGCTGCTGAAAAACTGGCATCGGCAATCGAGGAAGCGGAGATGAAGGTGCCGGCTATTCCTGTCGTCAGCAATGTAACATCCCGACTGCTAGAGGATGTAGCGGACATCAAGAAGGAAATGGTGGACCAAGTATCCAGCCCTGTCCAGTGGGAGCAAAACGTGCGGACACTGCTTGATTTAGGGGTGGATGTCTTTATCGAATGCGGTCCCGGGAAGGTGTTGTCGGGGCTCGTGAAGAAAATCAATCGCGGGGCGACCGTCTACAGTGTATACGATGAAGAGACACTGACGCAGGTCGTCGAGGCGTCTAAGGGGTGGACACAATGTGTTTAACGGGTAAAACGGCTGTGGTGACTGGCGGTTCTCGCGGCATCGGCCGTGCAATCTGCATCGAGCTGGCAAGGCAGGGTGCGAATATTGTAGTCAACTTCAGCGGCAGTGAGGCGAAGGCGAAGGCGGTCGCGGAAGAAATCGAGGCTCTTGGTCCAAAGGCGATTGCGGTACAGGCGAACGTAGCGGACGGTGCTTCCGTAGATGGCCTGATGAAACAGGCGCTGGAGGCGTTCGGCTCGATCGATATCCTCGTCAATAATGCCGGCATTACGAGGGATAACCTGCTGATGCGCATGAAGGAGCAGGAATGGGACGATGTCATCGATACGAATCTAAAAGGGGTATTCCTTTGCACAAAGGCGGTGACACGCCAGATGATGAAGCAGCGTGCAGGCCGCATCATCAACATTTCATCTATCGTGGGCGTGGCCGGGAACCCGGGGCAGGCCAATTACGTCGCTGCTAAAGCAGGGGTGATCGGTCTGACGAAGACGACGGCCCAGGAGCTGGCGAGCCGCAATATTTTAGTGAATGCGATTGCTCCGGGATTCATCACGACAGAAATGACGGATGCCCTGCCGGAGGAGCTCAAGGAATCGATGTTGAAGCAGATTCCATTGGCAAAGCTGGGGCAGCCGGAAGATATCGCAAAGGCGGTCGCATTCTTTGCGTCCGACAGTGCAAGCTATATTACAGGCCAGACGCTGCACATCGACGGCGGCATGGTAATGTAACATACATAATCATTTGAGGGGAGGTGAACGATTTGGCTACAGTATTAGAACGCGTTTCAAAAGTAATCGTCGACCGTCTAGGTGTAGATGAGAGCGAAGTGAAGGTAGAGGCTTCTTTCCGTGAAGATCTAGGGGCGGATTCATTGGATGTCGTTGAGCTTGTTATGGAGCTTGAAGATGAATTCGACATGGAAATTTCAGATGAAGATGCTGAAAAAATTGCGACTGTTGGTGATGCAATCAATTATATTGAAAGCAAAATCAGCTAATGATACTGAGGTACATGAGTGCGAGGGTTCGCACCTATGTACCTCTTTTTCGTTATGAAGGAGATGATGAAACATATCGAAGGGCATTGATAGAGGCGGGGTTTATCCATGTAGCGCATCTGTGGGCTTTCTTTGCAGTTGATTGCCCCGCCTAAGCGGAAATGTAGTCCATTTTTATAAGCTGGAGGAAAAACCTTTGATAAACGTGACATTTTATGAGAATCTCTTTGCGTTAACGATTGCAACGATGTAAACTAAACGTTAGAAACTTAGTAAGGAAGGCAGATTGTCCATGACGATAAGAAAAAAGGGGAATAATCAGAAATCTGGTGTATTCCCAGAAAAAGTTCGGGAATCTTTCGAACAACTACAAAATAATTTGAACGTGGCGTTCATCAATAAAAATTTACTGTATCAAGCATTTACTCATTCATCCTATGTGAATGAACATCGTCGAAAGCTATTTACGGACAATGAGCGGCTGGAGTTTCTAGGAGATGCTGTTCTAGAGCTATCTGTGTCAAAATTCTTATTTGAAAAATACCCGCATATGAGTGAGGGGGAGCTGACGAAGTTACGTGCTTCGATTGTATGCGAGCCGTCATTAGTCATTTTTGCGAATGAATTGGATTTTGGCCGGTATGTATTGCTTGGAAAAGGTGAGGAATTGACAGGCGGCCGTGAGCGTCCTGCACTTTTAGCGGATGTATTTGAGTCGTTTGTAGGCGCGCTTTACCTGGACCAAGGGCTTGACACAGTGGTGGCATTCCTGGAAAAAGTCGTTTTTCCGAAAGTGGAACTCGGTGCTTTTTCGCATGTGATGGATTTCAAGAGTCAGCTACAGGAAATGGTACAGCAATCGGGCAACGGTGCATTGCACTATGAAATCGTCGATGAGAAGGGCCCGGCGCATAACCGTACCTTCGTATCTCGGGTTCTCCTGAATGAGCAAGAGTTCGGTGTAGGACGTGGGAAGTCAAAGAAAGAGGCTGAACAGCATGCGGCGCAAAGTGCAATGCAGACGCTAAGGCAGCAGGCGCAGAAGGGGGAATAATATGTTCTTAAAGCGACTTGAAGTAATCGGCTTCAAATCTTTTGCGGAGCGTATTGGTATAGATTTTGTCCCGGGCGTAACAGCCGTAGTTGGTCCCAACGGCAGTGGAAAAAGTAATGTAACAGATGCAATCCGTTGGGTGCTTGGTGAACAATCGGCAAAATCCTTGCGTGGCTCGAAAATGGAGGATGTCATTTTTGCGGGAAGTGAGTCGCGGAAGCCGCTTAATTTTGCGGAAGTATCGCTGGTTTTGGATAATACAGACGAACGAATCGCCGTACCGTACACTGAAATCAGTGTGACAAGACGTGTGTATCGTTCAGGTGATAGTGAGTATCTGCTCAATAAACAAACATGTCGCCTGAAGGATATTACGGACTTGTTTATGGATTCGGGTCTTGGGAAAGAAGCGTTCTCCATCATTTCGCAAGGACGGGTCGATGAAGTGCTGAACAGCCGTCCAGACGACCGCCGCCTGATTTTCGAAGAAGCTGCCGGTGTGCTGAAATACAAGCAGCGGAAGAAGAAAGCTGAGCATAAACTGGTGGAGACGGATGAAAATCTGCACCGTGTGCTGGATATCCTGCATGAACTGGACAACCGTCTGGAGCCGTTGAAGATTCAGGCATCGGCTGCCAAGGACTATGTACGGATGAGTGCAGAATTAAAGGATTTCGACATTTCTCTCATCGTTCATGATTTGAATGTCTGTACACAGCAGCTGAGTGCCTTGCAGAAGGAGTTTGCCGAATTGGAGGCGAATGAGCTTCTGCTTGCAGGTGAAATAGGCACGCTTGAGAAAAGCTTGCGCCAAGTGCGGGCGGAGCTTAAGACGCTAGACGGGCATTTAGATGCCTCCCAGGAGGAGCTTGTGGAAGCGACTGCGGAGGTGGAGCGCTGGGACGGTCGAAAGGCGTTGATGCATGAAAAGCGCTCAAATGCCGAAAAGCATATGAAGCAGCTGGAGGCCAGTCTGGAGACAGCGAAGGCAGAAGCGGAGAAGCTAGCCTTGAATGAGGCGGAGAAGAAGGCATTGTTCGCCGACAAGCAACAGCAGGTGGCCACGCTGAAACAGGCCATTAAACAGCTTGAGCAGGCATTGACGCGCTCGGTTTCTGAAATTGAGAAAGAAATAGAAACATCGAAAAATAAATATATTGACCTGCTGAATGAAGAGGCGACGGTCAAAAATGAACTGAAGCATATCGATCAGCAGCTGCAGCAGCAAAAGGAAACGGCAGAACGTATCACGGATCGTTCGGCCGGCATGCAGAAGGAGCTGGACCGTACAATTGCTGAAAAGGAAGTGGTCAGCGGACAGGTCGGGCGTATGCAGGCGGAATTAACGGAGAAGCAGGAGCTGCATGCGAGGATGCAGAATTCACTGAAGCAATTGTCCGCTCAGTTGGACGAGAAGCAAAATTTGCTTTATAAGGCTTATCAGCATCAGCAGCAATTAAAATCACGTCGTGAAACATTAGCCGAGCTTGAAGCAGACTTCTCCGGCTTCTTCCATGGGGTAAAGGAAGTGCTGCTTGCACGTGATAAAGGTGAGCTGACAGGCATAGAAGGGGCCGTTGCTGAACTTCTTCAAGTGGCGGGGAATTACTCCCAGGCGATCGAAACGGCGCTCGGATCGGCAAGCCAGCACATCGTGACGCAAAATGAACAGCATGCACAGCAGGCAATCGCCTGGCTGAAGAAAAGACGTGCCGGCCGTGCCACATTTTTACCGAAGTCCGTCATGAAGTCGCGGCGGTTGAACGAGGCGCAGATTTCAGCGGTTTCCGGCCATCCGGCATTTGTCGATATGGCCTATAATCTGGTGACGTTCGAGGAATCGAACCGTTCGATTGTCGAAAATCTTCTTGGCAATGTGCTGGTCGCCTCCAGCCTGGATGGGGCAAGCCAAATTGCCCGCCTGCTTGGGTTCAAATACCGGGTTGTGACGCTTGATGGGGACATCATCAATGCGGGAGGTTCGCTGACGGGTGGTTCCGTCAAACAGCAGTCCTCTCTGTTTACACGAAAAGCGGAGCTGGATACGTTGTCGGTAAAAATTGCCGAGATGGACCACTCCATCCAATCAGCGGAGCGTACAGTAGCCATCGACAAGGCGAAGGTTGCAAAACTGCGTGACGAACTGGAAGAAATGCGCCTGCTTGTCGAGGAGCTGCGTTCACAGCAGCAGCAGCAGAAGTCTTTACTGTTGGAGTTGGAGATGCAGGAGAAGAGCTTGAAGACGAGTGTGACGCTTGCTACAAGTGAACAGACATCGATGTCGACGCGCCATGAGACGCTGGCTGAACAAAAGGAACAGGCCAAGCAGCGGCTGCAGGAACTGGCGGTCGAACTTGCAGAAATCAATGTGCTTGTCGAACAGCTGACGCTCGCCAAGGCGCAGGGAGATACACAAAAGGATGTCCTGCGCGATCAGATAGGGGAGAAGCGTTCACAGCTGGCCGTGGCACAGGAGCAGCTTTCTCAACTGCAGATTGGGACGGCGGACATTGCCGTCCAATTGTCGAAAGCGAACGAATCCATCGAAAATATTTCCCAGGAAATCGACTGGTTCCAATCGGATGCAGGGTTGAACGGCCCTTCGATGGAGGAAATTGAAGGGGCAATCGTCGAATGGAGTGCAAAACGTCAGGCACTTCTCGACATCATTGCGGAAAAACGCGAGAAAAAAGAGGCATTGCAGGAGAAACTTGCTGTTATCGAGGAAGATCTGAAGGAAAACCAGCGTGTGCATAAAGGCTTTGTCGAGGCAATCAATACATTGTCGATTAAACGAAGCCGCTTGCAGTACGAGCAAGCAAATTTGACAACGCAACTTGAGGAGAACTATGAGCTGTCGGTTGACGCTGCATCCAGTCTGGCAGAAGAAATCGAGGATGTGGAGCAGGTGCGCCGGAAAGTGAAGCTGCTGAAGCAGTCGATCGAGGAATTGGGGCCTGTCAATCTGACGGCCATCGATGAATTCGAAAGGGTTCAGGAACGACATGCATTCTTGACGGAACAGCGTAACGACTTGCTGGAGGCAAAAGAGACATTGCATGAAGCAATCAAGGAAATGGACGGCGAAATGTCGGCACGCTTCCATGAAACGTTCACAAGCGTACGGGCCCAGTTCAAGAGTGTATTTCGCGAACTGTTTGGCGGTGGGCAGGCAGATCTTGTGCTCATTGATCCGGAAAATCTATTGGAAACGGGCATTGAAATCGTCGCCCAGCCACCGGGCAAGAAGCTGCAAAGTCTGAGCCTGTTGTCGGGCGGGGAACGGGCGCTTACTGCCATTGCCCTGCTATTCGCCATTTTAAATACACGCCCGGTGCCATTCTGTATTCTGGATGAAGTGGAGGCGGCGTTGGATGAATCCAACGTCCTCCGCTACAGCCAATACCTGAAGAAGTTCAGCAGGGAAACGCAGTTCATCGTTATCACCCACCGCAAAGGGACGATGGAAGGGGCAGATGTCCTGTATGGCATTACAATGCAGGAATCCGGAGTTTCGAAACTCGTTTCGGTGAAGTTGGAAGAAGATGTGCCGGTAGGATAAAGGAGTGTAGGGAATGAGTTTTTTTAAACGTTTAAAAGAAAAATTGGTTGGTTCTGCTGAAGAGGAAAAGGTAAAAGAAGAGCTCGAACAGCAGGATGAGGCGAAGGAATCCGAAACGGAAGCCGGCGTTGAAGTGCAGGAGGAAGCACCTGCCGTCACGGAAGAAGAGCCTGCACTTGCAGTAGAGGAAGCTCTTCAACAGGAGGAAGAGGCCCCTGCCGAAGAGGCTGTGCCTGCTGTCGTGGAAGATGTGCATGTCCGTAAAGAGGAGCGGGCCGAGGAAGCGGAGGAGAAAATGCCTTCCGCCTGGTCCATCACGCAAAAGTTCAAAATGGGTCTTGCGAAGACACGTGATTCCTTCACATCTAAAGTGAATGACCTGGTAGCCCGCTATCGCAAGGTGGATGAGGACTTTTTCGAGGAGCTGGAGGATGTGCTGCTCCAAGCGGACGTCGGCTTTGAAACGGTTATGGAGCTGATGGATAAATTACGCTTTGAGGTACAACGGAAGAACATCAAGGATACAGAGGGCATCCAGGCAATCATCTCCGAAAAGCTTGTTGAAATCTACGAAGCGGGCGAGGAAAACTTGACTGACTTGCACATGCAACCTGATGGGGAGCTGACGGTCATCCTGTTCGTCGGGGTAAACGGTGTCGGGAAAACGACGACAATAGGCAAGCTGGCCCATCGCCTGAAATTGCAAGGGAAGTCCGTATTGCTTGCTGCGGGGGATACGTTCCGGGCGGGCGCCATCGATCAGCTGCAAGTATGGGGCGACCGAGTGGGCTGCGAGGTCATCAAGCAATCCGAGGGCTCAGACCCGGCGGCCGTCATGTATGATGCCATCCGTGCAGCGAAAAACCGTGGCGTCGATGTGCTGATCTGCGACACAGCAGGGCGTTTGCAAAACAAGGTGAACTTGATGAACGAGCTTGAAAAGGTGCACCGGGTCATTTCCCGTGAGATTCCAAATGCCCCTCATGAAGTGCTGCTGGCGCTTGATGCGACGACAGGCCAGAATGCGTTGGTGCAGGCGCAGACGTTCAAAGAGGCAACAAATGTGACGGGAATTGTGCTGACAAAGCTTGACGGTACAGCAAAAGGCGGAATTGTTCTTGCCATCCGCAACAAGCTACACATTCCGGTGAAATTTGTAGGTCTTGGCGAAAAGATGGATGATCTACAGCCGTTCGATGCAGAGCGTTATGTATATGGTCTGTTCGCAGAAGGCTTAGAGGCCGAGCTGAAAAATGTAGAAGAGTAGAATACCCCCCTTTTCCGCAGTATGGAAAAGGGGTCTTTTCAATATCGAGATAATGAGGGAGAATTCTTTGCCTTTGTCATAGTAAGTGGCCTGGGTATGCTCCAAGAAGCGGTTCTGCTCAGTTGCCTGCCACAAAGAAAAGGATATCTGTTGTTGTGGGCTTTGGTTGGGATCGGTTATCTGGAGCAGCCAGCCGGCTTGTCCAGCCCCGAACGACTCGGAAGAGGAGAAAAGACAAGGAAATTACCTTGACAGTAGACAGGGAAAAGATTTATGATACAGTAGACTAAATATGAATGGAGAGATAAAAATGCTACTTGAAAAAACAACACGCATGAACTTTCTCTTCGACTTTTATCAGGCATTATTGACGGAAAAGCAACGTAGCTATATGGAGCTCTACTACTTGGACGACCACTCATTGGGAGAAATCGCCGAGTCGTACGATGTCTCGAGGCAGGCGGTTTATGACAACATCCGCCGTACGGAAGCGATGCTTGAAGAATATGAAGATAAATTACGCTTATTGGAAAAATTCCAGCAACGTCAGCGTATTTTAAAGGAGCTGACGGACGCGATAGAGGACGAAAGCACTGCAAAGGAAACTCGTCTCGCGTTGATTGAGCAATTGAAGGAATCGGATTAGGAGGCGAACGATTTGGCATTTGAAGGTTTAGCAGAACGACTCCAAGGGACCATTCAAAAAATCAAAGGTAAAGGTAAAGTCACAGAACAAGACGTAAAAGAAATGATGCGTGAAGTTCGATTTGCTTTAATCGAAGCCGACGTTAACTTAAAAGTGGTTAAAGAGTTCGTGAAAAAAGTAAGTGAACGTGCAGTCGGCGCCGATGTCATGAAGTCATTGACACCGGGCCAGCAGGTCATCAAGATTGTACAGGATGAATTGACGTCACTGATGGGCGGCGAACAGAGCCCGATTAAATTTAATAACCGACCACCGACAGTCATCATGATGGTCGGCCTGCAGGGTGCCGGTAAAACGACAACGACGGGTAAATTGGCCAACGTACTGCGTAAGAAATACAATAAAAAACCATTATTGGTGGCAGCGGACGTCTACCGTCCGGCAGCCGTCAACCAGCTGCAGACGATAGGGAAGCAGCTGTCCATCCCGGTCTTTGCACTAGGTACGGATATTTCGCCTGTCGAAATTGCGCGCCAGGCAATCGAGCATGCGAAAGAGGAGCACCATGATGTCGTCATCATCGATACGGCGGGCCGTCTTCACATTGATGAACAGCTGATGCAGGAGCTGAAGGACATCCGTGCGTTGAAGGAGCCTGACGAAGTATTCCTTGTCGTCGATGCGATGACGGGGCAGGACGCTGTCAACGTGGCCGAAAGCTTCAACGAGGCGGTAGGCATTACGGGTGTCGTGCTGACGAAGCTTGACGGCGATACACGAGGCGGTGCGGCATTATCAATCCGCTCGGTGACGGAAAAGCCGATTAAATTCGTCGGTATGGGCGAGAAGATGGATGCATTGGAATCATTCCATCCAGAACGTATGGCATCACGCATTCTAGGCATGGGCGATGTCCTATCATTGATTGAAAAGGCGCAGGCGAATGTCGATATGGAAAAGGCGAAGGAGCTGGAAGAAAAGTTCATGACCCAGACCTTCACATTCGACGATTTCATCGAGCAGCTGCAGGCAGTCAAGAAGATGGGACCGCTGGATGAACTGCTGAAAATGCTGCCTGGCGCAAACAAGATGAAGGGCTTGGATAACGTCAAGGTCGACGAGAAGCAAATGGGGCGCATCGAGGCGATTATCTATGCGATGACACCGGCTGAAAAGACGAATCCGGAAATCATCAACTCAAGCCGTAAAAAACGCATCGCTACAGGCTCCGGTACGACCATCCAGGAAGTGAACCGGCTATTGAAGCAGTTTGAGGAAATGAAAAAAATGATGAAGCAGATGACGGGCATGGCGCAGGGCAAAGGCAAGAAGAAGATGAAGCTGCCTGGTCTCGATTCATTATTTAAGTAAAAAAATTAGGTGTTAAGAAAAAACACTTTACAAACCACACAAACATTGATAATATACTATCTTGTGTGAAACTTATTCGGAGGTGCTAGAAAAATGGCAGTTAAAATTCGCTTAAAACGTATGGGAGCTAAAAAATCTCCTTTCTATCGTATCGTAGTAGCTGACGCTCGTTCACCACGTGACGGCCGTCAAATCGAAACAGTAGGTACTTACAACCCACTTACTACTCCAGCTACAGTACTAATCGATGAAGAGAAAGCTCTTAAATGGTTAGCTGATGGCGCAAAACCATCTGATACTGTGCGTAACCTGTTCTCAGAACAAGGAATCATGGAGAAATTCCACAACCAAAAATTCAGTAAATAATCGGAGGTATCTTTATGAAGCAGCTGATTGAAACAATCGTGAAACCGTTAGTCGATTATCCAGATGATGTCCGGATTGAGACGGACGAAAACGAAAGTCGAATTGTTTATAAGCTTTTTGTTCATCCCGAGGATCGAGGAAAAGTGATAGGCAAACAGGGTCGCGTCGCCAAGGCGATTCGCACAATTGTTTACTCAGCGGCTAGTGGATACCATAAGAAGAAGACGTACGTCGATATATTGGATTAAAAAAGGATATTTGAATACCAATATCCACACAATAAAAAGAGGAGGAGGCGCTGGCTTTCTTCTCTTTTTCTATACAAGAGGTGATATGATGGAATGGTTTAATGTAGGACGTATTGTCAATACGCATGGCATCCGGGGGGAAGTGCGTGTCCTGTCCACGACGGACTTCGAAGACATTCGCTTTGCACCGGGGAGCAAACTGGCAGTGTTCAAAAAAAATGAAAAGCATCCAATCTGGGTAGTCGTCGAGAGTATGCGACGCCATAAAAACTTCATTCTGCTGACGTTCGAAGGAATGAACAACATCAACCTGGTGGAGCCGTTCAAGGAAGGCTTGCTGAAGGTCACGATGGATCAGCTGGCCGAGGACGAACTGGAAGAGAACGAATACTACCACTTTGAAATCATCGACTGTGAGGTCTTCTCTGAAGAAGGGGAGCTCATCGGCGTGGTGTCGGACATCCTGGAGACGGGTGCGAACGACGTATGGGAAATCAAGGCAAAGAACGGCAAAAAGCACTACATTCCGTATATTGAAGATGTAGTGAAGGAAATTGATGTGGAAGAAAAGAAAATCATCATCCACGTGATGGAAGGCCTGCTGTCATGATGAAAATCCATGTACTCAGCCTGTTTCCGGAAATGTTTGAAGGTGTGTTCGGTGCGTCCATCCTCAAAAAAGCGCAGGAAAAAGGAGCAGTAGAGCTGGCGGTTTCAGACATTCGGGAGTTCAGTGACAACAAGCACAAGCAGGTGGACGATTATCCATACGGCGGCGGTGCGGGGATGGTGCTGAAGCCCGAGCCTATGTTCAACGCTGTCGAGAAGATTACCGAGGGCCGCAAGCCGCGGGTCATCCTCATGTGCCCGCAAGGAGAGCGCTTTACACAGAAGAAGGCGGAAGAGCTGGCGCAAGAGGAGGACCTCGTATTCCTATGCGGCCATTATGAAGGCTACGACGAGCGTATCCGGGAGCATCTCGTCACAGATGAAATTTCCATCGGGGACTTTGTGCTGACGGGGGGCGAGCTACCGGCCATGACCATCATTGATGCGGTCGTGCGCCTGCTGCCGGGGGTACTAGGACAAGCCGACTCCCACATCCAGGATTCATTTTCCACGGGGCTGCTCGAGCATCCCCACTATACACGCCCGGCGGATTTCCGCGGGATGAAGGTGCCGGATGTGCTGACGAGCGGCAATCATGCGAAAATTGAGGAATGGCGGATGGCCCAGTCGTTGAAGCGTACATTCGAACGCCGTCCCGATCTGCTTGAAGCATTTGAACTGACGCCAAAGCAGAAAAAAATGCTCGAAACGCTAAAAAAAGATCAGCTATAAAGAAAAGATACTTGACGCCTTTAAAAGGCTTATGGTAATATTATTTTTGTGCTTCCATAGGAAGTACTGAATTACGGTGTTCCGCTGTGGCCCTAGAGCGTGCAAGAGCATCTGTCTAAGGAGAGAATAAAATGTCTAACATTATTACAGAAATTACTAAAGAACAACTTCGTACAGACCTTCCAGCGTTCCGTCCTGGCGACACTGTAAAGGTACACGTTAAAGTTGTTGAGGGTACTCGTGAGCGTATCCAGTTGTTCGAAGGCGTAGTAATCAAACGTCGTGGTGGCGGCATCAGCGAAACTTTCACTGTTCGTAAAATTTCTTACGGTGTAGGTGTTGAGCGTACTTTCCCAGTACACACACCAAAAATCGCTAAATTAGAAGTTACTCGTCGCGGTAAAGTACGTCGCGCTAAACTTTACTACCTACGTAACCTACGTGGTAAAGCTGCACGTATCAAAGAAATCCGATAATAACTTTTTAAAGAATGGGGCTTGGGTTCAGGCTCCATTCTTTTCTCTTTACATATGGCAATAGGCGATTTTTTTGCTTGGGAATTATAATTCGTTTACAATAGATGTGGATGGACAAGGGGGAACATTTGCGTGGAAAAAGTTGAGAAAGAAAAGAACGAACTGTGGGAATGGATCAAAGCGTTACTGATTGCATTTGCAATCGCTGCATTCATTCGATATTTTTTATTTACACCTATCGTAGTAGATGGAGACTCCATGATGCCAACCCTTGAAGACGGCGACCGGATGATTGTCAATAAGATTGGCTATAAGATTGGAAGCCCTGACCGTTTTGACATCGTCGTATTCCATGCCCCTGAAGGAAAAGATTACATTAAGCGTGTCATCGGCCTCCCAGGAGACCACGTCGAATATATTGATGATCAGCTTTATATCAATGGGGAAGCGTTGGAAGAGCCTTATTTGGACCAATATAAGGCGGAAATCACAGAAGGCAATCTTACAGGCGATTTCAGACTGCAGGATATCAACCCTGAATATGAAGTCATCCCGGAAGGCCATGTATTCGTCATGGGGGACAACCGCCGCTTCAGTAAAGATAGCCGTCATATTGGCGTAGTGAGCCTGGATGAAGTGATCGGCAGCACGAATATGATTTTCTGGCCGCTAGATGAAATTAAAATTGTAAAATGACGTGCAAGAGGGGATGCGAGTCTCCTCTTTTTATTTGACGAAAGCTTTTTTGGATACACTGCAATAGATAAGGATTGAGGGTTGATGACTATATCTTCCTGCGTATTTTGGCAGTGATGAAGTGAAAGTTATGGCACTGGCCGTAAAGGAAAGGATGTTTCAAATGACAATTCAATGGTTTCCGGGACATATGGCGAAGGCACGCCGGGAGGTTTCCGAAAAATTAAAGCTGGTGGACATCATCTTCGAACTTGTAGATGCCCGTCTGCCCCTTTCATCTCGTAACCCGATGATTGATCAGGTCATCAATCAGAAGCCGCGTCTGCTTATTTTAAACAAGCAGGACATGGCGGATGAAGTGGAAACGCGTAAATGGCTGGCATATTTCGAGGATCGCGGCCATAAGGCGGTCGCCATCAACTCACTTGAGGGGAAGGGACTGCAGGTCGTAACAAAAGCTGCGCAGGAAATTCTGGCGGAGAAATGGGCCCGTATGAAGGCGAAGGGGATGAAGCCACGTGCCATCCGTGCGATGATCGTCGGCATCCCGAACGTAGGGAAATCGACGTTGATCAACCGCCTGGCGAAAAAGAATATTGCCAAAACCGGCAACACACCTGGCGTCACAAAGGCCCAGCAGTGGATCAAGGTAGGAAAAGAACTTGAATTGCTGGATACACCGGGTATTCTATGGCCGAAGTTCGAGGATCAGGAAGTCGGCTATAAGCTGGCGCTGACAGGGGCGATTAAAGACACGATTACGAATATGGAGGATTTGGCGGTATATGGCCTCCGTTTCCTTGCTGTCCACTATCCGAAGCGGATGGAGGAGCGCTATCAAATTGGATTCGTCCATGAAGAATTGGTGGAGACATTCGACCATATCGGAAAGCTTCGACGCGTATTCGGACCAGGAGGGGAAATCGACTACGACCAAGTGGCGGAGCTGATTGTGCGTGACATCCGCTCACAGCATCTGGGCAAGCTGACATTCGACTTTGTGGATGAACAGCTGGAAAAAGAGAACACAGAACAATAATGGATAAGGGGACGTCTGAAAAGTATTTTGAGACGTCCCCTTTTCGCTTGCAGGGGGATTTCAATAAGATGACCGCAAGAGTGATATTTACTTAGAAGATAATCATCAAGAAAAATGGAGCTATCCATATTTTGGGCAACCCGTTTTTTCTTTTAGGCTCTGTTAAAGGTTAATGTTGAAAATTGGTAACTACTCAGCCTCTTTGAAAAAT
>JBJEFP010000070.1:0-18183 GCA_051874195.1 Lysinibacillus sp. | reverse complement strand
ACGCAGAAGCTGAACGCCAGCCGTTGCTGCTTCCCTTCATCTTTCGTCAATACTTTCGTCTGTCCGTAGTATTTATTATAGGCTCGCGCAAGGCGGAGGGCATATTTTGCAATTAAAGATGGATCGGCTTGTTCGTAGGCTTCTTCAACTGTTTTCGGAAATTCCTCTAATAGTAGGACCGACGACCAGGCTGTATTCCCCAAGGACTCAAATGCCGTTTTTTCAGGGGTATAGTGTGCTTTATTTAATAAGGAAGAAATCCGTGCAAAGGTGTACTGGATATACGGCCCCGTCTCTCCTTCAAAATTCAGCATGTGCTCGATGGAAAATTCAATGTCGTTCATGCGGTGGTTTTTCAAATCATGGAAGATGACGGCTCCTACCCCTACCTGCTCTGCCACTTCGTCCTTTTCCTGAAGAGAGGGATTTTTCTGCTCAATGTTGTTCTTTGCCATCTCAATAGTTTCTGAAAGGACGTCGGCCAATAGGACAATCTTTCCTTTACGAGTCGACATCTTTTTTCCATCCTTCAACATCATCCCAAACGGAACATGCGCAAGCCGGTCCGCCCAGTGATAGCCCATTTTTTGAATGACAGCAAACAGTTGGTTGAAATGAAGCGACTGCTCATTTCCCACAATATAAAATGATTTCACCGGCTGGTACTCCTGCCAGCGATACATGGCAGCTGCAAGGTCACGGGTCGCGTAGAGTGTAGCGCCGTCCGTCTTCGTTATGAGGCACGGGGGCATGCCTTCGACTTCCACTACATAGGCTCCTTCTGACTCGACAAGGAGGCCCTTTTCATTCAGCTCCTCTATGACCGGCCCCATCTTGTCGTTATAAAAGGCCTCTCCATGATAAGAATCAAACGGTATGTCCAGTTGCTTATACACCTTGCTGAATTCAGCAAGTGATACTTCCCTGAACCATTTCCACAGATGCGTAGCTGCCTCGTCGCCTTCCTCCAGCGCTTTGAACGCCTGTCGTGCGGCATCGTTCAACTCTGGGTGCTTTTCCGCCTCCTCATGAAACTTCACATAAATCTTTAGCAGCTCTGTAATTGGAGAAGATGTGATGGTTTCCTTATCACCCCACAGTCTGTATGCGACGATGAGCTTGCCGAATTGTGTTCCCCAATCTCCAAGATGATTGATGCGCACTACCTGAAAGCCGTTCTTTTCCGCTATATTTGCCAGTGCATTGCCGATGACTGTAGAGCGCAAATGCCCCATGGAAAAAGGCTTTGCAATATTGGGGCTTGAAAAATCGACGACCACTTTTTCTCCGACTGCCGGTTTGCTTCCGTAACTCTCCTGCTCATGAAGAATACGGTTGAGAATCTGGTTGTTCACGCTTGCTTGCTCATAAAATACGTTGATGTAGCCCCCGACCGCCTGCACATCCTTATACAGCTTTTTCTGTAATTTTCCTGCCAGCTCATCTGCGATTGCCTGCGGAGATTTACGTAGCTTCTTTGCCAGTGTAAAGCATGGAAATGCGACGTCCCCTAAATGGTCATACTTCGGCTTTTCAAGCAGTTCGCTGATTTCCCTGTAAGTCAGCTGTCCTTCTAAAGCCTGCTCTAAGTCCCTAATGATTTGCTCCTGCATCTTCATCCCTCCCAAAATAAAAAGCCCCCGTCTCCAAATAGAGACGAGAGCATAGTTCCCGTGGTACCACTCTAGTTGCCGCATGATGCGACCGCTTTCCATTGTTAACGGGGTGACTCCCCGGAATTCCCTACCACCAAGTTCAGGAATCTTCTCTAAAGTGCGTTTCGTTTATCCCTTCGCATCAGGCTCACACCATCTCCCGACTCGCTTGCCGATTGACATAAACTACTTTCTTTTTCCTCGAATTTTTGCTGTTGATTTCAGTCTATATTAGAGGATGGTTTTAGAATTGTCAACCAATAAATGGGTGTTGCAGAAGCGGATTCAAAATCTAGATATCCGCTTGTCTTTTTAACCGAAATCACGCATCTTCTTTCGCTGCCCTTCTTTTATTGATAAGTTCCTGCAGGGCACCCGTCCCCAATAGCACGCCGATGATGATCAGCAGGCATCCAATAATCTGTGTCCCTCTAATCGTCTCATGAAGGAAAACTGCTGTGCCGAGCAGTGCGAAAATTGTATTGAAGTTGCCGAAAATTGCCGTTTCTGCAGCACCGATTCGTGAAATGGCGTAGTTGTAGGCAGTCTGGCCGACAGCGGTTGCGAGAATGGCCGAGCCGAACAGGACCAGGTAATATTCCGGCGGAGCACCGACAAGCTCGGGCCACCTCTCTCGTTCAAACACCAGACTACTAATCAATAGAATAACCGAGCCGAAAAGCAGCATATATCCTGTAAGTAAAAAGCTGTCCACCTCCGCTGAAACCTTTCTGATGACTAAAAAGCTCAGCGCCTGGGAAACGATGGCCAGAAAGATCAAGGTATCTCCCAGCTCCAATGAATGACCTACATTTCCATCATTGATTACTGCCAGGACGACCCCGAAGGCGCCAAGGGCAAAGCCTGTGAATTGAAGCAGCTGGAAGCGGCTGAATCGGAAAATGACGGCAAAAACCGCTGTTACAAGTGGGCTGAATCCGATGATGATGCTTGTTTTCACCGCAGACGTATGCGCCATTCCCGTGGCGAGAAGCATATGGTGGATGACGACGCCAAGTATGCTGCCGAGCATGACCCATTTCCATTCCTGTCTACTTAGCCTCCTCACTTTCTTTAAGCGTATGACAATCAATAATACCGTGAGCGCCGCTAGGAAAATCCGCAGGGCGGTCATCGTCAGGGGGCTGAAATAGGAAACGAGGAGCTTGAGTGCCACCACATTCATACCCCAAAAGAACATGATGCCAATCATGAGCAGATAGATTTTCGATTTACCCATAGCAACCCTTCTTTTGCTGTTTATTTGTATGCCTTTTGTTTCCCTGCTCGCCGTCCCAATCTACTATGGCGTATGTATTACAAAACAGCCGCATCTTCTGGGAACGGATGCAGCTGTTTTGATTATTCCTCCGTTTCGGGGAAGAAGGCCTGCTCGGTGAACACATCGACCAAAGTTGGCCCCTTGATGCGGATGGCCTCCTCTAGAATCATTTCCATCTCTTTTCCCTCGTCAATCTGGTATCCTTTCCAACCGCAGGCAAGCGCCAAGCTGACAAAGTTAGGATTCAACATTTGCGTGCCTTCCTCTTCGTCTCCAGCTGCCTGGATTTTGTCACTTTCCATCTGAAGGGAGCCGTTGTTGAAGACGATGACCGTAATATCGATTTTATGCTGGGAAGCCGTCAGTAAGTCCGCCAACGTCATCTGCAGACCGCCATCTCCGACAACTGCTATGACCTGTTTGTGCGGGCATACCAGTTTCGCTGCCAAAGCTGCCGGCAGACCGAAGCCCATCGAGCGCCAGTAGCCGGAAAACAGGATTTTCTGGTTTGTCTGACGGAAATTCCTGTTCATCCAAACCGTTACGTTTCCAGTATCCAGGGCGATGATGGCGTCGTCCTCTACCACACGTTCGAGCGCTCGCGCAATTCTTGATGGGTGGACCGGGAAACCGTCGACAAGCCCTTCTTGTTCATTCGTCTCTGCCCACTTGGCCTTCGTCTGCTGGATGCGGTCGATCCATTCAGGATTTGGCTCATAGTCGGCAATCCCCTTCAGCAATAGGGGGATGATGTGCTGTGTATCCCCTTTTATACCGAAGTCCACCGGCATCCGTTTGTTCGCAGTTTCGATATGAAGATCGATGACGATTATGCGGGCGTTTTCCGGCACATATCCATCCGGCCACCATGTTGCACCGGCTACGAGTACAACATCGGCATCCTTGAACACGTCCTTCGCATAAGGATTGCCGCCTTCCCCGATTCCCTGCAGCAGGTGCTCGGTGGAATCCGGGAATAGGCCCTTTCCGCCAAGACTATTCAGGATGCCGGCGCCCCATTGCTTCGCCAGCTGCACGATGGTCGGTGCCGCCTTCTCGGCCCCTGCTCCTGCAAGAATCATCGGCTTTTTGGCGCCGTTCATTGCAGCTGATACTTTCTCCAGGTCCTTTAAGTCGAAGGATGAGCTCCCTTTCAGGACAGTTGGTAAAGGCTGTGCCTGTGCCGTCGTTTCCATCTTGAACAGGTCCTTTGGAATGGATATATGCGAAACCGCGCGCTGCTGCACGGATACTTGCGCCGCCTTCTGCATGACATCAACAACCGCATCGCCGCTCGTCAAGTTGGCTGAATAGGATGCGAATGGCTTGAAAAGCTCCTGCTGGTCAACATATTGCTGATAGTCGGTGCCTATTTTATCCGTCGTGGCCTGACCTGTAATGACCAAAACAGGGGCCTTGTCGGAATATGCATCCCCGAGTCCATTCAACAGATTCGTTGCACCCGGTCCCATCGTCGCCGTACAAACCGCAATGTTTCCAGTCAGCTTCGCCTCTGCAGAAGCCATGAAAGCTGCAACCGACTCATGCCGTACACTGATAAATTCGATTTCATTCTGCTTGGCGATGGCATCCAGAAGACCGATGATTGTATCCCCGGTCACCCCGTATATCCTTTTGACACCATAGTGGGTAAGCTGTTCTAATATTACTTCCGCAACGGTTTTCCTCATAGTATGAATCTCTCCTTTTGCTGTTTGCTTAGTAGTAAATTCCCTTATCCGATACCACTAAACAATGTTTTCGGGGCGATTTTCCCTGTTGGCTGGAGAAACGGCGGGTTAGTGGCGCCTCCCGACAGTCAAAAAGCCACCCAGAAAGCTTCAGCCTTCTGAGTAGCTTCGTTGTTAAAAGTATGGCTTCTACACCGTTCTCAGGGCACGCCATTTCAAATGCTTTTCAGGCATCGTCATTATTGATTCAGGCTTCTATAGAGATCGGATACAATACGTGTGACGAAATAGGCTGTACCGGCTAGTCCGAGGATGCCAAAGAAATAGAGGATTGGAACCTCCGGTGAGAAAAGCATGCCGACGACAAACAGGATGAAAGAAAACAGCAGCCCGACGATATTCATTGCGTTCATGTAAAGCCCTCCTCTCCGATCAGTTATGGATATCATGAATTGGTACTTTTACATAAAGACTACATATTAAAATGAAAGCTGGGTTTAACACGAAAGTAGTTTTATTTCTTTCTATACCCTGAAGCGCACGGCTTTATGCATACTCTCCGATGGTAATGAGAGGGATCTTCCTGTTACCACGAACTAAAACCCATTCAACACATAATATATAGATAAAGCATGAATAAACTCATAAAAGGATGATGCAGAACATGTCAATGAAGATTGAATGAACAGAACAGAGGAAAGGAATAGTGTCTTTGCTTATGAGGAAAAATCCTGTGATCGAAGGGATAGTGACGGACGGGACATCGACCGATGGGAGAATGATGGAGGAAGAACGCTAGGTACAAGGCATGTCCTTGCTTGTGGTTAGATGGTGGGGGAAGCGAAAAACGCCAGAAGGGAGAACGCGTACCCTACAGTCAGAGGAAAGGAAAGCGAATAAATATAGCCTGCTATCATGCAGAAGAATAGCAGGCTATACAATCATCAACCGATGATGTTCTGGGACAATTGATATAAAATGTAGAAAATGAAGATGATCACCGCGAATTTGATGAGACTTTTTGCAATGGCCCATAAAATTGCGATGACGATTAAAAATATGATGACTGCCAGTAACAATTCCATTGTATTACCCCTCGACTAGTATAGAAATGTCATCTCCCGAACGGGTTACCGTCCAGTTCGAAGAAAGCATGCTACGGATTTTCATCTCGATTGTCTCATCAACCGATAGGCTGGCAAGTCCGTTATCCATTTCTTTGTAGTGGATATCCTGTATATCGAAGCGCATGCGCAGCAGGTTTTTCAAGCCGTTGATTGTCACGAATTTGATGCGGTATTCGCCAGCAAAGGCAGCTCGAAGTGTGTCAGGCTCCATTTTTTCCAAAAGTGAAAAATCGAATTTGAATTGCTCCTGCCACTCCCCTAGAGTTTGCCCTGCTATGCGCTTTTCCGTTTCTTCCACAGAGATGCCGTATCCTTTTAATGTTTCTATAATATATGCTTCCATTAAACTGATGTCCATGCTATTGTTCCTCCTTCAGTAGATGTTTATGTCTTTCGATTAGCACGCCTTTTCGTGCATAGCCGAATTTTGCGAATAAATCATCATCGTCTTGCTGTTCCATATACCTTTCAATGACTGTATAGCGTAGATTGGTACAGGTCACTTTGAACTCCAGCAATTTTGATAACTGGAGAAAGACACGTTCAACTGTTTTGACGGTAATCGGCTCGCCAAGCTTATTGCCGACGCCGAGCCACACATCGTCAATCCCCTCAAGTTGCGGGAAAAAAACCTCCGTTTCCTGCTTATATTGATGAAGGACGGTCAGTAGATTTTCAGGAAGCTCCAATGTCCTGTATGTTGAACGCTCCATAATGTTAATCTTCATCTTTTCTTCATCAATATGGGACCACTTCATTTTCACGAGCTCGGCCGGCTTGATTCCCAACATGGCGATTGTGTAGGTGATGGCCAGGTTCCGCATGGCCAGCCAGGCATTTTCCTCCGTCTCGGCAATGCGGTACATCTGATGCCAGCAGTCGAGCACACGTTGCAGTTCCTTATCGGTCAGAGCAGATAGCTTCGGTTTTTGTTTTGCAACAGGTTCCAGCAATGTTTCATCATACGCCTTAATATATTTCCTGCTATAAAGAAATGCCAAGTACGACCTCAGCGCAGCCAACTTTCGATTGATGGAATTGGCGGTAGTGTAGCTAGTGTACAAATGGCTGATATAGGCCTTCAATCCACTGTGAAAGTCTTCACGATACGATTCTTCATCCAAAAACTTCTCAAACTGCTTTGCATCATTAACATATTGCTTCACTGTATGCTGTGATTTGTTCAAACCCTGCAGAAATGCACGAAATGCTTCAGCAAAATGATTCGTCACTGTTTCGACCCTCCTTAGTAATTTGCGTGAATAACTATGTTATTGGATTGTATAGGGGGCGTATGTTGTTTATAATTTCTAATTTATATTGTCGGATAATATGATGTATTTGTCAAACTTTACCCACCGTCTACCATTTTTAAAATACATCCCCGCTTATATGCTACAATAGATGGTAAGAAATCATTCTGTACTGATACAGTTGCTGAAAATAGAATTACTTTGCGTTTTTTTGCTTGAATATTCACTAAATTATAGGTGTAATCATTATTGTAGTATATAATGAAGGAGATTCTTATACAGGAGGATATATCATGCAAGTACGTACAACTCGATTGGAAGCTGAAGAAGCAAAAATTATTTACCAGGAAACTGCCGGTCTTGCCATCATCACCATTCACCGCCCGCAGTTGAAGAACGCCCTGACCGCGAACATGTGGGATCAGTTGGCAAAAATCGCCTTGATGACACTGGAAAATCCAAAAAATAAAGTGCTCATCCTGCGAGGCTCCGGTGAGAACTTCACGGCCGGCTCGGATATCAAGGAATTCAATTCGATTTCTTTGGAAAAAGCGGAGGAGGCTTTCATCCATATGGAAAAGACGATTTCCACAATTGAAAGCCTCCCGATTCCTGTCATCGGGGTCATCAATGGACCAGCGATGGGTGCAGGACTCGAGCTTGCTCTTGCATGTGACATCCGCATCGGTTCGGATAAAGCAAAGATGGGCATTCCGGTCGGCAAATTGGGCATTACATTGAACAATAAATTCGCTAAACGCCTTGTCGATCTAGTCGGTCCGAGTGCGACAAAGGATTTTGTCTTTACCGGGCGCATGTATAAGGCGGAGGAAGCATACAAAGCAGGCATGCTGAACTACCTCGTCTCTGAAAAGGACCTGAATCGCTTTGCCATCCGCATGGGCAAGCTAGTGGCCGGCATGTCGCCGGATTCACTGTTGGCTGTAAAGCGTTCCGTGCGTGAATGCATCGACTCGTCTCCTGCACTTTGGCAAGGTTCCACTCCGTTCGTTTCACAGACCGATTTCTCGGAAGGTGTCCGTGCGTTTGTTGAGAAGCGACAGCCTGAGTTCAAGCGTCATTCCAAATAAAATGGTTTAGGAGCTGTCCGGGGAACGGGTGGCTCCTAAACCATTCAGGGGCAACGCCGGCCATCAGCTAGCGAATGCCCCTCACCGTAATGTCGATTTGTTCTGGAGCAATGCCGAAATGAAGAACAAATGCCTTTGAAATCTGCTGTTGCAGCCCCTTGAGCATTCTCGGTACGTTGTATGTAACCGGTGCTTTCAATGATATCTCGATGCTCATGGAAGGGATGAGGTCTACAGAGAGCCTCAAAATATCAGGACGTACGACAAATGAATTCTTTTCCAGCTCGTGCTCCAGCACCTGTACATATACTACTTTAGATATCTCAATGATTTCATGATGGAAATCCGGCCGGACAATGGTAGTCTCCCCTATCTTCTTTTTATTGAAGATGATTTCCTTCCCCTTTTGAATGAAGCGCTTGAAAAAGTTCTGCTCCACCTGCATGACGGGAATCGGCATGACATGCTTGCCCTGCGTTTCACGAATGAATCGGGCCAGCTGGATTTCCTGGGGAGTACGAATTTCCGTAACATAATGGAAATGATTGATAGGTCCTACTCCTAGACGTTCGGCAATCTTTTTCGTCATCTTATCACTCGTGCCGATAATGAGAAGCGATTGTACGTTAGCCTCCTTCAGGGCCTTGAGCACAGCTTCCCGATGGTCGTCGTCATGAAATATGGCGCGTCGGACAGCCTTGATTGTATTTTTTTCAAACTTTGCGCTAACGCCTGCGCGTTTCGTTCCGCCCACAATGAGGAGTCCGTCATCAATAATGCCATCGATTTCATGCGTATGAGCAAACTCCAAGGCCGATGTACTTTTGCCGGTTCCACTGGGGCCGCTTAATGAATAGATTTTCATGTCATTCACCTCTTATCCTCAGTGTAAACGAAAAAAGCCTGGATGACGAATGCGGTTTTACAGAGATTTCTGCGCTATCGTGCGATTTTGCTTTATAGCATGAAAAGATTCTTTTTTCTGAAATTCGTCCTATTGAAGGGTGCTGTTATGTTAAAATGGTAGGTATATTTTATATTTGGGAGTGTTTACTTTGAAAGTTCAACCATCTGAAAAAATGTCCCTGTTTGCGCCGGCCATCTTCGGCGATTTGAAGCAGTGTGCACTAGAACAGCAAGCGAAGGGCAAGGAATTAATCGATTTAAGCCTCGGGAGTCCGGATATCCCTCCTGCCGCCTTTCTTCGGGACACAATGTCTGAACTGACAAAACTGGAATCGTCTTACGGATATACATTGACTGGTGTACAGACTTTCAACGAGGCGGTATGCCGTTACTATAAGCGTGTCAACCATGTCGATTTGGACCCTGCCACTGAAGTGGTGCAGACAATGGGTTCCCAGGAAGGGCTCGTGCATCTTCCTGTGGCCTTCTGCAATCCGGGTGATGTCGTGCTGACGACGAATCCTGCCTATGTGGCATACGATGCCGGTATCCATCTTGCAGGTGCCAAACCATACTATATGCCCCTGACGAAGGAAAATGGTTATTTGCCAGATCTATCGGCCGTCCCTGAAGAAGTGGCCGAAAAGGCAAAGCTGCTCATCCTGAATCTGCCGGGCAACCCGGTGCCGGCCATGCCTTCGTTGGAGTATTTTTTAGAGGTAGTAGCTTTCGCGAAAAAACACAATATCATCGTCCTGCATGATGCCGCCTATTCCGAGTTCTATTTCACAGGAGATGCCCCAATCAGCTTCCTGGCTACACCAGGCGCTAAAGAGGTGGGATTGGAGATCAACTCCTTATCGAAAAGCTTCAGCCTTGCCGGATCGCGCATCGCCTATATCGTCGGCAATGCCGACATGATTGCCGTCATCAAGCAATTGAAATCTAACCTCGACTTCGGTATTTTCGAGCCCATCCAGCTGGTCGCTGCAAAGGCGCTGGATCATGCGGAAGAAATTACAGCCAACTTGCGGACGACATTTGCAGCTCGTCACAAGACACTGATGGAGGGACTGTCTTCCATTGGCTGGGAAGTGGCGCCAAGTGCTGGCGGCATGTTTGTATGGGCTAAATTCCCTTATAGCATCGACAGCAAGTCATTGGCATTCGAAGCGATCAAACAGACCGGCGTCGTCATGGTGCCCGGTACTGCATTCGGTTCTGCCGGTGAAGGCTATATGCGACTGGCCCTTGTACAGGATGTTGAAAAGCTGACAACCGCCGTGCAAAGACTGTCCCAATTGATTATAAAAAAAGAAGCTACCGTATAAGCAGCTTCCCCTCTAGACGCGGCTTTTCTGGCCGCGTCTTTCTATTCTTCCAAAAACGTATATGTAATGACGCCTTCCTCCTTTATTTCCGTGCCGTCCGTAAATACGACAATCGTTTCAAAAATGATTTCATCCGTGTCCTCACATGCCCAGCGATCATCTGGAACAATTTCAAACTCCACGAATTCCATTCCTTTTGTATGGACGCTTCCGACGAGCTCCACGGAGGATTTGCCGATGATCTGGGTGGAATCCCCTGACTTCTTCAGCACGCGCAGTACGATGCAATCAATCTTTTCGACATCTGAGTCGGCTGTGACATATACCTTTCCGGTCAGTGTCTCACCTTCTAGAAGGTCCGTTTTATCGACCATTGTATCGGCCTTCACTCCATTACACTCCACTGTAGTAAACCATTTGTTAATCATACCAATCATCCCCTTTTATAGAAAATCGGCAGCTATGGCTACCGATTAGTGAATATCCTCGTATTGATCTGCTCTGTCTACCTGGAATTTGTTATAGCGTTGTTTGAACAGCTGGTAGAAATGCTGAACAAGAACTTTCAGCAGGGCATATGAAGGGATTCCTAGAATCACGCCAAACACACCGAATAACGAACCAGCCGTCAGCAAGACGAATATAATCGTAATCGGATGGATACTAAGTGATTTACCCATAATCTGCGGTGAAATAAACTTCCCTTCGATCAATTGCACAACCGTCCAAACGATACCGACATAGACGACCATAATAGGCTTCGTCACGATGGCGATAATGAGCGCCGGCGTAATGGCGATGACAGGTCCCAGGTACGGTACGACGCTCGTCACCATGGCGAGACCACCCAACAGCAGTGCATATGGCAGCTTAATAATGAGGAAACCGATTGTTACCATGATGCCGATGCAAATTGACACCAAAATCTGCCCTTGGATATATGAGCTGATCTGGTGATCCATATCCACCATAATGTCATCCACGAATTTACGCATGCGCGGCGGGAACAGTCGCAGGATGAAATGCGGCATCTTTTCGCCTTCCCATAACAGGTAGAACAGGATGAACGGGACAATGACAAGGGACAGTACGATCCCTGTAATTGCGGACACAAAGCCAGTCAGCCCTGTTGCAACATTGCTTGCGAGCGCTGTCGCTGTATCCTTTACCGTCGTCGTCAAATTATCCGAGATGTCCGTCAGTACGGTATTATAGTTTATATTGGCATCCGCTAAATATTCATTGATTCGCGAATTATTTAAGAATGCTACCACATCATCGAGGAGAGCCATGATGTAAATCGGGAATTCCTGCAGCAGGTTTGTAAACTGCTCCCGAAGGAACGGGAATACAAGCAGGATCATCGTCGTAATCAGGCTGATCAACCCGACAAAGATGATGACGATTGCCCAAATTCGTGGAACCTTCCACCGCATAAGAAGCCGCAGGAATGGACGAAGCAGGTAATAAAGAATGATGCCAAGAACACCTGGCAGAATGACCACTTCAAAGAGTACCCGAATCGGCTGGAAGATAAAATCAATTTTATCAAAGATGAGAATGATACAGCCCAACAACAAAGTAACGATTAATAAAAACAATAAATTTTTACCGCCTAGAAAGCGGATGAACCGTGTAGAGAAGAAATGCGACTTCTCTTGCGGCAATTGTTCTTTCTGACTTTCTTGTTCCAAAAGACCACCCCGACAAATTCTCTATATATTATTATTTATATTGTAGCATTTATTATTATATTTTGTATGTTTCGACTCTAGTTACCTTGTAAAAAATCGTGCAGCAGCTGCTTATTGGCCTCCACGTCGATATCAAGGACCATACCAAGTCCGCTGACTCGCAGATCTGCATAGGTTCCTTGTGCTGGAATTGTCATTTTTGACACATTGACACCGCCTACTGCCATGCTGAGGACTGTTTTTAATTGAGCAGATGATGATACGTCTGTCGTCACATATCCTTGAGCGGCACCTACCAGCTTCGGCAGATTTTTGGAATTTTTGAGCGACAACAATTCATCCTTCAGCGCCTCAATTACTTTCTGCTGGCGCTCTACCCGACCGAAGTCCCCTTCCGCATCATGCCGGAAACGTGCGTAGCCGAGCAGCTCTTGTCCATTCAGTTTATGCACACCTTGCTTTAATGACACACCGATCAGGGTGGACATGTCCTTCTCCACATCGATTTCAACCCCATCCGGTGCCAATATGTCGATGAGTGATTCGAAGCTTTTGAAGTCAATGATGGCATAATGATGAATCGGCACATCAAACATCTCTGTTATTGTATCTTTTGTTAGCTGCACACCACCCACAGAGAAGGCCGTATTCAACCTAGACCTGCCATAATCGGGAATTTCGGCATAAATGTCCCGCATGAAGGAAACGAGTTTGATTTCATCCGTCTTCTTCTGCCAGGAGACGAGCATCATCGTATCGGTACGTGATTTTTCCTCTCCCCGGCTATCTACCCCGAGCAGCAGGTAATTCACGGTTTCCCCTTCTTTCTCATTTGGTACAAATTCCTCACTTTTCACAACTGGTGCTGCATCCTCTGCCAGTTTAAGGCCAGCCTGATACTGGCTATACCCATACGCGACGGTTGCCACCACCAGGAGCAGCAAGACCGTAATGAGCAAGCGCCCTTTTCGTAACTTCTTTTTCTTGTATCGGCGCTGTTTTTGTTCTTCCATAAAAAAACCCCTTTATTTTTACTCAGTTATTGGACGCACTAATGTCTCATCATGTTTCCAATTATTGTGCACTTATTATACTACGTATGGGGTGTATTTGCCGATTAATCCGCCGAACCAATTCTTTGTATATCGTCAGTTGCCGTGCTACAATGGGTGTATTTTTCAGGAGGTGTCATTAAATGAAGAAAGCGACATTTGCAGGCGGCTGCTTCTGGTGTATGGTAAAACCATTCGACCAGTGGGACGGGATACATAAAGTGACGAGCGGCTACATGGGTGGCCACGTGGAGAACCCGACTTATGAGGATGTGAAGAAAGGGTCTTCCGGTCATTTGGAGGTTGTTCAGATTGAATTCGACCCGGAAGTATTCAGCTATGAACAGCTTCTTGAAATCTACTGGATGCAGATTGACCCGACAGATAATGGCGGACAGTTCCATGACCGCGGCGAATCGTACAAAACGGCCATTTTTGTCCATGATGACGAGCAGCTGGTAAAAGCGAAGAAGTCAAAGGCCGACCTGGCTGCAAGCGGACGCTTCAAAAAGCCGATTGTAACAGAAATCCGGAAGGCGCAAGCTTTTTATCCAGCGGAGGACTACCATCAGGATTATTATAAGAAGGAATCCGAGCATTATCAGAAGGATCGAGCGGATTCCGGTCGTGATGATTTTTTACAGAAGCATTGGAAGTAAAATCGCTGCCCGCTAATGTGGGCAGGTTTTTGCTAGATTATTAGTTTACATAATAATATTATCTTATTTTTATGGAATCGCGAGTATTCTCTAAATTATCGCGGGTAAATCTCCTAAAACCGCGAGTAAACACATAAAAAGCCCCCCATAAAGGGAGGCCGTCACCTTATCTATTTACTTTTCTCAAGTTCCCATTGCGAGATGGCTTCCATAAAGACATCGCCGTATTTTTCGAGCTTGTTTGCTCCTACACCATTGATCTCCAGGAAATCTTCCGGTGTTAATGGACGCCTTGCACTTAATTCCTTCAATGTCTTATCCGAGAAGACAACATATGGCGGCACGCCTTCTTTCGAAGAAATTTCTTTGCGGATTTCACGCAGATGCTCAAACAATGGGTCCTCATCCGATATCGCCTTGACTACAGGCGCACTGCGACGCAATACTTTCCGCTTGCCCATCAGCACTTCTTTCCCCTGCTCCGTCATGTAAATCGTCGGGAATTGCCCGTTGCTGACCGCCAGTAATTTTTCGGCGATGCAGAA
Source organism: Lysinibacillus sp. (assembly GCA_051874195.1). Lineage (GTDB taxonomy): Bacteria > Bacillota > Bacilli > Bacillales_A > Planococcaceae > Lysinibacillus_B. Next base: position 3,897 of record JBJEFP010000070.1, on the reverse strand, counting down.
TTCGATGAAATGTGCGATTTCCTTCGCATTCATTTCCTTTAAAATACCGTATGTAGGAAGCTGATTGAATCCGAGTTCCAGCACCTTTTTATTCATAGAACCGGCGAGCACCTGGCTGATCAGCACCTTGCCGAACTTCTGCCCCATGCGTACCACACACGACAACACTTTCTGCGCCTCTACTGTCATGTCGACCTGTGGGCGCTCGTCGATGCAGCGGTTACACTTGCCGCATACTTCCTGCGACTCTTCTCCGAAATAGCGGGTAATGTAGCTCTGCAGGCAATCTTCCGTATGGCAGTAGTCGATCATCTCCTGCAGCTTCGTCAGTTCAAAGGGGATTCGGGAACGGTCCTGTGCCTGATCGATTAGAAAGCGCTGTGTCTGCTCGTCGCTCGATGAATACAGCAGAATGCAGTCACTCGGCAATCCATCACGCCCTGCCCGTCCAGCCTCCTGATAGTAGCTCTCCATATTGCGAGGCATCTGGTAGTGGATGACGTACCTTACATTCGTCTTGTTGATGCCCATTCCAAATGCATTGGTCGCAACCATGACCGTCAGCTCGTCATCAAGGAACTTCTGCTGCATCTCCGACCTTTCCTCATCCCCGAGGCCGCCGTGGTACTTTCCGGTCTTGATGCCCTTTTTGACAAGCAACGCGTGGATATGCTCAACCGCCTTCCTCGTCGCACAATAGATGATACCCGCATCCTGTTTATTATTGCCGGCATATTTCAATATATACTGATCACGATTCTCCCCCCGCAGGACGGAGAATGCCAAATTCGGACGGCTGAACCCGGTGATGAATGTATGCTCATCGGAAATGGCCAATAAATTGCAGATATCTTCTCTTACATGGGGTGTCGCCGTCGCTGTAAGTGCGACAATGGTCGGCTTGTTCACCCATAAATCCTTGATCCGGTTGACAATCCGATAGCTTGGACGAAAGTCATGTCCCCACTGGGAGATACAGTGCGCCTCGTCTATCGCAATGAGCGGTACCTGCAAATGGGCAAGCGTCATGCAGAAGGATTCATTCTCCAGCCGCTCAGGTGCAATGTACAGCAGCTTCAATTGCCCCATTCTCGCCTGGTACAATACATCATCCACTTCCTCATAGCTGAGGGAGCTGTTAATATAAGCTGCATTGACACCGCTTGACCGGAGCATGTCGACCTGATCCTTCATAAGTGAGATGAGGGGTGAAATGACAAGCGTCGTCCCCGGCAGTGTCAGCGCCGGCACCTGATAGCAGAGGGATTTTCCTCCCCCCGTCGGCATGATGACAAGCGTGTCCTCTCCGGCCAGTACAGAAGAGATGGCCTGCTGCTGCCCCTCACGAAATGATGAATAGCCGAAATATTGTTGTAATATGCCAATTGCTTTTTGTAGCAATCAAATCACTCCTCTAGCATTAGTTTACATAATAAAATTATCTTTCTATATGGATATACGTTATATAATATGTCCCGTCTACGAGATTCACGTTATAGGTGATGGCAAAATCCTTTGTAGCCCCTTTTACATGCCATTCAAAGTTTGACTGCACGATTTCCGACACCTCGATGTCTTCAATCACTAGCTTCGCCTCTTCCTTCTGCAGCGCTTCCTTCAGCAAATCCGATAAAATATACGGTTCCGCAACAGAGAAGTCCCCAGTTTCGACATACTGATTGAACGCAGTATTAAATGTATGGATGACATGTTCGATGGCATCCGGGTTATAGGTGAATGTCGGCTTCTCATAGTCTTCTAGCACCTTCAAGTCGTATTTGCGCGGTACTTTCGCCTCTTCAAAAGCTTCTTGCAGCTTGTACCGGTCCCGTGCCGTCAGCTCCTCGGCTTCTAGCATCGCTTCCAGCCTTTGCTGGTCCACCTGCTCGGATGCTTCCACACCCGCGCTGTTACGCATATGCAGGATGGCAATATTGCTCTCCACATCGACTGCTTCAAGCTCCGCCTCTAGATGCTGGCCATGGCTTGTCTCGATAAGCGCCTTCGGATGGTCCCGGAAGACAGCTGCCTCCGTGACAATCCATTTATCACGTCCTTCTGTTAGAAAGACCGTGCCGTCCGTACTGCCCGCGACGCTATATACCTTCACTTGTGCTGTCATCGTTTCCTGCTCGGCCGGCTCGCTTTCAGGAAGCATCTGACTGACCGATTCGATGCCGCCGTTTGTACAGCCTGCCAGCAATACTAAACATAATAGACTGATTCGCTTCATTTTTCCCTCCATACCGGCGGGTTTCAAAAGCCTACCCGCCAAAAAAGCAGTCCGGTTGCCCGGACTGCCTTCTATTATACATGACGTTTATTCACTTGGTACATATACACCGAGATAAACATGAGAACAAACAGCGCAATGAAAATCCATTTCGACACATGATGCGTGCCCGTCATATCATAGAAGGCACCAATGAGGAGTGGAACGACGGCACTCATCATGAAGCCTCCGGACATGACCATGGAGCTCCAGGAACTTGCCTCCCCGTTGGTTTTCGCCTCATCAAGCGGTAGCATCAAACCGATCGGGAATAATCCGGACAGCGAAACCCCGAATAAAACGGCGCCTGTCCACATCGCCCAGTCTGCATCGATAAGCATAATACATCCTCCAATTATGCCGATGACCAGCAGCCCATATAGCCAATAAATGCGGTTTGGGAATCGATTGACCAAGATGGGGATCGTAATATTCCCGATGATTTGTACAATCGACATCGTCGTCAGTACGGATGCAGCGGTTACAAGTGAGAACCCTTGCTCCTGGGCGACTGGCGAGAGCCAGGTCGTCAGGCTGAAAAACGTGGAGGTCTGCAGCCCGAAGAACAGCAGAATCAGCCAGGCACGTTTCGTCTTCCAGGGATTCCGCCCTTCTGTATCCTGGACTTGCCCCATCTCCTTCTGTTTTTGGCGTCCGCCCGCAATGGTCCATAAAATCAATGCCGGTACGGAAAGAATGCCCCATAATCCCAAGGCCACCTGCCAGGAATCGGACCGCTCGAAGAAAACACCCGTGAACCCCGCACTCAATGTGGCACCTGCCCCCATCGCCAGTGAATAGACGCCGATGATAGGCTCTATCTTTTCCGGGAAGTGTTCTTTGATGAAGGCATTGATCATTGGGCTGATGATGGCGATGGCGAATCCGGCTATAAAGCTCGTTGAAATAAGGGCTGCATAACTATCCAAAAACATCCTTGCAGCCGTTGAAACGCCAATTGCAACAACCAGCACATTGACGGCCCATTTATAGCCAAGCCTGCGCAGCACCGGTACAGCAAGCGGAGCGAACAAGCCCATACAAAACACCGGAATGGAAGTAAGGAGGCTCACCTGCGTATTGGTGATGCCCAAGTCTTTCGTAATGGTGTTCAAAAGCGGGCCGATACTTGTTATGGATGGCCGCAAGTTCAGTGACACAAAGAAGATGGCCGCAACGGCGAGCCACATCTGCCATCCTTTTACTCGTTGCATGGAAACCCTCTATTCGTTTTATTTTTTCTTTTGCAAGTAAAACACATTTTCAAGCAGACGGCAACTTACTTGTCGGAAGATGGTCAAAATGTTTGCGATATCTATTCAAAGCGTTGTCAATCCGGAGCCAAGCATCATAATTACTCCCATAAATAAGAGACAACGGAAAGTTCCATTTTAGGATAAAAAGGGTTTTATTAAAAGTATGAAACCTTTCAGCTGACAGAACGTACATATCTAGTAGAATTGCAATGATGGTGAATGTTCACGTAGTTTTTTTGCAAGAAGGAGAAAAGAAGTTGTTTTGGACCATTGACTGAAAAAACTATTATTTTTAGTCTACTTGATTACCATAGGAGAAGCTTATTATTCAACACTCTATATAGAGTCAAAGCTGCCTCCACGCCCGCA
>JBJEFP010000069.1:6276-18195 GCA_051874195.1 Lysinibacillus sp. | reverse complement strand
TTCATCATTTCCCCTCCCTTCCATACAATAAAGGATTCCCAAACTACCATTTAAAGAACAAAAGCGCATTCGCGCCCGTTCAGCTGGCGCGAATGCCTAGACGTAGACGATGCCTTTTCTGTCGTTATCCACAATGCGAATTTTTATAATTTCCTTAACAACAAAAAAGTGCAGGATAAGCTTCTACTCTTATCCTACACCGTTCATCAGGAAGGTTCTACCGGTAAAATACCTTCGAACTCAGTTCTTACCTTTGCTTCCTCTTCAGTTAATAAAATATGAATGTCGCCGTAATCACGGGATGTCCGAATCAGGCGGCCGATTCCCTGCTGCAAACGAAGCTGCATGAAGGGAAGCTCTACCTCTTCAAATGGATTCTCCGCGAACGACCGCTTTGCATCAAAAAGCGGATCATGCGGCGGGAATGGCAAATCGTATACTACTACCCTTGTCAGTGCTTCCTCCGGCAAGTCGAGCCCTTCCCATAAATGATAGGAGCAGAGCGTCTTGATCGACCCTTCCTGGAAGTCCCTGATGATGGCCGAAAGCTCGCGGTCTCCTTCGAATGCAACGTGCATTCGGTCCATCATGGATAGGCTTGCTTTGAACTGTAGCATGGCCTGCTTCGATTTGAACAGGACAAGCGTCTTTTCACCTTCACGAATCAGCGACTGTACCTTGACGGCCTTTTCCTGCTGAGATGTCTCATGTATATGAATCTTCATCACTTCATCGTAATCGAATGGTGAAGGGACACTAAACGACTGATAGCTTTTAATGCCTAAGCTATAGGCGATATAGGAAAAGTCCTTCTTCACCGAGAGTGTGGCAGATGAGAAGATGATCGGCAGCTTTTTAGAAAACAGCTTTTCCTGCAGCACATCCGTGATTAGGCGCGGCATGATGACAAGCGTCTCTTCGCCATCCGTATCCTCCAGCCAGTCAACCGCATCACCCTGTGCAATGAAGATGCGCATGGCAGCCACATACTGCTCTAAAAATTCCTCCGCCATATTCAGATCATACTCTGGAATTACATAAAGCTCTGACTCAAAGACGAATTCCTCCAGCAGCTGGTCTACTGTCTCCACGACCTTCCGCCCAATGGCTAGGAGGCGTGCCGACTTGTTGATGCGTTTGCGGTCCTCCATCGAGTCCGTTAGACAATCACGCAGTTCATCAAAGAACAGCTCATGATGATCCTGCAATGCCTCCATCGTGTAAAGCGTCCGCTCACGTACACCATCCACCATCAGCCGCTCCAGCATGCCGACGATTGTCGATGCCTGGATTTTCACCGTCATCGCCTTCTGTGCCGCATATTCAAGCAGATGGCCCTCATCGAGCACAATCATTGCAACTTCCGGAAGCAACGGCAGCTGGCCTTCCCGTTCGCGTGATTCCTTCGTCGCCAGATGCTCCATCAAAAAATCCTGCGAGCAGATAATCAAGTCTGTGGATTGGCGGTAATGCATACGGTGCAGCGTCTGCCCGCAACGATTACGCATATCGCATACCGCACATTGCATCACGGCATTATAATTGACCTTCTGCCAATTTTCATCACTGACAGATGGGAAGTCGGAACGTTCCCCATAAGGCACGGCCTTCGTCATGGGGCCTGCCGCATACACCTCTTCAGGAATCGTAAAGGCGATGTCATCAATCCACTCGTCAGTTTCCACCTTTTCCGCCTCTTCAAAGCGTTTCAGGCATAGATACTGGTCGCGCGATTTCGCCAGGCGGACGTCGATGTTCAAATCCAGCACGTCACGTAGCTTATGAATATCGCCGCCTTCTTTCACCAACTGGTCGATGAGCGTTTCATCAGCACAGGCAATCAGCGCAGGGCGCCCCGTATAACGTGCATAGGAAATGGCAGGTAGCAGATAGGCGATCGTCTTTCCCGTCCCTACACCAGCCTCCGCGAATAACACATTCTTCTCCTTCAGCGCCTGCTCGATTTGATAGGCCATGAAAATCTGCTCATCCCTGCACTCGAAGCCCTTTTCCGGCAGGACATCATACAATGTATCACCGAGCCAGTCTCCGAGTGAATCATAAAACGAACTGTCTTTTGAAAGCTCAAAAGGTAAAGGTTGTCTCATATTTTTCTTTCTCCCTCATATTCCAATCATACAAAACGGAAAGCAGAATGATGACTGTACCTGGTCAGGCCTTCACACCCGCTTTCCTCCTTACAAATCTCCAGTATTCTTACAACACGAAACGGAAGGAGAGTCCTCCTTCCGTCCTCGTTACTCTTCTCGCTTCGACTTTTGTCCCCAGAACTGATAAAGGTCTGTGCGAATGAAACCATTGAATAGTTTACGCTTCTTCGTCGCTTTTTTCCCGTAAAGTTCTTCGAAATTCTCCATCGATGACAACATATACACCGACCAGGTCGGATAATTGTTCATCACTTGACCCATTTGGCGGATGACGCCTTCGATGACTTCCTTCTCTCCAATTCGCTCGCCGTATGGAGGGTTTGAAATCATGACTCCGTCCGTCAGCTTCGTCGTAAAGTCCGTCGCCTGCATCTGTTTGAATGTAATGATGTCCCCAAATCCGGCTTCCATCGCATTTTCCTGCGCGATGCCGACCATCCGGTGATCGATATCCGTTCCTAGGATTTCCAGCGGCTGGTCATAGTTGGCCAGGCTGTCCGCTTCATCCCTCACCTCATCCCAGATTTTCGCCTTCATCCAGTTCCACTCCTCTGAGATGAACTCCCGGTTATAGCCAGGTGCAATATTTTGGCCAATCATGGCAGCCTCCAACGGGATTGTCCCTGAACCGCAGAATGGATCTGCAAATGGACGATCCGGGTTCCACTTCGAAATCTTGACAAGGGCTGCAGCCAACGTTTCCTTCAATGGCGCCTCCCCCTGCACTTGACGGTAGCCACGCTTATGAAGCCCGGCTCCCGATGTATCTATTGTTAAAGTTGCCACATCCTTCAAAATCGATACCTCAATTTTGAAAGTTGCACCAGATTCATCCAAAAATCCAAGTCTCTTGTAGTGGAACTTCATTCGTTCGACAATTGCCTTCTTGACGATTGCCTGGCAGTCCGGCACGCTGAATAATTTGGATTTGACCGATTTGCCCGATACCGGGAAGGCTGCATCTACGGGCAAGTACTTCTCCCACTCAATCGCCTTCGTATTCTCAAACAGTTCGTCAAAAGTGGTTGCAGGGAATTGCGCGACGACAATTTTTACCCGGTCCGCCACACGAAGCCATAGGTTGCAGCGCGCAATAGCCGTTTCGTCCCCTTCAAAATACACTTTTCCATTATCCACACGTGTCTCGTAGCCCAATGCCTGCACTTCTTCCGCTACAATCGCTTCGAGACCCATTGCTGCCGTTGCTACTAATTGAAATTTTGTCATAAATTAATACCTTCCTTGATGTTCGACTTCCCAGAACTGTATGAAATCCACCAGTTCGTTCATTGGTAACGGTTTGCTGTAATAGTACCCTTGAATGAAATCACAGCCCATTTCCTTTAGTAATTCCACTTGCTGTGCACTTTCAACCCCTTCTGCGACAACTTTCATCTTCAGACGGTGCGACATTTGTATGATGGCATCCACTACTGCCTGCTTGTCATCCAAGGAGCAGATGTGCTGGATGAAACTGCGATCAATCTTCAATACATCAAGCGGAAATCTGACTAAATAGCTTAACGATGAGTAGCCCGTGCCGAAATCATCAATTGACAGCTTGAATCCCAGCCGTTTGAGCTTTACCAACTTGCTGACTGTTTCAGTAGCGCTGTTCATGACGGTTCTTTCCGTCATTTCGATTTCAAAGTTCACAGCAGATGTATTGTTCTTTTCCAAAATCCGTTGTATGGACCCCAAAAAATCAGGTTGTTGGAAATGGATGCTCGATACATTGATAGCAATCGGTATTTTTGTAAGTCCAGCCTCCATCATCAGCTTGTGGCTTTCACATGCCAGTTCAAATATTATTTCACTCAATGGAATAATCAGCCCGGTCTCTTCGGCATAGGGAATGAATTCCCCAGGCGAAACGAATCCCAACTTGTCGTTTTGCCAGCGTATAAGTGCCTCAACCCCGACCATCTGCATCTTCTTCACATCAATCTTTGGCTGGAAATAAAGCATGAAATCCCGATTTTCAATCGCTTTACGAAGCTCTGCATCAAGTAGCAGGACACGCTTCGCATCTATATGTAAATCATCGAAATAGAAGGAAAAACCGTTACGGCCATTCTCTTTGGAATAGGTCATCGCCTTGTCGGCCCGATTCACCAGCTGCTCCGTTGTATCGCCGTCCGTCGGGAAGATGCTAATTCCGACACTAGTAGAGATAAAAATCTCCTGATCATCGATTATGACAGGCTCTTCGATGACACGGATGAGTTTTTCTGCAAATTTTGCCGCCTCCCTCGGATGTATGATATTCGTCAAGGTAATGACGAATTCATCGCCTCCATAACGTGCCAGTATGTCTTTATTCTTCAGCATCCCCTGCAAGCGCCTTGCAATCTCTACCAATAATGCATCACCAATTGAATGGCCAAGCGTATCGTTCACTTGTTTAAAGCGATCCAGGTCCAGGAAGAAGACAGCATGCTGTACATCATGAGATACATGCACACTTGACTCAAGCAATGCATTCATCCGTTCCAAATAGGCAAAGCGGTTGGAAACATCCGTCAAAGAATCCGTCAACGTCCGCCTCTCTAGTTCGTTTTCAACGATTTTCCGTTCCGATAAATCCGTAAAGATGCCACAATAATTTGTGATTTCTCCTTCAGGATTCCTTACAGCCATGATTGTCAGCCATTCCGGGTAGATGTCCCCTGTTTTGCGGCGATTCCAGATTTCCCCTTGCCATATTCCTAAATCATATATGGTTTTCCACATATTTATATAAAAAGAGAGTTCGTGTATGCCCGATTGCAGGATGGAAGGATCTTTACCTACTACTTCTTCCCGGCTGTACCCTGTGACAAATTCAAACGCTGGATTGACGTTAATAATTTTTTTCTCTCTATCTGTAATCATGATACCTTCATTAACGTTTTCAAAAATCTTCATGATCAGGTGCTCGGGATACTGAGAAAGCAATCGCTTTGTCTCCTCTCCTGTAGAGGTAAATTTCTTCAATTTTCTTCACCCTTATTTCATCTCTCAAAGAAAGGCTCTCCAAATAAGTATGGAGAGCCTTTTTATCAACTAAAAAAAGCATCGTAAAATTCAGTAAGCCATGTTTTGTTCCTGAGTACTCAAACGGGCACAGCCCTCGTACAGCCAGGCAGTAATCATCTATCTACGCAAAAGCAAGCTGATGCGTCCCTCCATCCGTTCATTTCCTTTTGGAGAGTGCCCCTACCATAATTTGGGTTTCTCACTCGTGGGGTTTACCTCGTTCCACCTTGCAGGTTTCCCTGCAAGCTTCGTCACTGTGGCACTTTCAGGAAGTGTCTGCCATATCCGAAGACTTAGGCATTCCTTCCGCCGTCAAAGCTGAGCTTTGCCTTACCTTATTTTTTCAGTAAGCACGAACACTACGGTCATCTCAGATCCGTGTGAGCATGGACTTTCCTCTACATAGTCAAGCTATGCAGCGATTACTCGAATTTCATGATGTATTTTTATTATACTGCAAATGATGTGGTATGACAACATGGGATTACTACAATCTTTCCTTAAGTTTGTCCCCAAATACTTCTCTTTCTAAATTCGCCAAGCGTTTGAGGATGTCATAGTTCATATTACTTGTATTCGGCTGGGCTACTGGTTTTTTTGTACTTCCTGCCAATTCCTCTTTTAGACGCTTATTTTCAGCTTTCAGTGTATTCACTATTTCTTCAAATTTATCGTAGTCTTCCATTACTTGATCCAGAAATTGATCTACTTGGTCTATGTTATAGCCTTTTACGCTTTTCTTAAATTCCTTCTCCAAAATGTCCTTTGAAGTTAATTTAATATCCATTCACATCGCCCTTCCGTACTCTCTACATATGTGGACTCATTATAACACAAAGCATTCAAAAACGTGAATGAAAGTATATGTTAATTCATTAATTTGTTTAATTTATTCGTAATCCGATGCAACCTCTTCTCCCAGACGGAAATCTGCTTTTCCTTCTGGAGAAGGGACCATTTTTCATGGCTGCCGATCAGCTGCATGCCCGATTGCGCATAATCTTTCGCTTCCTCATAGTCTCGCAGATGATGCTCTGCAATGATGGCCAGCTGTTCGTACGCTTTGATTCGGTACGGTACGTCTATGCCGGGCAATGCGTTGGCGAAAGATTTCGCAGCCTGTTCGTATTGGGAAGCCCGTTTCTGTTCCATCCCCAAATAAAAGTATGCAAGACCGGTATCCGATGAATCGAAATGTTCCGTTACAGCCGTAAGGACATCCATCCCCGTGTTTTTTTGCTTCAGGTCATTGTACCATTTCCCGATATTGGTATATGTGACGGCAGAATCGGCTATGCCTTTTTGGAACAATAATTGCGTTGAATGGATGTACAGCGTGACGAGCGATAATAAGTCCCATTCATTATGTTGGAGCACCTTCATCAATGCGTCTGCCTGACCGCTCTTGACCGCGTCGAAATAGATGATTGGCGCCAAGAAGCCAGGGATGTCGCCTACACGCCGGAATCCGAGCTTTTCCTGCTCGATGGTCGTCAGCTTCATCTTTTCCAAATCGTTCTTCCACAGACGCCTTGTACTATGCAGCAGATCAATCTGCTTTTGTTGCCGCAGCTTTGGTATATGTGCCTGATTTAATGTCCAGCGCATTTCAAGCTGTGGCCAGTCGAAGCTTTTCCCATTATAGGAAACGACGGTCGCCGTCCGTTGCCATAGCCTTGATTCGAACAGGAGGGACGCTTCGTTCGATGGATCGGCAAGGACATACTGCGTCAAGGTAAATTCTTCTCCATCCGTTTCAAGGAAGCCCAGCAGAAAAATATGCGTACCTACCCCTTTCAAGCCCGTCGTCTCCGTATCAAAAAATACGAGCGTCTCATCGGCAGTGACAGCATAGGGATGCTCGTGCTCCGACTGTCCCCATAATTTGATGGCATCAAACAGCTCCTGCAATTGATATCTGCCGTGCCTGTAATCAAGCGGATATGTCACGACACGCTTGAACAGCACACCAAAATCATTTTCGACAAGGGTGAGCCCAGCCTGCTGCCAGTTGCCCACATAGCCCGGTTGGTCCGGCTTCACAAAAGCAGGCTTCTCCTGCTTCGTCTCTGTCTTTTTGCCGAGCATCTTCTTCATTTGGAGGATTTTATTTTCGTAACTCATGGAAGCCACTCCATCTCATCTTTTAAAATAGATAATACTTTCACTACCTGTTTTTTGCCGTCCCCGATGCTGTCCTGTGCACCGATGCATGAAGGGCAGCCCGATTTGCACGGACAGCTCTCCACATGCTCAATCGTACGCTCCAGCAGGGAAAGCAAAATGTCGTATACCCGCTCACTGAGCCCGATTCCGCCCGGATAGCTGTCATAGATAAAGATGGTCGGCCTATCATTATGCACAGCCTTCACCTGCGGCACAACCGACAAGTCGCTCCGGTCGCAATGCAAAAACAGTGGAATGAAGCCGCCCATTGCATAGGCCGCCCCGTTCAGCGCATCCGTCAATTGCTCCTCTGACCAGTTATCCGGCATATCGAAGCTCACCCAAGTAGCACTCGTATGCATTTCCATCGGCGGAATCGAAATCGGTCCCGAGCCGATATTGTCATGCGTGTTGAATCGGATTTTCTTAAAAATCGTCGGAATCGCTAGCAGGCTGACATCCCCGTAGCTCACAGTCGCGGACTTGTACTGGGCGGATTTGTCCTCACTCAGTACCTTCAGCTCGACGGCAAGGTTCGCATCAGTGAAATAATCGACGTCCACTTCACGTACATATGCCTTCTTTTCCTCCCAGTCGAGCTTCTCCACCTGGAACTGTATTCCTTGATGCATATAAATCGCTTCTTCATGAAGTAATGTCATGGCGCTATATGTATCCATTTCACCGATGACCTTGTTCTGCGGCAGCGTCATATCGATGATGACGACATTTTCCTGTGCGGCGGACCGCAGACTGATTTCATGTGCAGGAAAACGGTCGCTCATCCAGTGCCACTGTGTGCTCGTCTTGACAAGCACGCCCTCTTCTTCCAGATAGGCAAGCAGCTCCTGTACAGTGAATTCCCCGTAAGTATCTGTCATGGAAAACGGCAATTCAAAGGCGGCGCATTTCAAATGGTCCATTAAAATGATGATGTTATCCGGATTGATGCGGGCCTCTTCCGGATGCGTCCCGAAAAAGTATGTCGGATGGTTCACGATGTACTGGTCCAGCGCCGTTGACTGTGCCACGTAGATGATCAGCGCCTCATCCTGGCGGCGGCCGGCGCGTCCGGCCTGCTGCCAGGCGCTCGCGATATTCCCCGGATATCCGGTCATGATGCACGCCTGTAGCTGGCCGATGTCGACGCCCAGCTCCAAGGCATTCGTCGACACGACCATCTGGATGGAGCCTTCCCTCAAGCCCTTTTCGATGGCCCGTCTCTCACTTGGCAGATAGCCGCCCCGGTAGCCCTGTATGGATTCATCCTGGATCTTTTTGGCCGTAAGGGATTTTAAATAGGTGACGAGCATCTCGACACGCACCCGCGATTTTGCAAAGATGATCGTCTGGATACCTGCTTCAAACAGCCTTCTCGATAAATCGCGCACTTCTAGCACCGCACTCCGTCGTACACCGAACGTCGTATTGACAATCGGTGGATTATAAAAGATAAACGTCTTTTTCCCGACAGGAGCCCCGGATTTTTCAATCAGTTCATGCTTTTCATTCGTCAAGGATTCCGCAAGCTCCTTCGGGTTTTTAATCGTTGCTGATGTACAGATAAATACGGGATTCGAGCCATAGAACGCACAAATCCGCTTCAAGCGCCGGATGACATGCGCCACATGGCTGCCGAAGACACCTTTATAGGTATGCAGCTCATCGACGACGATGTATTTCAGGTTTTCAAACAGCGACACCCATTTCGTATGGTGCGGCAGGATGCCGGAGTGCAGCATATCCGGATTCGTCATGACGATGTGCCCGGCCTTTCGTATTTTCGTGCGGATGCCGGGCGCCGTATCGCCATCATACGTATAGCTCAAAACCTCCTCACCTGTCGCTTCAATCAACTCGTTCAAGTCCGTCTTCTGATCCTGGGCCAGGGCCTTTGTCGGAAACAAATAGATGGCGCGGCTTGATTTGTCATTGATGATTTCCTGCAAAACAGGCAGATGGTAGCAAAGCGATTTACCAGATGCAGTGGGCGTGATGGCTGTAAAAGACACACCTCGCATCGCTTTATCGAATGCCTCCCGCTGATGGGTATATAATTTTTCGATTCCGCGCGAGCGCAGCGCCTTCTGAAGAGAAGGATGCAGCTCTTCAGGAAAGGGCTCGTACTCCGCAGGCTTGCCGTCAAGCGTATGCCAGTGGGCGATGTTCTGCTTGAGCTCTTCGTCGTACTGCCAGGCCTGGAGCAGCTCGCTGATGGATTTCTTTTTGCTAAACATGCGCATCCCCTTCTTCTACATATCTTTTTAAAGTAGCTAGTGTATATTTAGTCGATTCAATAGACTGGATCAATCGTTTTTTGCTGGTGGCTTTATAGAAGGACTGCACAAAAAATTGTTCCATCGCTTCCCTTGCATAGTCGATTTGCTGCGTATGCATATATTTCGGCCGCTTCGTAGCGATCCATTCATGGGCAAGCTGCTGCCAGGACACTAAAAGCGTGCGCATATCATCTGCGTACGGCTTCACATCACTGAAAAAATCAGGCTCGACATCTCGTTCACGCATCTCGTAAAAGCGTGCGACCGCCTCGTCACATGCCAAAAGCAGTTCATTTGTCATCGTTAGTAATTCCATTTTGTACACCTCTAAGTATGTTCGTTACTATTAAGTGTACCAAAAACTAGTCTACTTCACTACTGACAGGCGAACGTGCATTCTTTACGCCGTACTTTTTTTCTGTTAAGCTAACTTTCTGATGAGCCTTTACTATTTTCACTTGCAGCGCTGCACTTGCCTGCATCTGTTCATATTCCATGCGTACCGTCAATAATTCGTCTATACATTCTACAAGATTGACCAGTCTATTGATTTTGTGCATCATTCCAGCCCCCTTTTTTAATGAACTATTAGACGAAAAACTGAAAGTTCCTATACGTTTGCTAAAACTAGTCATCGTTCGCTAAAACGTATGATTTTTTGCGTAAATGTTATGGTACACTAGGGGCGTAATGTAAAAGAAGGGGTGATTCCATGGCTATACGTTATCCAAACGGAAAAGTATATCAACCAACACAAAACGAGTCGCCTGTCAAAAGGAAGCAGAAAAAAGATATATCATTCAGCAATCGGGGTAAGAGTCTAGAGGACGACTTGAATGAGACGAATGAGTTTTACGTGGCAAATGGCATAGCCAATATTTACAAGAAACCTGTGCCGATCCAAATCGTCAAAGTAGAATATCCGAAGCGAAGTGCGGCGGTCATTCGGGAAGCCTATTTCCGTACGCCCTCCACGACGGATTACAACGGGGTATGGAATGGCTATTATATCGATTTCGAGGCCAAGGAGACGGAAAGCAAGACATCCTTTCCTCTAAAGAACATCCACCCGCACCAAATCAAACATATGCAGGCAATCGTTGTACAAAAAGGCATAGCATTTTTCATCGTACGTTTCTCAAAGCTGGAGCGTACATTCGTCGCACCATTCCATATGATTGAAAAAGCGTGGACTGACATGGAAGCCGGCGGGCGTAAATCGATTCCGCTGTCTGCCTTTGAGGAGGCCGGTGAGGAGCTGCAGCTGGGCTATGCACCGCGCATCGACTATTTACAGGTCGTAAAAAAGTTGGCCGCAAACAAGTAGTTTGTGAAAGTGAGGAGAAGAAAACGTGACAGAAAGAAGACGTACACGTGAAGATATAAAAAAAGCACGTGAATTAGCAAAGAAAAAGAATCGTCCTCCTGCAAAAACATGGCTGAAACGGATTGTAATGGCCGTTCTTGCAGTGGGAATCGCCCTCTTCATCGGAGGAGCCGGTCTCTTCGCCTATTATGTAAGTAAGGCGCCGGACCTGGATGAAGAAGCATTAAAAGACCCTATTCCATCTGAATTCTATGATGTAAATGGCGAATTGTTCGCCACATTTGGTGCAGAGGAAAATCGTAAATATATAGAATATGAAGATATTCCCCAGGAGATGGTTGATGCCATCATCGCCACGGAAGACTCTCGTTTCTTTGATCACTTCGGGATAGACATCTGGCGTCTTGGCGGTGCTGTCATCGCCAACCTTCGTGATGGTTTCGGGGCACAAGGTGCAAGTACAATCACACAGCAGGTTGTAAAGAACTCCTTCTTTACGAATGAGAAGAAGCTGGAGCGGAAGGCCCAGGAAGCATGGCTCGCCCTCAAGTTGGAACGCAAGTATTCCAA
Organism: Lysinibacillus sp.; assembly: GCA_051874195.1. Lineage (GTDB taxonomy): Bacteria > Bacillota > Bacilli > Bacillales_A > Planococcaceae > Lysinibacillus_B. Next base: position 6,664 of record JBJEFP010000069.1, on the reverse strand, counting down.
GGAAGAAATTTTCGAGATGTACTTCAATAAAGTGCTTATGTCCGGACGGGTGTACGGTTTCGGTACAGCAGCCGAGTACTTCTATGGTAAAGAGCTGGATGAGCTTGAGCTGGATGAGATGGCCCTGCTGGCAGGTATGCCGCAAAGCCCGAATGCCTATAATCCATTCAAAAATCCGGAGCGGGCCAAACAGCGCCGCGACATCGTACTAGGCTTGATGGTGCAGCATGACAAAATCACCGAGGCCGAGGCGGCAGCCGCCAAGGAAGTCGACGTAACGGCAGCCCTTCTTCCGGAAGAAGAGCGCGGAACGAATTTCGTGACGAAGTACCCGGCATTTTTGGATATCGTCATAAATGAACTGTCCGATAAGGGCAGTGAAGGTTTG
>JBJEFP010000069.1:0-6176 GCA_051874195.1 Lysinibacillus sp. | reverse complement strand
GGCATTTTTGGATATCGTCATAAATGAACTGTCCGATAAGGGCAGTGAAGGTTTGCTGGCGGAAGGCATCAAGGTGTATACAACACTGGATCCGAACGCCCAAAAAACAGTCGAATCGATAATGAATGACGATAGCAATTTCCCGACTGAAAACATCCAGGCGGGCATTTCCGTCGTCGACACGAAGACAGGTGCGATTGCAGCAATTGGAGGCGGTCGAAATTATGGCACCGATTTCGGCTGGAACTATGCAGATGACCGTGATGACCGTCAGCCTGGTTCTACATTAAAGCCTCTTGTAGACTACGGACCGGCCATTGAATATTCCAAATGGTCGACGGGTGAAACAATTGTAGACGAACCGATGAATTATACAAATTCAAGTCAGCCGATTAGAAACTGGGATAATAAATACATGGGCACCATGACAGTACGGGAAGCCCTTTATACTTCCCGAAATGTGCCTGCCGTGAAGACCTTCAAGGAGGTAGGAGCGGAAAAATCAAAAGAATTCATCTCCAAATTGGGCATTGAGGTTGATTCCTTAGTGGAAGCCGATGCAATCGGGGGAGGAAAAGTAAACATCTCCCCTATCCAGATGTCAGCCTCCTACGCCGCTTTCGGGAATGGCGGGGAATATACGGATCCATACTCCATCATCAAAATCGAGTACCGTGACGGGACATCTGAAAGCTATAAGCCGAAATCCACTATTGCGATGAACGACTATACTGCATACATGGTGACGGACATCCTTCGCGATGTGGTAAGCAACAAGCCGAACGCTTCAGGTACGGCAGCCATGGTGCCTGGGGTCGATATCGCCGGCAAGACAGGAACGACGAACTATTCGAAAGATGACTTCGAGAGGTATGACCTACCTTCGTCTGCCGTGCCTGATTCATGGTTTGCGGGCTATTCGCCGAACTACTCCATTGCTATTTGGAGCGGTTATCATGAACGAAGCGAGCCGATCACTTCCTGGGAGGAGCGTCGACTGGCACAGCGCCTGTTCAAGTCCATCATGACGGACTTGTCTAAAAATGTACCAAACGAGAAATTCAAGCAGCCTAAATCCGTCGTTTCCAAAACGATTGTCGTGGGCAGTCAGCCACTTCAGCTTGCAGGCGACAATACACCTTCCAGCTTGAAATCCACGGAGCTGTTCGTACGTGGTACAGAGCCAACAACCGTTTCTGTTGAAGAGGAAGAAGTGGAAATCGAAGCACCAACCAATGTATATGCAGAGTATGATGATGCTAGCCAGCTGATCGAGCTGACATGGTCGCATAATGACTCTCCTGCAGAAGGTGAGGAGCCGGTGAACTACACGTACGAGGTGACAATGCAAATCGACGGTGGTGACTCAGTCGTTATTGAAACGACCGGGGCGAAACGGGCAACCATTTCAAATATCCAGCAAGGTAGCGACTACACATTCTCCGTCGTCGCCATAGACGGAGAAAAACGCAGTGCACCAGGTACCGTCTCCCTTTACATCGACGGTAACGAGCCTGAATCCGAGGAGCCGGATGAACCAAATGTCGAAGAGCCGGATGTCGAGAAGCCTGAGCAACAACGTCCTGGAAACAATAACGGTAACCAAAACAATAATGGCAATTCGAACAGCAATGGTGGCCAAAACAACACTGGCAATTCGAATAACAACGATAGCCAAAACAACAATGGCAGCCAAAACAACAACGGCAATTCGAACAACAACGGTAGCCAAAACAACAATGGCAGTGGCAACAACACGAACGACGGGCAGGGAGGCCAGTCTGGCACAACCCCTACCGTTCCGCCAACTACCCCATCTGTCCCTCCAACAGGAGATGAGGAAGACACGGAAGAATAGAAAGACATTCATTCTCCCGGCAACAGCTTCAGCATGGAGAGAAACCAAAATAGAGCTGTCCAGAAAGCTTCGGCTTTCCGGGCAGCTCTTTTCTTCTTGTTATATGTCCACTAAACAAGGGATGCCTCCTGTAAGGTCACCACAGCAAACCATACCTCTAGTAAATATTTGATGCGAAAAGACATTCACGCTACCCCAAGGAGTTGGCGCGGATGCCTTTTTTTAGTAGTATGAGAGAAACGGAAGGAGGATATTGTATGCAGCTATCGATTTATACAAAATCACCGGATGCACAAGCAGTGTCTTATTTACTCGCTAAAAATCCAAACAACGTCCATGAGCGCCACGCAAAAAATCATGCCGTTCGCTTCGTGTACCACACGATGACCTCGGATGAACTATATGCGACCATTTTTGTGACACCCGATGCGCTTTCACTAGTCAACGATGAGCAGGCTTACGATATTACGCACTATATCAATGACCGCGAATTTGCAGTGAGTACGATCTTTTTATCCCTTATTCGCTCGGCACTCGGTACAGCATTGAACGGCAAGCCAAAGGAAGAATACGAAAAATATGTATCACAGCGCTTCCCATTTACCTTTGAAGTCGGACCAGTCGCCACATCATTGACTGATGAAGAGATTCGTGCATTATGGCAGCCACTTGGCTATGAAGTAACGATTCAAACGATTTCCGAACAGAAGCGTGCCCGCTTTTTAACGCTTACAAACATGGTCACGTTGCAGCAGGCGCTGCAGCAGCTTTTCATTTTAATTCCGGTGATGGACGATTATAAGCATTACTTTATCGATGAAAAAGAACAGGAGCGGCTCCAGCGTTACGGTGAAGGCTGGCTTGATACGCACCCCATGCGTGCCATGATTTATAAAAAAGCGCTGCGCTTCCGCCATTTGCTGAACGAGGCACCAGAGGAAAAGCGAATTTCACTTAATACGCAACGCTACGAGGCCATTGTTAAACAGGTGGAGAAGCTGCCCCATCGATTCGTTATTGATATGGGTGCTGGGGAAGGAAAACTCACAGAGCGATTAGCGCAGCTAAAAACAATCGACACGCTGTATGCTGTGGATCCAAGCAATACCGCACTTGCGAAAATGACAAAGCGCTTTCATGAGGCTGACTTCGCTGTAACGCCAACCATCCAGTGGGGCTCCCTCTATTATGAGGATGCAACATTCAGCGGGGCCGATGTCTTCATTTTGTGCGAGGTAATCGAGCATATCAATGAAGAGCGGCTGATGCAAATGATGCAGCTTATTACAGACACCTATGCCCCGAAAAACATGATTATCACCACACCAAATGCGGAGTATAATGCCGTGTATGAGCTAGAAGAGATGCGTCACGATGACCACCGGTTCGAGTGGACGCGCACACAGTTTCAAGCATGGTGCAAAACGGTGGCGCCACAATATGATCTGTACTTTGAAGGCATTGGTGATGAACACGCACTATACGGCACACCAACACAAATGTGTGTAATGACGAGGAGGGATTAATTTGCAGCTTTACCTGCCACAAGGAGCCATCGTTTTATGTATAGGACCTTCCAACAGTGGAAAGTCCACACTGCTTGAAAAGCTTATGAGCGAGCAGCAGCTATTACGCTCGGAGGTCGTCGGCTCCGATGCATACCGGGAGCTTGTATCGGACATTGAATATATTGATTTTTCGAAAGTGCCACGAGAAGACCAGGATGTACTTTATGAAGACTATCAGCAAATCTCTGCCGAAGCATTCCACGTGCTGCAAGAAGTTGTCACATCCCGTGCGAAACTGAATAAAGTCACGTTTATCGATGCGACACATCTACGTAATGTTGAACGGACAAAATACATAGGAATCGCCAAGAAGCAGCATGTGCCTATAATTGCGCTCGTGTTTGATGTACCAAAGGATGAGCTGCTCAAGCGTGACGAGCAGCGCTTACAGCCACGTGGCAAGAAGCGGCTTGAACAGCAAATGCGCACGTTCCACTATGAGCTCCGCAACATCAAAAAAGAGCCCTATTCAAAGCTGTATATGTGGCGCGGTGAGGAAATGACGATTATAAGGCAACCATCTCCTCACCTGCTGGACCTGGGTGCCGGCTTTGATATCATCGGCGACATTCATGGCTGCTTTGATGAGATGATGGCACTGATTCATAAACTCGACTATGAGAAACAGGGCGAGCTGTATATCCACCCGCAAGGCCGCCGCTTATTATCAGTCGGGGATATTATGAGCCGTGGTCCAAAATCGATGGAGACGATGCTGTTTTGGCTACGGCAAGTCGAAGCAGGCGAAAGCTTTATGGTTGATAGCAATCACGGCTGGAAGATCGCCCGCTGGCTTCAGGGACAAAAAGTGACACTGCAGCATGGTGATGAACATGTAGCGCAGGAGTTTGAAGAGTATGAGAACACTTATGGGAAAGAAGCGGCTGAAACATTGAAAAAGCGCTTTGCGAACATGCTGCTCACCTCCCCTTCCCATTACATCCTAACCAGAAACAACATACGAAAAGTGGTTGTAGTGCATGCAGGTATTTCAGACCGCTATATCGGCAAGGATTCCAAGCGCATCCGTGATTTTTGCCGCTACGGGGAAGTACAAGGCATGGACGCAAACGGCAAGCCGCTTCGTGGGGACTGGTTTATGGATCACAAAACAAGCGAGCTCATTGTGTGGGGACATGAACCGAAGCCAAAACCATTCAAAGCCAACCGTACCATTAATATTGACCAGGGGGTCGTATTCGGCGGCCAGCTGACGGCCTTCCGTTATCCCGAGGAGAATTTCGTTGCAGTAGATGCCCAGCATAATTACACCGGGGATGTTGACAATCCACTGACAGCTGCGAAGGACAAACGCTTTGCCCCGCCACTAGCGGCCCATTATGTGAATGGCTTTACGGTCCATACAGCAACGGGTGAGGAAGTCACGATTCCGAAAGAAAAAGCGCTTGCTGCCATGGATACGTTCTCCCATTATACATTGCCGCCTGAGCAGGTGCTGTATATCCCGCCGACAATGAGCCCGACACCGCAGACTTCCGCTTCAGCGGATTATTTGGAGCATCCTGCTGAAGCATTTGCGTATTACAGGAAGCATGGCGTCACACAAATGATTGCCGAGAAAAAACATATGGGTAGCCGCGCGGTCATCTTCATCGCTAAAGATGAAAAGGTGACGAAGCAGCTGCTAAATACAGATGCACTCGGTGTAATCACAACCCGTACAGGACGGGCATTCTTTGAGGGGAATTTGCAGCAGGCGGTGCTAAAAGCCATTCATCGGGAACTGATTGAAAAGAATTACTTCGAAAGATTCCAAACAGACTATGTCCTGATGGATGCCGAAATTTTGCCGTGGAACTTAAAAGCACATGGCTTAATTGATACGCAATATGCCAACGTGGCAGAGCAGGCGCTGATGGACAGGCAATTCCTTTTAAATAAGCTGCAAGCAACAGCACATGTCGATGTATCAAATTGGGTGGAGGAATACACACATAAGGTGAAGAATGCTGCACGCTTTGATGCCGTGTATCAAAACTATTGCTGGCCGACAAACAATCTAAACGGCATCCAAATTGCGCCGTTTCATATTTTGGCCCATAGCCAATCAACCCATTTCGACAAGCCGCATACATGGCATATGGAGATGAATGCCTTGTTGGCGGAAAACAGCACACTGTTTTTAGCGACCGAATACCGTCTGATTGAAACGGAACAGCAAGAAGAAGAAGTGATCAATTGGTGGCAGGACATGACCGAACTTGGCCATGAAGGCATCGTCATCAAGCCGTTGAACTTTATCGAAAGACGAAAAGGAAAGCTGTTGCAGCCCGCTGTCAAAGTGCGTGGACGTGAGTATTTACGCATCATTTATGGTATGGATTATACCGATGAAGCGCAGCTGAAAGCTTTGAAAAAGCGCAACCCTTCCCGCAAGATGCGCAATGCCCTGCAGGAATTCATACTGGGTATGGAAGGGCTTGAGCGTTTTGTGCAGCAGGAAAGCAGTGCACGTGTACATGAATGCGCCCTCGCTACCCTTGCGCTTGAAAGCGAACCGGTTGACCCACGGTTATAAGGTCAATGACTCCACCCAACTCACAGATTCAGATGAGGTCTCCTTGGTCTGAGATGATGAAGCTTCCTCTCAGCCGGATAGCCTTAACCTAATTTTGCTTTCTAACTCCCTAACAAAAAAATAACCGGGAAATCTTTGGCATAGTAGATTCCCCGGTTTTGCTATTTTTTCAAGCGCAGTCTTGCACAGCGCTTTTTCGTTTCCTTGTATA
>JBJEFP010000068.1:0-2195 GCA_051874195.1 Lysinibacillus sp. | reverse complement strand
TGCGCTTGACAGTATATACAGACTATTCATTGCGTGTGCTGATGTATTTGGGCGTACGTGGTTCAGATCATTTGGCAACGATCCAGGAAATAGCAGACACATATCAAATTTCAAAAAATCATTTAATGAAAGTCACATATGATTTAGGAAAGCACGGCTATATCGAAACAATCCGGGGAAGAGGCGGAGGAATCCGTCTGGCGATGGAGCCGGAGGACATTGTTATTGGACAGGTCGTCCGTAAAACCGAGGAGGATTTTCATATGGTGGAATGCTTCAATCCGGAGAACAACCTTTGCCGGATTTCGCCGGAATGCCGGCTGAAAAATGCACTTCATGAGGCATTGCAGGCATATTTGAATGTGCTCGATAGCTATACGCTAGCAGATGTGCTCGTCTCGAAGGATACACTGTTCCAGCTGTTTGGATTCAATCAATAATCCAAACGGCGGGAGCAGTTTTTTGATGGCAAAAAAGAGGAGTTGAAAATGTTGAACGGTATCCGTATGCTATCCATTCTTCAGCATCCCCGAAAGCTCCTCCAGCATCTTTTTATCCCTGATCCGGTAGGCATGGCCGTCCTTTTGGAGATAGCCTTTCTGGCAGAACTGGGTAAGCACATGCAGCAGATGCCGGTAGGATACACCTAAAAAGTCACAGACCGTCACGTGTTTTTCCTTATAGAAATCTTCATCCGCCGTTTGCAGGATGAAGTCGGCCAGCCTGTTCTCCAGTGGGAAAGCCAGGCTCTGTGAGTATTTCATGGACATAAAGGTCGCCTTCTCGCTCAAGAAGATGGACAGATGCCGGAGAAACTTTACATCCTCCAACAGCTTGCCACGGCAGCTATGGAAAGGAATGGCATAGCACACTGTCCTTGTGGAAGTCTGTATGCCCTTTGAATAGTACACTTCATGCAGCAGCTCTATTTCTCCAATGTAGTCCGAGCGGTTGATGAAATTCAGCAGCGATACCTTGCCGTTCTGATGGGTGATATAGATTTTCGCCTTGCCCTCGATGACATAGAACAGATAGTCCGGCTGCTGCCCCTCCCTGATGATCCATTCCCCGCGGTCATATTCATGCACCTGGATATATTCCTCGATGTCGAAAGAGAAAAGATGGGCAATCGGGTACAGTTGCAAATAGTGTGCGCGCTGTTCTTTCTGGTAAACTTGCATGCTCCGCCTCCATAAGTATGAGATATCTCATATTATAACGTGAGGGAGGAGAGAGCATGAGATAATATGCATAAAAGCCACCCAAAAAGATTTGACTCTCCGGGTAGCTTCTTAGTTGTAAACTATTTTTTCTACTTATCTTTAAGGAAACGTTTCGAGTTAGTCTTTAGACTTCACAAGCAACTCCGTCTCCGTCCCGATCTTGCTTTTTCGAATAGGCAGGGTGGCCCGATTTAACGCCATTCGGGTAGTATTTGCGCATCTCATCGCAGTTTTTGAAGCTGGTAGGTGCTCCCTTGATAATTTGAGTGGCTGGGCCGCCATCTTTATTATTTGAGCCTGGATTTTTTGCCGGCCCATTATTTTTTGTATTTGGGATGGCGATGCCAGTCTCCTCATAACGTACAGCGCGCGCAATGAAGGCAGAAATATGCGCCCGCGTTAAATTAGCGTAAGGCTTAAATGTGCCATCGCCATACCCCGTCGTAATTTTGGCAGCAGCTAAGCGACCTACAAATTCTGCGCCTGTGTCAGTTGGTTTCACATCTTTAAATGTAGTGGAGCTGGCCGGCAAGTCAAAAGCTCTTCCGAGAAAAGCCGCCATTTGTCCCCGTGTTACTTTATTATTTGGCTTGAATGTGCCGTCAGGGTAACCTTTTATGATGCCTGCTTCGACCGCAGATTGAATATAGCCGCTGTTGATATGGCTGACCGGTATATCTTTGAAGTCAGTCGTACGCTTTGTCCCGTCCAACTCCAATGCTTTTGCTACCATGACAGCCACTTCTTGGCGTGTAACGGTATCTGAAATACCGTATACATTACTATCATTAATAATACCGCGTTCCAACAAGAACATGATATCGCTATAATTTTGGTGGGTTGCAGGGACATCTTTATACGCTGCATCGGAAATTATTGGTTGTCCAGCAAAGGTCAACGTAGCAGTAAGCACACCTGCTAAAATTTGTTTTCTCATGAGTAAAATCCTCCTGTGTTGCATCTTTTGTAACT
>JBJEFP010000067.1:0-18389 GCA_051874195.1 Lysinibacillus sp. | reverse complement strand
AACAATAAACGAATGCTGAGAAGTGATGTGCAGGGTTAACGTGCTCTGGCACTTCATGGTCGGCAATATCACGCCAAATAGGAGTGATATCTAAGCGCTCATCGACCCAATCGTAAATTTTATTTAGCACTGATGTCGTACCCCCTAACTTAATTATGCAAAACTATTTTCGAACTTTTTCCCAAGCATTAAATAGCCATCATTTTCAGACACTTCATATTGATCTAAAGGTCCAGTTGGTGGTGTGTTTGGAACGTTCACACCTGATTTTTCATAACGCCCACCGTGGCATGCACAATAGAATTGATCAGGGTGTGCTGAATCGCTCGCCCAGTTTACCGTACATCCCAAGTGCTTACATACTGGTGAAAGCGCGATGATTTCATCACCCTTCTTGTACACCCAAGCAGCATCCGTCACTTCGGACTTGTACCAGGCATCAACTTGTTCGTAGGAGAAGTCAACTTTCACGGGCTCTTCCGTAAGATCGGCAATTCTTTGTTGTGTTACGACAAAATCGCCTTCCGCCTTTGTTTGCAATACTGGATCGATTGCAAAACGCACCATCGGCATCAGCATACCTGCAGCCATAAATCCACCAACACCTGTAATTGTGTAAGTTAAAAATTGGCGACGTGTTACTCGATTGTTACTCAATCCTTTTCCCCCCTCTAACTAAAAGGCTAGTCCAAACAGACAAATAATTTTACAAATAGTAATAACTAGGACATATCTATGATATATCAATAAAATTGGTTGGTCAATATTGCATTCGTCCGATTTCGACTTATTGTGAACATTTGATGAATCAAATATTTATGCGCTTGTCCAAGCACTAGTAAACGTTGGAATGACCTGCTTCAGCTGGTCTTCCAAGATTCTTTGCTTCACTGCTTTATCCATTGATTCAAGCGGAATGGCCGGCAGCCAGATAACGCTCGCTCCCCCTTCGAGTGTCGTCCAATAATGGTCGCACGTCATGAAAAAAACATGTTTAAAGCCTGCTGATTGGAGCTCCTCCTGGATTGCTTCAAGCCGGATGCCGCCCTTCAATGCCTGCGTATATGAAAATGGCGGCGTCACGAGCAGACGGCCTTTGAATTGTTGCTCGATAAAAGCCGTCAGTGACATGAGGAACTCCGCCGCCGAACTGCTCTGCCTACTACGGTCATCAGCAAACTCTAAACTTAATAGCGGCACAATCACCGTATCGATGAATTGCTTTTGTGATTGGAACTGTTCTATATCTTTAACATTAAAAAACATGTATTCTCTTCCTTCCAGAACTCATTGTTGTGATGATGTATGCTTCAATGCCTGCAGTAAATTCGATAGCTCGAAAAAGCGTTCCTTATCTCCTGCATCCAATGCTTCGTCTATTTGGCGCAAGATTTTCCCCTCTTGGAATGCAAGCATGCTATCTTTCAAGAGCTGCTCGGCAACCATCCGGTCCTTCTCGCTGATATGAAGGGATTTTGGCATATAGGGGTTTTCCTCAAGCACCGACAAGTAGTGTATATGTGGTGGGACGTTCGGGAAATTGATTTGTATGAAGATGCTTTCGTCTGGATTCAAACGCAAATCATGAAATGACTTTTCGGCATCGCTCGTCATGACATTCCCCTTATAAAAGCGGAACGGGACGCCGGTATGCTCTACTGAAGACATCACCATTGCCCGCGGGCAATAGTGCGCCTCCTCTACAAAATGAACATGTTCAAGCAGACGGTCGTTGCTCAACAAATAATTCAAGATCCATACACATTCTCTTCTCTTTAGCTGATGGTTTTTCAAAAACCATCGAATGAATGTTTTTTTCTCTACTACTGGGATGGAAGAAGTCATCCTATTCCCCCTCTATTCAAAGCGTTCAAGTAAGCTTTGCCATTCCTGCTCCGTAGGCTCCAGCTCTGCAAGTTGTTTCGCTATAGCATACGCTTCCTCCCGCTTGCCGTCTTCAAGCAGGAAGTAACAATATTTCTCCAAAAACGCCACATCTTCTTTGAAATCATTATATGCGTTCTTGTAAATTTCATATGCTTTGGCAAACTCCTCCTCTTTATCATACGCTTCTGCTACATAAGGATAAAGGGCTGTCCAGTCAAAATCTTCATTTTGCAGGTGCTCAAATAATTGGATGACCTCTCCGTAGCGCTCTTCCTGCGCATACATCGACATTAATACGAGCGTCGCCTCCATATATTCGGGATCGAGCGCAATTGCCTGCTGCAGATGCTGTTCCGCTTCCTGCGGCAGGCCGTTCTTCAGCGCCATCTTACCAGCGAACAGATACAACGCTTTGTCGTACTCATCGCGTGCAAGCCCTTCCTGGATTGCCTTGTAGGCACGTTTGTGGTCCTCCAGCATGGCGTAGCTTTCCGCCAGTAGCAGATAGCCGGAGAAGTAGTCGGGATCCAGCTCTTTCAGGTCTTCCAGCTGCTGGATGGCCGTCTCGTATTTTTCCGATTGGAAGGCGGCATAGGCTGAGCCGAACAGCAGGTCCGGTGTCACCTCTTCTTCAAGCGCCTCCATATAATAATCGAGTGCCGTCTCATAGGCAGCACCGGCACGGTACACCTCGGCCAGCCGTGCTGCCAGCAGAATTCCGGCAAATTGCTTATCTTTTTCATACAGCTCCTCATAGATGCGGGCAGCTTCCGTAAAACGGCCGGTTTCAAAGTTGAGCTCGGCCTTTGCAAACTGCAGCAGCGGCTCGTTCGGCAATAGCTCGAGCGCGTCGTTGATTCGCTTTTCTGCCACCTCGAATAAGCCCTGCATCTGATAATAATCAGCAAGTGCGAGCAGGGCCTGGGGGTATTCCGGCGCTTCCTCCGGCACAGACAGCAGCAGCTCCAGTGCCTCATCCTCGTTCCCCATCTCCATGAACACGTTTGCACGGTCGATTGTAATTTGGGCTTCTTCAGGGAACAGGAATGCCAGGTGTTCCAGCACACGGTCGGCCTCCTCGAGATAGCCGTATTGCATCAGCATTTCCGCCGCCTCGTATTGCTCACCCGGCGCTGCATTCATTAAAAACGTTTCCAAAAACGCATTGATTTGTTGTAGGTCGCCATTCTGAATGGCTTGTAACATTTCATCCATATACTTTCACCTTTTCCATCTTAGTCATCCCTTATGCTACAGCAGGATTCTCCGCTTCACAAGAAAAAGGATTCAATCAAAATAGAATCCTGGGATAGTTTTCTACCATCATAATAACACGAAAGAGGTGCAGACATTTCAAGGCTTTCGCCATGTCTGCACCCCTTTTATTTTATTTCCCTTCCGTCAGCGAAGCAATATGTTCAAAAAATGCCGGATAGGATACCGCTATGCAATCTGCATCGTCGAGCTCGACAGGTCCGTCCGTAATGAGGGCTGCCACAGCGGCCATCATACCGATCCGGTGATCGCCGTATGATTGCAGGGATGCACCATGCAGCTTCGTCGGGCCGTTGATGATCATGCCGTCTTCCGTTGCCTCGATATCCGCCCCTAATTTTTTCAGCTCCGTCACCACGGCAGTAATGCGGTCTGTTTCCTTCACCTTAAGCTCTTCTGCATCCTTGATGATTGTCTTGCCATGGGCTTGTGTTGCGAGAAGTGCCAGGATGGGAATTTCATCGATCAATCGCGGGATGATGGCCCCGCCGATTGTCGTACCCTCCAATGCAGAGGTACGGATCGTAATTGTTGCCGTCGGTTCTGCCGTTTGGTCCCCTGCCATTGCGACCTCCATATCGACGCCCATCGCGTTCAATACATCAATAATGCCTGCACGCGTCTCATTTACCCCGACGTTATGCAAGGTGATTTCACTTCCTGGCGTAATGGCACCGGCCACCAGGAAAAAGGCTGCCGATGAGATGTCTCCGGGTACACTGACATGCGTCCCCTTTAGTTTTTGACCACCCTCAAAGGAAACGACGCCGTCCACTACATCCACCTGCGCTCCAAACTGGCGAAGCATGCGCTCTGTATGGTCACGGGATACTTCCGACTCCCGGACGATTGTCGTACCTTTTGCGCGAAGCCCGGCAAGCAGGATGGCGGACTTCACCTGGGCGCTGGCAACAGGCATTGTATAATCGATTGCTGAAAGCTCCGTTCCTTGAATGGCAAGGGGCGTAAACTGCCCGCCCGCCCGTCCGGCAATCTGGGCACCCATCTGGCGGAGCGGGTCCACCACACGACGCATCGGACGCTTGCCGATCGAGTCATCACCTGTCATGACCGTATGGAGCTTCGTACCGGACAGGATGCCCAGCATCAGGCGTGTTGTCGTACCGGAGTTGCCTGTATACAGGACCTCTTTCGGCTCTTCCCACGCATCCATACCGGCGCTCTCGATTTTCACATTCGTACCATCCACATCGATCTTCACGCCTAGCTTGCGGAAGCAGTCGATTGTGCTTAGGCAATCCTCCCCCAGCAGAAAGCCTTCCACTGTCGTCGTCCCTTCTGCAATAGCCCCGAACATGACAGAGCGATGTGAAATCGATTTATCGCCGGGTACCCGTATTTCCCCTTGCAGGCTAGGGCGTTTGTAGTCCATCGTCTTCATAAAAATCCTCCTTGTGAAAAAGAGCAAAAAGCATGCATGCTTTTTGCCTTATGAAATGTACGTATCGAAATTCGCCCGTCTTGTAATGCATGTAGCCGCACGCTCGCGGTCCTCCGCCGAGCTGAAGCTGATCACTAAAATACCGAAGACGTCTTCGCGCGTTTCTACGATACGGATATTGGTGATGCTGATTTTGTCCTCCGCCAAATAGCCCGTCACCTCAGAGATGACGCCTGGATAGTCAGGTACATCCACATAAAGGTCGTATGGGACAAACAGTGCCCCCGAGGAAGTAGGCAGTGCATCGCGCACTTCCTTCGCCACGGCAAAATACTGCTCGATCATGTCATCGTCGCCGTCTTCAAGCAGTGATTTTACGCGCGTCATCTCCGCCATCCACTGCTCGAGCTGGTCGATGAGCTCGCGGCGGTTTTGGATGGTGATGTCCCGCCATAAAATCGGGTTGGACGAGGCGATGCGTGTAATATCGCGGAACCCCCCCGCCGCCAGAGAACGTGTCATCGGCAGCTGGGCGTTTTCCAGCTGCAGCTGGTGCACAAGTGATGCTGCCACGATATGCGGGAAATGACTGACGACGGCCGTCATATGATCATGCTCGACTGCATCGACCTTCACAAGCTTACCGATTGTATACTTCAGCAGCCCCTCGAGCCGCTCGATGTTCGTCGGCGACTCATCCTCAAAAGGCGTCAGCATGTAGTAGGCATTTTCAAAAAGATAGGGCTTTGCCGCCGTCACGCCGCTCTTATGCGAGCCCGCCATCGGATGACCGCCGATGAAGGAAATGCCCATTCCTTTTAGCTCTTCCGCCTTTTTCATGATTAGGGCCTTTGTACTGCCTGTGTCCGTCACGATGACATCCTTCTTCAGCACCCAGTCCTTGATTTGCTCCATCCACTTCAACGTCGCACTGACCGGTGTGCCAAAGATGATGAAGTCCATCTTATCGGCGACTTCAGCCGGGTTTTCTACTATTTCATGGACAATTTTTAACGTCTTCGCCAATTCCCTCGTTTGGGGTAATGCATCATAGCCGAATAGTTTTGTCTGGGGGGACTTCTGGAGGGCCAGCGCAATGGACCCGCCGATCAGCCCCAGCCCAATGACAAGGACATTCTTTGTCATGCAAGCACATCCTGCGCTTTCAGGACTTCCTCAAGCAATGATAGGAATTTGGCGTTTTGCTCCTCCGTCCCGATCGTCACACGGATGTAGCCTGGAGCTCCTAACGCCGCCCCGCTGCGGATGATGAAGCCGCGTTTCATCATCTCCTCGAACACGACATTGCTGTCCGCCTTCACTTCGAACAACACGAAGTTCGTTTGGGACGGATAGTAGTGCAGCCCCTGTTTTTCACACCATGCAACAAATTGCTGCTTGCCTTTTTCGTTCGCTTCGCGGCACTGTTCGATATATGCCTGGTCCTGCAGTGCGACGACCGCCACCTTTTGGCTCAGGATTGTATTGTTGAACGGCGCGCGCACCGGGTCCAGCTTGGCAATGGTCTGTTCCTGTGCAATGCCGTAGCCTACACGGAATGAAGCAAGACCGTATGCCTTCGAGAATGTGCGAAGAAGGATGACATTTTCGTACTGGCGGTAATATTTTAATGTATCTTCATGCGACGGGTCGTTCACATACTCGATGTACGCCTCGTCCAGTACGACAAGAACATCGGACGGCACCCGCTCTATGAAGCTTTTCAACTGTGAATCAGGAATCAATGTACCGGTTGGGTTGTTCGGGCTGCAAACCCATACAACAGATGTGTTTTCATCAATCGCCTGGAGCATCGCCTCTAAATCGTGGCAGCCGTCGACACAAGGCACCTTGCGCACCTCTGCCCCTTCGATATCGGCGTTATGCCAATATTGGGAGAAGGAAGGATCCGCCATGACCGTATTGACGCCTGGATACAACAAGGCACGTGTAATGATTGCAATGAGGTCATCCGAACCGTTGCCGAAAATAAGCTCCGTCTCCTTCACGCCCAGATGGTTCGCCATCGCCGTACGCAATTCCTGCGCGTAGCCGTCCGGATAGATTGCGTGGTTCGATTCATCCTGCTGCAGGAATGCCTTTACTTTCGGCGAGCTGCCGAACGGGTTTTCATTGGATGCAAGCTTTACGACCTCATCCAAGCCATACATTTTCTTTACTTCCTCAATTGGTTTACCTGGCTGGTATGCCTTCATGCCATGGATTTGTTGTTTCCATTTCATCTTGAACTCTCCCTTTCGTACTATTTACGCACTAAATCCGGTCTTAATTTCACTGCATCATTCAGATAGATATGCTTGATGTCCTTCTGCGCCACTTCCGTGTTCACATGCATCAGCACGCGGATGCACAATGGCAGTCCGCCCGGCACATCCATTTCGTGCATGCACATGACAGGTACGTACTGCCAGCCTTCCATCGACCGTACAGACTTTGCCGGAAAGGCGGATTTGATATCCGTCGTCGTAGAAATTGTGATGGAAGCGATGTCTTCCGGCAAAATGCCGTTCTCCTTTACCATCTCGACGACAAGCAAAGCCGTCTCCGCCCATACCAGCTCCTGCGTATCTGCAGGTATTGTCGTCGCCCCTCTAACTCCTCGAATCATTGTTACCCCTCCATTAATAATTGACGCAGCTCGGTATCGATTTCCTCACATTCCGAAAGCTCAATTTTCTTTACATATGGCTTGCCGATCTTCTCCAGTAGAACAAATTGCAATTCACCATAATCCGCTTTTTTATCTTTTAACAAATACTCCTTGAGCTGGGCAAAAGAATAGGCGTGTACGGCCTCGAACGGATAGCCGTTGTCGCGTGCGAACTTATAGAAGCGGCTTGTAAAGTCACGTGTCACCTCGCCGTAGCGTTCGCTCAGCAGCAGACAGTACACGAGGCCAATCATGACTGCTTCACCGTGCGCGAGCCCGCCGTAGCCGGCAGCCGCCTCAATTGCATGGCCGTATGTATGCCCGAGGTTCAGAAACTTGCGGATCGACTGCTCCGTCTCGTCTTCCTCTACAATCTTCGCCTTTACCGATACGCCCTTTGCCAGGTAGTCGGCAAGCGTCTGTTCGTCAAGCTGCGCCACTTTCTTCTGCATCAGCCCCTCCAGCCAGTCAGGGTCAGAAATCATCGCATGCTTGATGACCTCGGTCATCCCTGACAGCACCTCGCGTGTCGGTAGTGTTTTGAGTAATTGGATATCATACAGCACCGCTTCCGGCTGGTAGAAGGCACCAATCATATTTTTGCCAAGTGCATGGTTGATGGCCGTCTTGCCACCGACCGCCGAGTCATGCGCCAGGATCGTCGTCGGCACCTGGATGAATGGAATGCCCCGCATATACGTAGCAGCAACAAACCCGGAAAGATCCCCCACCGCGCCGCCGCCGAATGCAATGACAAGCGACTTGCGCGTACATTTCTTCTCAAGCAGGAAGGTGTGTGCCGCGTTGAAGTTATCGAATGACTTGCAGCTCTCTCCGGCCGGCATGACGAAGACGTGGAATGAATAGGGGCATGAGGCGGTGAAGGTATCCCCCTGCGCCGCCCATACATGTTCATCCGTCAGGACAATCAGCTGATCGGCCTTTTCGAATAGTTCCCTATAGCTTTCAAACGCTTCTTTCAGCATACCGTTGCCAATGACCACCTCGTATTGGTGGGAGGCTGCGCGAACTGGAATCCTCATTTTTAAAACTCCTTTGCCTGCTTGTGCATTTCCTCGATTTGCGCCTTTAGCTGAGGCAGCTGGTCGCTGTGGAATTGGTCGACGATGGCCGCTGCTATTTCCCAGGCAATCACATGCTCCGCTACAACGGATGCTGCAGGTACCGCACAGCTGTCACTCCGCTCCACGCTCGCCTTGAATGTTTCCTTCGTTTCGATGTCCACGCTGTTCAACGGTTTGTACAGGGTTGGAATCGGCTTCATGACACCGCGCATCACAATCGGCATACCCGTCGTCATCCCGCCTTCGAGTCCGCCAAGATTGTTCGTTCTGCGAGTGTAGCCGTTCTCTTCATCCCAAATGATTTCATCATGCACCTGCGAACCGGGCTTGCGCGCCGCTTCAAATCCGATGCCGAACTCCACTCCCTTGAATGCATTGATGGAAAGCATCGCCTGTGCCAGTTTGCCGTCCAACTTGCGGTCGTAATGCACATAGGAGCCGATTCCAGCCGGCAGTCCCTCCACGATGACCTCCACTATGCCACCAATGGAATCGCCCGCTTTTTTCGCAGCATCGATTGCTTCAACCATTTTCGCTGAGGCTTCCGGGTCCACCGTATAGCAAGGATTCTGCTCCACAATCGCACGGATTTCATCTGCGGATTTACCCGCCACCTTCGATACGTCGGCCTTGATGCCGGCGATTTCCGTTACATAGGATACAATCGAAACACCCAATTCGTTCAGCAACGCCTTCGCCACGGAACCGACCGCCACGCGGACCGTCGTTTCCCGTGCGCTGGAACGCTCCAGAACGTTCCGCAGATCACGATGTCCGTATTTGATGCCGCCTACCAAATCCGCATGCCCGGGACGCGGACGGGAAATCTGGCGCTTGATTTCATTTGGATCGACATCCTCCGGCAATTCCGCTGCCCCCATAATTTTCGTCCAATGCTTCCAGTCGTCGTTCGTTACGACAAGGGCAACAGGTGAACCAAGCGTTTTTCCATGACGTACGCCCGCCACGATTTCTACCGTATCCGTTTCAATCTGCATACGACGCCCACGGCCATGGCCGCCCTGTCTGCGCTTCAGGTCATAATTGATGTTTTCCGCTGCAATCGGCAATAAGGATGGCAACCCCTCAATGATCGTTGTTAATTGTGGTCCGTGAGACTCACCTGCTGTTAAGTACCGCATATAAAACACTTTCTCCCTTCAACTCGCTAAAGTATGTATTTTCCACTATAACATATCTGACTGTAAAATCCAGTACGTATCGTAAAATAAAAATATCTATTTACGAATATTCTGAACGTTTCTCTTAAAATAAAATGCATGCGAATGCCCATCCTGTCATCAACATCCACCTGGGCATCAGGGACCGGCCTTGCCGACTCCGCTAAACAAACAACGCCTTTCGCGTAAAGACGAAAAGCGTATGTCTCCCGTATGAACGTTCATCCACATCAAGCATACTACATACATCATGACCAACTACTACTATTTTTTCCTGTAGAAGAACGTATCCTCCACCTCGAAACCGTAACGGGCCGGGTTGAAAATCTGCTCAGTGGACCCTACAAATAGAATACCACCCGGTCGCAGGGATTTGCTGAAATTCTCATAAATCTGGTCTTTTGCTTCTTCAGTAAAGTAAATCATTACATTTCGACATACAATCAAATCGAAATTCGATTCATAGCGGTCCTTTAATAGGTTATGCTTCTTGAACGTCACCGTGCGCTTGATCTCATCGCTCACTTTGTAGAACGGTTCTTCGTGCCTGAAGTACTTAGCCTGTACATCCTTCGGCACCTCTGCCAAGGAGCGCTCCGGATAAAGTCCGAGCTTTGCCTTCTGGATGACGTTCTCGTCCAGGTCGGTCGCTAGAATCTGCACCTGTGACAGCGGTACATGGTGGGACAGCACCATCGCCAGACTGTATGGCTCTTCGCCGGTCGAACACGCGGCACTCCAGATTTTCAGGCGCTTGTTCGCAGCCAGCAGCTTCGGAAATATCTTATTCTGTAATACCTCCCAGCGCTTGCCGTTGCGGTAGAATTCGGAGACGTTGATTGTCATCCGGTCCAGAAACTCGTTCATCAAATCGCGGTCTTTTTCAAGCGCCGCCAGAAACTCCACGAAGCTTTTATAACCCTTTTTTTCATATAGGGACGTCAAGCGGCGTTTCATCTGCGCTTCTTTATATAACGCCAGGTCAATCCCTGTTTTACGCTTTATGCCCTCGATAAATTGCTCATAATCCGACATCTTGCCTCATCTTCCCCTCTGACGCATTGTATTACAATTATAACGGAAAATGGGTCTTGCAGAAACAGTAAATCTGCCAAAACTCCTAAGACCTTACCGGTTGTCCCATCCCCGTGGGCCTCAAGTCTATTCTGTATATTCAAGTCGCTTGTGCGTTTCTAGTGCCAGCTTCGATTGCTCTAGCTCCAGTCGCATTTTCTCAGTTTCTTGCTCCATAATCCGCAGGCGCTGCTCCTCCAGTAAAAGTTCTTTTTCGGCCAATTGGATCTGCAGCTTCGTCTGCGACCTCTTGTGGACCGTATAAATAGCTGTCAGCGGGATGGCGCCCCCTATCAATATTGCAATGAGCGGGATCAATATCCACATTTATATCAACTCCTTGTAGTCGTTTTTCGATTCAAGCAATGCCTGTTTTGACTGTTCCAGTTCCAGGCGCAGCTTTTCCGTTTCTTTATCGAACGTTTGAAGACGCAGCTTTTCCAGTTCAATCTCATGTTTTAAACGCTTTAGCTCGATATTTTTATTTTTCGTCACCATATCTGCGACAATTCCTACGATTGCAATTAGTCCGATTGCTGTCCACATGTTTCACCATCTCCCTTGCCTTTTACAAAAATAGCATACCATAAATTTGGTTATTTATAGAAATTATCATCTAAAAAAATAGCTCCCCCCATCATGCAGGTAGTTATTTCCATAGTGATTGATAATTAAACTATATCTTCACCGAACCAAATGCCGATTACGCTTCCGTAAAAGCAAAAGAGTCTTTACATCCATATCAACTTCTCATTCTCGTTTTTCATTTCTAGCAATGCCTGTTTCCAACTCCAGGCGCATTCTTTCAGTCTTTTAATCGAATGTATGGAGACGCAAATCTCATGCTTTACATGCTTCAACTCGATGCTTTTATTCGCTGTAATCATCACTGCCACAATCCCCGCTATCCCCATTGCCCCAACATGATGGTCATGCTGATTTCTATCAATCTGCTTCACCCTCTCCCTCCATCTCCACATCGTTTTAATACTAAAATTTAGGTTGTAACAAAAATGAATGCACAAAAAAATAGCTACCTTTATCACAAGGTAGCTATTTACGAGATTAAAAAGTATTAAACTAGTTCTCCACCGAACCAAAGTTCGATTTCACGCTCTGCAGAAGCAAGAGAATCAGAACCGTGGATTACGTTGTGAGATACAGTTACCGCATAGTCGCCGCGGATTGTACCTGGTTGAGATTCAGACGGTTTTGTAGCACCAATCATGATACGAGCTAGAGAGATGACAGATTCGCCTTCCCATACCATTGCGAATACAGGACCTGAAGTGATGAAGTCTACTAATTCACCGAAGAATGGGCGTTCGCTGTGCTCTGCATAGTGCTCTTCTGCTAATTCACGTGATACATTCATTAATTTAGCTCCGCGCATTGTGAAACCGCGACGCTCGAGACGGTCGATGATGTCACCGATTACTTGACGCTCAACGCCGTCTGGCTTAACCATTAAAAAAGTTTTTTCGATAGCCATTATTTTAACACTCCTTCAAATTGGATACAGGTTTTATCACCTACCGATAAATATTACCAAAATAATAATATCGGTGCAAGCAATACCTAGAATTTCCGCTTCCCCATAAATAGAGCGATATCCCGTAGTTTCTTCTTCATCGGATGGGGAGGCAATGCCTCAACTTCCTTCAAAGCCTTTTGCAGATATTTATTACTGACCCGTGCCGCCTCCTGAATCGCCTCAGACTTGCGGACAATCTTCAGCATTTCCTTCCGCTCCTCTTCGGTCAAGGTTCCCTCTATCACCTTATCAATATATGGACGCACATGCGGGTCATCTTTCAACAGCAGTGCAGGGAGCGTGATATTCCCCTGCAGAAGGTCGCTCCCGGCAGGCTTTCCAAGCTCCTTGTCCGTCGCTGTAAAATCCAGAATGTCATCAACAATCTGAAAACTCATGCCAACGAAATACCCGTAGCGTTTCAAACGGCGCACATGTTCCTTGTCTACCTCTCCGACAAGCGCTCCCAGTTCACAGCTTGATTCAATGAGGAGGGCCGTTTTTCGTTTGATGCGGCGGAAGTAATCCTTGATATTCTGATCCATTCGGAACTTGTCTTCAATCTGAATCACTTCACCGTTGCAAATTTCAACCATCGTCCGGGCCAATATTTGATGGACCCTCGGATTCTGGATGGCCGTGACATGTTCAAGCGCCCGTGCAAAAATAAAGTCGCCTGTATACATGGCCACCCGATTGTTCCACTGCGCTTTCACCGTGCGCTCTCCTCTTCTCATTTCCGAGTCGTCGATGACATCGTCATGGACAAGTGACGCCATATGTATGAGTTCAAGCGGGACAGCGATATGCTTTACACGCTCGATATCGTATCGCCCCATTTTCGCACTGAGCAGCACAAAGACGGGGCGTATTCGTTTCCCACCCGCCTGCAGCAGATGGAGGGAGGCGTCGTTTAACAAGTGTGAAGACGAGTTCAACGCTGTTTCTAATTCTTTTTCGATGACTTCTATATCTGATTTCAAATCAGCATAGAGCAACTTCAACTTCATCTTTTCCACGTGAACAAACCTTCTCCCGCTATATTTCTTTTTTAAAGCCCATATGCATTGCCGCCGCACCACCGCTGTAGCCTTTATAGACCACCTTTTCAAAACCCGCCTCCTGGAACATCGCAGCCAGCTTCTTCATGCCCGGAAAATCGTCTGCCGATTCCGACAGCCACGAATATTCCTTATAGCTTTTCGCGAATAATTTACCGAACAGCGGCATAATGTATTTAAAATAAAAACGGAACAGTTGGCGGTACCCCGGGATTTCCGACTGGGATGTCTCCAGGCAGACCGCCATCCCTCCTGGCTTCAATACCCGGTTCATTTCACGCAGCACCTGCATGTAGTCAGGCACATTTCGCAGCCCAAAACCAATTGTTACATAGTCGAATGTATTATCCTCAAACGGCAGCTCCATCGCATTGCCATGAATCAGCTCGACGAAGTCATAAGGCAACACCTTTTTCTTACCGACGCTCAGCATATTTTCACTGAAGTCGAGCCCTTTCACGATACCGTCTCCACCTGTCGCTTTTGCGAGGGCAATCGTCCAATCAGCAGTTCCGCAGCAGACGTCCAGGCAAGCGGAACCCTTTTTTACATCCATACGCTTCATGACGTCATCACGCCACAGCTTATGCATTTGGAAGCTGATCACCGAATTCATTTTGTCATAACTATCTGAAATTCGTTCAAATACTTCATGTACACGTTGTTCCTTCGCTTTTGCCATTTTCTCAAAACCTTTCTTTGTCCACAATCTGTCAAGACACCATGTCGACAATTGCCTGCTTTAGCGCCTCGCTATACGTGCTTGCTTCAAGTGTTGCATTCAGTGCCTGTTTACGCTTGCTTACTTCCTGCTTCAATGCTTCCTCGACCGGTTCACCTTCAAGGCTATGTTGCATGCAGTCCACATAGACGGACGGCTCTCCACGCAGGAGTCCGTCAAGCTCCCTGTTCAAACGGGCGATGGTCAATGTCTGTTGCATGACCTCCTGGTAGCCGTCAAAACGATACACATGAAAAAAGCGTTCGATCAGGGCTGTTTCGATGACGGCAAGCGCCTTCACCCAGTCCTGAAAATCACGGCCCTCCCGCTCATACACTGTTATCTCATGCTCGCAGCGATCGATAATCCCCCCCGACAGCTTCCGGATCAATTCGATATTGCCGGTCTGCGCCAGCAGCTGGTAATAGCGGCCACTATAGTAATCTCCTGATAGAACCGTCAGCTGCTGCTCCTTGGAAGTAGAATCCGTTTCATGAATTCGGTTGTGTTCTGCCAACGATGCATGTACGATGCCGACCGTCATGGCACTCGTCGTTGTCTCTTCTGTCCATGCTTCCCCGTTCAACTTCGGCAATAGCAAAAAAAATAGCTGCTTTTCATTTAACAGCGGTGTGCCAGTGTATTTCCATAATGTATTGTGCCGAATGTTATCCAGTATATATGTTTTCAGTTGGCCTACAGCTCGGCCAATCGTTGTTGCATCCATAAATAGTGCTCCATTTCACTAAAGTAACTATGCTCCATTATAGCACAGTCGACTTGGTGTTGTATCGTAATCGCGGATACAGGCTGTTACTTTTTCCCGTTGCTTTCCACTACTCCATGGGCCGAATGAATCTTTGCCTTCCCACGAATTTTCATGGCCGAAGTATGCTCTGTAAATTGGGCGATCATCACTTCACCGGCATCCAGCTTCTCCGAGTGATGGAATTTTGTATCCGTTCCACGCGTCAGTCCGATGACATGCACCCCATCTTCCAGCGCCTCGATGATTATATAATCAGGTTGTGTCATTGCCAAATCCCTCCTCATACCACAATTTCTTTCCTTCATCATAACATAATTAGAAACAAATTAAGACATCTGAATAAAGGAAATGATTTCTCGACGCTTCACATCATCCGTTTCATAAATGCCGCGAGCCACTGAAGTGACCGTCTTCGCCCCCGGCTTCTTCAAGCCGCGCATCGTCATGCACATATGTTCCGCCTCGACAACTACATATACACCCTTGGGATCTAGCATCTCCATGATTGTATCGGCAACCGTCGAGGTGATGCGCTCCTGCAGCTGCGGCCGGCGTGCCACCGACTCCACGCATCTTCCCAGCTTGCTCAGTCCCGCCACTTTTCCATCCTTTGGTATGTATGCAACATGGGCTTTGCCGTAAAAAGGCACGAGGTGATGCTCGCACATCGAATAGAAGGGAATGTCTTTTACAAGGACAAGCTCTTCATGATCCTCATGGAATACCGTGCTGAAGTAGTCCCGCGCATCTTCCTGCAGGCCGCTGAACATCTCGGCATACATTTTGGCCACCCGCTTCGGTGTATCAAGCAGGCCTTCGCGGCTTACATCTTCCCCTACTGCCTCTAGAATCATTTTTACCGCTTCTTCTATCTTCTTCAAATCAACGTTCGACATAATTGCCTCCTAAAATTCTAAATCGCCCTTGCGGAGTTATAACCATATTTTAAAACGCATCTGCATCTTGTCTGATCCGGATGTCCAGGAACAGGTGCAGCTCGTTCAATATAATACAAGAATCGTAGCACATTCGCCCTACAAGTTCAAAACGGCTTGCTCTATTCATACAAAATATGTAGAAATTCACTTAAGAAAAGCGCATTCGCACTCGTTTTGCGGGGACGGGGCCAGAACGTGTCACCCACGTAGCAATCGAGGTCGAACACCCAAGTCTCCACACCATATGGATCCCCACTCCTGAAGTGTAGATATTTTCATCAGCCGGAATGGCCATATGAATTTTCCATAAAGTTCTACACCCCCTCTATACGCGGATTAATACCCCTGTTTCGCCGACATGTTAATTATCCAGCCCATCACCATAGCATCCTACAACTTTTTATCACATAGGCATTGCGTATAGGATATTTTTGGTTTCAAAACCATGAAAAAGTCCTGATTCTCCACTTTTATTTTTCACAGATTTCTCTTACAATTAGTTGCTGTCGAAAGTCTGATTCCTACACTGAATGCGGATAAAAAAGAAAACTTTCGGGGCCCTAAAACTAAAGGGAGGAATATGTTCCCTTCGAGGACAAGCACTCTTCCCCTCGGTTGAATGGTATGCCTTCTAAGGTTTCAACTCTCATTCGAACACTCAGTTAGGAGGACCCATACAGATGACACATACACAGAACCTACATCCAAGAAGCGCCTTTGCCGGTTTCGTCTGGTATTCAGCAAAGTCGGCATCCGGTGTGGTGCGACTTGCACATGAACCAGAAAGCAGAGGCGGGCGAATACTCGTCTTGTTAGGTTCAATGAAGGCAACGGAAAGTGTAATAAATTTCACTCATGAAAAGCAATGAATTCACCGCTGACGAGCCATAATAGGCTACAACAGAGGCTTGTGGAAACACTTCTCAAAATGTATCAGCACACAATGGAGCGACGTCCAATAGCATCAATGCTAAGTCTCCCTCTCCTTCAAGTAGGGGCAATACCCAGAAAAGTTCCTCCAATAACCGAAAACCCTAAACAACTACAACCAAACCAAATGAAATCTAGCAATAAACCCAAGAAAAACAGTACTTTCAAAATACGTGTCACCCAAATTGCGGCGACGTATTTTCTACCAACCCCTATGTATTCAAAGACAAAATATAGGGCAACGTAAGACGATGGGATAAACCCAATCTAAATTAAATAGTGTGGTGATTTTAATTGGAAAGAGAAGCATTATCCAAAATTGAAGCATTGGCTTTAAAACGATTATCTATTCATCGAAGCAGCTCGCGCATTTATCTTTTACGGGCGATCCTTGCAAGTTTATTCATTGGTTTTGGCGTCATTGTAGCGTTTAAAACGGGCAATTTCTTTTACGCAGAACATTCTCCATTAGCATATCCAGTTGCAGCCTTTACGTTTGGCGTTGCCATCATCTTGATTTATTATGGCGGCGGCGATTTGTTCACAGGGGATACCTTCTATTATACGTACGCTGCCATACGCAAGCAGATGGGATGGAAAGATGTAGGAAAGCTATGGGTATACAGCTATGTCGGAAATCTCATCGGCGCCATTTTATTTGCACTTCTGATTTATGCAACGGGGCTTTTCAGTGACCCTTCGGTAAACAGCTTTTTAGTAAGTGTGGCAAAAGGAAAAACGGAAGTGGCGACGGCTGAATTATTCTTCCGTGGCATTCTTTGTAACTGGCTTGTGTGCCTTGCCTTCTTCCTTCCTTATCGTGCCAAGGGCGATGGTCCAAAAATGTTCATCATGATGTTGTTAGTTTTCTGCTTCTTCATCTCCGGTTATGAGCATAGTATCGCCAATTTTGTTACCTTCTCTATTTCTATGGCAACCCAGCATCCAGATGCGGTTACACTCAGCGGCGTTCTGCACAACCTCATTCCTGTCACAATCGGAAACCTTATTGGCGGGACATTGTGCATGGCATCCATGTACCACTACTTGAATAAGCCGTTTATGATTAGTGACGAGGATGAGTAATGTCACTTCGGTAGATTTTTAATAGCAGAACACATAAAAGAATAGGCAGGAACATATTCGACATGCGGAATATGTTCCTGCTTTTCATTTTTTTCGGGCAACTGTTCCATTCAAAAAAATTGGCCGCATAATCCAACCACCCGACCGGCAACCTCCCTGCCCCCTTTTGACAGGACCCTTTTCCAGCGCTATGGGAATGACGTCCAGTCGGGCCCAGTTCTTGGCGCGAATCTGCCACCCCCCATTTCAACATAGTACCTAAAGAAGGAAAACCGAGAGAAAGCGGCGCAAGAAAACCACTAGACCATTCCCCAAATTTGAAAGAGCGTTTTAAGCCTTCTGACGGCCCTGTATTCGGTTTAAGGTTCATCCCCTAGTAAAGGACTGGCTCACATACTCAAAACGGCTGTACAGAGCTGCAGAAGCCCTCAGATGTGCATATCTACATAAGGAAGCGTCCGATCCGAAAGCATCCAATAAAAAAGAAAGAGTTTTCCTCTAAACAGGGAACAACTCCTTTTATACGTCAAAAGCCCCCCGATTGACACCGGGGGGCTTTTGTCCAGACAGATTTATTGAATTATAAAAATGCCTGAACCCTTGATATGTAAGGGTTTCAAGGACTATTTAACCGCATCCTTAAGCGCTTTACCTGGTTTGAAAGCAGGTACCTTGCTCGCAGCGATTTCGATTTCGTCACCTGTTTGTGGGTTACGACCTTTACGAGCTGCGCGTTCGCGTACCTCGAAGTTACCAAAACCGATTAATTGTACTT
>JBJEFP010000066.1:0-18422 GCA_051874195.1 Lysinibacillus sp. | reverse complement strand
ATGGCTCCAGTGTTTCTACCCGGTACCGTAAACACCGGACTATGCAGGGAAAGCAGCTTTTGGCATGATTGAAGAAAAGGATGTGGACCAGGATGATTTCATCTACATATTCCTTCAAATCGAGTCCTCAAGTAAATTGCTTTCTCATGTGTAGAGAGCAGTTTATTTGGGGACTTTTATAGTTGTTCGTAAGGATAGTTGTTGAAAAGGAGAGCGAATTCATGAATCCAAAGATTGGCGTTATTATGGGCAGTTCCAGTGACTGGGAAACAATGAAGCATGCATGCGATATGCTGGATGAACTAGGGGTGGCATATGAAAAAAAGGTCGTCTCCGCACATCGCACACCTGATTTAATGTTTGAATATGCGGAACAGGCTCGCGGCCGCGGCTTGCAAGTCATCATCGCAGGTGCAGGGGGAGCGGCACATCTGCCGGGGATGGTAGCAGCAAAAACGACATTGCCGGTAATCGGTGTACCTGTGCAATCTCGCGCACTGAATGGACTGGACTCTCTTCTTTCCATCGTACAGATGCCAGGGGGTGTCCCTGTAGCCACAGTGGCAATCGGCAAGGCGGGTGCGACGAATGCAGGTCTGCTTGCAGCACAAATCCTCTCAACAACCGATGGGCAATTGGCAGCAAAGCTTGAGGCGCGTCGTGAAGCGACAAAGCAGCAGGTTTTAGAAAGTACAGGTGACTTGGTGTGACGAAAATGATTTATCCGGGTCAAACAATTGGCATTATCGGCGGTGGCCAGCTTGGACGAATGATGGCAGTGGCCGCGAAGGAAGCGGGCTTTAAAATTGCCGTATTGGAGCCGACAATGGATTCTCCGTGTGGTCAAGTGGCGGACATCCGTATCGTCGCTCCGTATGATGATGAGGCTGCTTTGGAGGAATTGGCCGAAGTGAGTGACGTCATCACGTACGAATTTGAAAACATCGACTACGAGGGGCTGAAGCGTCTGACGGAAATCGCCTATGTGCCACAAGGGGCCGAGCTTGTCCGCATCACGCAAAATCGTGTAACGGAGAAAGCGGCCATTGTTGAAGCTGGCTGTCCCGTTGCCCCTTACATCGTAGCGAATACATATGCGGAACTTATTCAGAAGATTGATACGATTGGCTTTCCATGCATCGTAAAAACTGCGCGCGGAGGCTATGATGGAAAAGGGCAGCAGCTGCTGCAAAAGAAAGAGGATCTACCGCTGGCGGAACAACTTTTCGAACATTCCGTCTGCATCGCAGAGGGCTTTGTCCCCTTTACAAAAGAGGTTTCCGTCATCGTCCAGCGAAATGGCAATGGGGATACCTGCTGTCTGCCTGTAGGTGAGAACATCCATGTACACCATATCCTGCATGAGACAATCGTGCCGGCACGTGTTGATGATAAAACGGCAGCGCAGGCGGAAAAAGAGGCAGCAAAAATTGCTGATTACCTGAATCTGGTCGGTACGCTGGCTGTCGAGATGTTTGTGCTGGAAGATGGTGGGATTATCATCAATGAACTTGCACCGAGACCGCACAACTCCGGCCACTACTCGATTGAGGCATGCAATGTTTCACAATTCACCCAGCATATCCGTGCCGTATGCGGATGGCCGCTGCGGCAGCCGAAGCTATGGGCACCTGCCATCATGGTAAATGTGCTGGGGCAGCATGTGATGCCACTGACAAATTCTATTTCTAAATATCCTGATTGGTCCATTCACTTGTATGGAAAAGCGGAAGCGAAAGTGAATCGTAAAATGGGGCATGTTACAATTATGACGGAAGATGTGAATGCAACTTTACAACAAATTAAGGATTCTGGCATTTGGTCAGAGTAGAAGGAGAAAGAATACATGATTGAACGTTACACAAGACCTGAAATGGGTGCCATCTGGACGGAGCAAAATAAATACCAGGCATGGCTGGAAGTAGAGATTCTTGCTTGTGAGGCTTGGGCGGAAATCGGAGACATTCCGAAAGAGGATGTAAAGAAAATCCGTGAGAACGCATCCTTTGATGTGAATCGTATTTATGAAATTGAACAAGAGACGCGTCATGACGTAGTGGCGTTTACGCGTGCTGTCTCTGAAACACTTGGCGAAGAGCGCAAATGGGTGCATTACGGATTAACTTCTACAGACGTAGTAGATACAGCTCTTTCCTATTTGATTAAACAAGCAAATGATATTTTGCGCAAAGACCTGCACAATTTCATCGATATCATTCGTGAGAAGGCACTAGAGCATAAATACACAGTGATGATGGGGCGTACGCACGGTGTCCATGCAGAGCCGACGACATTCGGGTTGAAGCTTGCACTATGGTATCAGGAAATGCAGCGTAACCTGGAGCGTTTCGAAGCGGCAGCGAAGACGATTGAAACAGGTAAGATGAGCGGCGCAGTTGGCACCTATGCCAATATCGACCCGAAAGTCGAGGCATATGTATGTGAAAAGCTAGGATTAGCTGCCGCACCAATTTCAACTCAAACATTACAGCGTGACCGCCATGCCCAATATATGAGCACGCTGGCATTGATCGCTACGTCTATCGAGAAGTTTGCGACGGAAATCCGCGGACTTCAAAAATCAGAAACACGTGAAGTGGAAGAGGCGTTTGGTAAAGGGCAAAAAGGCTCCTCCGCCATGCCGCATAAACGTAACCCGATCGGCTCTGAAAACATGACGGGAATGGCCCGCCTGATGCGCGGCTACATGACGACGGCATTTGAAAACGTGGCACTATGGCATGAACGCGATATTTCCCACTCCTCTGCAGAACGCGTCATCATCCCGGATGCAACAATTGTACTGAACTATATGCTGAACCGCTTCGGCAATATCGTGAAAAACTTGACGGTGTTCCCTGAGAACATGAAGCGCAATATGGACCGCACGTTCGGCTTAATCTACTCACAGCGTATCCTCCTTGCTTTGATTGATAAAGGATTAGTACGTGAAGAGGCGTATGATACTGTACAGCCGCTGACAGCACGTGCATGGGACGAGCAGACGCAGTTCCGTCCATTGGTGGAAGCGAATGAAAAAATCACTTCCTACTTAACAAAAGAAGAGCTGGATGATTGCTTTGACTACAACTATCACATCCAAAACGTCGACCTGATTTTCGAACGTTGCGGTCTAAACTAATCTGGGGGGAACAGGTCATGAAGAAAGGTCAGCTTTTGTATGAGGGCAAGGCAAAGCGGCTATACGCAACGGAGGATCCAGACATTCTCTTTGTCGAGTATAAAGACAGCGCTACTGCATTCAACGGCGAGAAGAAGGAAGAGGTCGCCGGAAAAGGTGTATTGAATAACCGCATCACAACATTGCTGTTCGAAAAGTTGCAAGAGAAAGGAATTGCTTCACATTTTGTGAAGCGCCTTTCCGATCATGAACAGCTTGTACGCAAAGTCGACATCATTCCGATTGAACTGGTTGTCAGAAATGTTGCGGCCGGTTCACTCGCGCAACGCTTGGGGCTTGAAGAGGGTACACCTCTCAAGCGCCCGATTGTAGAATTCTATTATAAAAATGACGACTTGGGCGACCCGCATATTTCAACAGAGCATATCGATGTGCTAGGTATCGCAACACCCGAGGAAGTGGAGGCGCTATATGAAGGCGGCTTGAAGGTAAATGATGTGCTGCGTCCTATCTTTGAAGATGTAGGTGTAGAGCTGATCGACTTCAAACTGGAATTCGGCCGTGACAAGGACGGCAATGTCCTGCTGGCGGACGAGATTTCACCGGATACTTGCCGGCTTTGGGATGCCAAGACAAAACAAAAGCTTGATAAAGACGTGTTCCGCCGTAACCTTGGCAGTTTAACGGAAGGCTACGAAATTATACTTACTAGACTTGGAGGACAATAGAGAATGAAAAAGGTTAAAATTTACGTTACACTACGCGAAAGTATCCTCGACCCACAAGGTTCGGCAGTAAAGGGCTCATTAGTGAAAATGGGCTACGATGAAGTGGAGGACCTGCGAATCGGCAAATATTTAGAGCTGACAATCGGTGACACAGAGAAAGATCTAGATACGATTGTAAAAGAAATGTGCCAGAAGGTTTTAACGAACGTAGTCATCGAAGACTACCGCTACGAAGTCGAGGAGGCTAACTAATCATGAAATTCGCAGTACTCGTTTTCCCTGGGTCAAACTGTGACATCGATATGTACCATGCAATCAAGGATGAACTAGGTGAAGAAGTAGAATTCGTTTGGCATTCAGAAACAGATCTCAGCGGCTTTGACGGCATTTTGGTACCGGGTGGCTTCTCCTACGGGGACTACTTGCGATGTGGGGCGATGGCCAATCAATCCAACATCATGTCAGAAGTAAAAAAAGCCGCCGAAGCAGGTAAACCGGTATTGGGCGTATGTAATGGGTTTCAAATTTTAACCGAAGCAGGGCTGCTGCCGGGCGCACTCCTCCGCAACAAAAATCTAAAATTCATGTGCCGCCCAGTACAGCTGAAGGTAGAGAACAACCAGACTATCTTCACGAGCCAGTATGAACAAGGGGAAGTCATTACGGTCCCGATTGCTCATGGCGAAGGCAACTATTATTGTGACGAAGAGACGTTACAAAGATTAAAAGAAAACAATCAAATCGTATTCACCTACTCTGGAGACAATCCAAATGGCTCTCTTGAGGATATCGCCGGTATCGTTAATGAACGAGGAAACGTGCTTGGCATGATGCCTCACCCTGAACGGGCAGTCGATGCATTGGTAGGCGGGGCAGATGGTCTAGGAGTTTTTAAATCAATTGTAAAGCAGTGGAGGGAAAGTCATGTCAACAACTAAGTTTGAGCCGACAGCAGAGCAAATCAAAGAGGAAAAGCTATATGCTCAGATGGGTATGTCAGACGAGGAATTCGCAATGGTGGAAGGTATTTTAGGTCGCCTTCCAAACTGGACAGAGACAGGCCTTTTCTCCGTTATGTGGTCTGAACACTGCTCTTACAAGAACTCAAAACCAGTGCTGCGCAAATTCCCGACAAAGGGTCCTCAAGTTCTTCAGGGGCCTGGTGAAGGGGCAGGGATTGTCGATATTGGAGACGAGCAGGCGGTCGTGTTCAAAATGGAATCGCATAACCATCCTTCGGCAATTGAACCTTACCAAGGGGCGGCGACCGGGGTAGGCGGTATCATCCGTGACGTATTTTCGATGGGTGCGCGTCCGATTGCGATGCTGAACTCCCTGCGTTTTGGCGAGCTGAAGTCAGCGCGCGGGAAGTACTTGTTCGAGGAAGTGGTTGCGGGTATTGCTGGATATGGCAACTGTATCGGCATCCCGACTGTCGGCGGAGAAATCCAATTCGATCCTTGCTATGAAGGAAATCCGCTAGTAAACGCCATGTGTGTAGGGCTGATTGACCACAAGGACATCCAGCGCGGGATTGCAGCGGGCGTTGGCAACACTGTCATGTATGTGGGAGCAAAAACAGGCCGTGACGGTATTCATGGGGCAACGTTCGCATCCGAAGAATTAACGGAAGATTCGGAAGACAAACGCCCGGCAGTTCAGGTGGGGGACCCATTCATGGAGAAGCTTTTACTTGAAGCATGTCTGGAAGTGGTGAAATCTGACGCATTGGTCGGTATTCAGGACATGGGTGCGGCAGGCCTTACTTCTTCATCAGCGGAGATGGCTTCCAAAGCGGGCTCCGGGGTAGAAATGAACTTGAATCTTGTCCCGCAGCGTGAAACGGGAATGACGGCTTACGAGATGATGTTATCTGAATCACAGGAGCGTATGTTGCTCGTCGTGAAAAAAGGCCGGGAAGATGAAATTAAAGCGATCTTTGAGAAGTATGACCTGGATGCAGTGGCAATCGGCCGCGTAACGGACGATAAGATGCTTCGCCTTCTGCACAAGGGGGAAGTGGTGGCGGAAGTGCCGGCAGACGCCCTGGCAGAAGATGCACCAGTTTATCATAAGCCATCTGCAGAGCCCGCTTATTATGCTGCATTCCAAGCAATGGAGAATGTAGAGCCGCAAGTGGCTGATTATAAGGAAACCCTGAAGGCACTGTTAAAAGCACCGACTGTTGCTTCGAAAGAGTGGGTGTATGATCAGTATGATTACCAGGTACGCACCAATACAGTGGTAGCTCCTGGCTCTGACGCTGCGGTGCTGCGTGTGCGCGGTACAAATAAAGGGCTGGCCATGACGACCGACTGCAACTCTCGTTATATCTACCTTGACCCGGAAGTAGGCGGAAAAATTGCCGTAGCGGAAGCGGCACGAAACATCGTATGTTCCGGCGGGGAACCGCTTGCCATTACAGACTGCTTGAACTTTGGTAATCCAGAGAAGCCGGAAATCTTCTGGCAGATCGAAAAGTCGGCGGACGGAATCGCGGCAGCATGTACGGCATTGAATGCCCCTGTCATCGGCGGGAACGTGTCACTTTACAATGAACGTTCAGGCGTAGCGGTGTACCCGACACCGACAATCGGGATGGTCGGATTAGTAAAAGAGCTTGAGCATGTAACGACTCAAAATGTGAAACAAGCTGGAGATATCGTGTACTTGATCGGTGAAACGAAAACAGAATTCGGTGGTTCGGAGCTTCAAAAATTAGTGGCTGGCGAAATTTCAGGCCAAGCACCAGCAATCGATCTAGAGGTAGAAGCGGCACGCCAAGCAGCCATCCTCGCAGCAATCCGTGCGGGCTTGGTACAATCAGCGCATGATGTTTCAGAAGGCGGTGTAGCGGTAGCCCTTGCTGAAAAAACATTCACTTCAGCGTCATTAGGTATAAACGTTACGTTAACAGGTTCTGCAACTACAGCATTATTCGCTGAATCCCAATCACGTTTTGTGTTGACGGTAAAAGAGGAAAATGCAGCCGTATTCGAAGAAATCGTAAAGGATGCACAAAAGATCGGTGTCGTAACAGAAGATGCGAAATTAATGATCAACGGTGACAACGGTGTGCTTATTGAAGGTACAGTGGAGGAATTCCGTTCTGCTTGGAAAGGAGCAATCCCATGCTTGCTGAAATCAGAGGCTTAAATGAAGAGTGTGGCGTTTTCGGGATATGGGGCCATACAGAAGCGGCGCAATTGAGCTATTATGGCCTGCATGCGCTGCAGCACCGCGGACAGGAAGGGGCTGGCATCGTCACAACAGACGGCCAGCAGCTTCGAGCCGTAAAAGGGGAAGGGCTTGTAAATGACGTGTTCAATGAGGAAAAACTGCGCACGGCAACCGGCCATGCAGCCATTGCGCACGCCCGCTATGCAACGGCTGGCGGCAATGGAATCGAAAATGTCCAGCCGCTCCTTTTCCGATCATCTACAGGATCATTGGCGATTGCACATAACGGAAACCTGGTGAACGCTACTCATTTAAAGCAATATCTAGAGCGCTCTGGCAGTATTTTCAATTCAACTTCGGATACGGAAGTTGTCGTCCATTTAATCAAAAAAAGCTCGCACTCGCCTTTCCGGGCAAAGGTGAAAAATGCCCTTTCTTTATTGAAGGGCGCTTTCTCCATCCTGCTATTGACGAACGATTCCATGATTGTCGCGCGTGACCGCAATGGGCTGCGCCCTCTCTCGCTCGGCAAGTTGGGAGATGCCTGGGTCGTCGCTTCTGAAACATGCGCGTTCGACCTCATCGGTGCGGAATATGTGCGTGAAGTGGAGCCGGGGGAACTGCTGGTCATTTCAAATAACGGGTTGGAAGTCGACAGCTACGTTGAAAAGGATAAGCGTACGATGTGTGCGATGGAATATGTATACTTTGCCCGTCCGGATTCCAATATAGACGGCATCAACGTCCATATGGCACGTAAACGTATGGGCAAGGAGCTCGCTCGTGAATGCATGCATATCGAGGCGGATGTCGTAACGGGTGTGCCGGATTCCAGTATTTCGGCAGCCATCGGATTCGCGGAAGAAAGCGGGATTCCTTATGAACTAGGGTTGATTAAAAACCGCTATGTAGGTCGTACATTTATCCAGCCGACACAGGAGCTGCGGGAGCGCGGGGTGAAGATGAAGCTTTCCCCGGTCGTTCAGGTTGTAAAGGGAAAACGTGTAATCATGGTGGATGATTCCATTGTGCGGGGTACTACATCCCGCCGCATTGTTCGCATGCTGAAGGAGGCGGGTGCAAAAGAGGTGCATGTCGTTATCTCCTCGCCGCCGATGACCGATCCATGCTTTTACGGAATTGATACGTCAACACATGAAGAACTGATTGCCTCAAGCCATAATGTGGAAGAAATCCGTCAAGCCATTGGGGCGGATACACTGACATTCCTATCGGTTGAAGGATTAGTGAAAGCGACTGAACGTCCATTTGAAGATGAGCATGGCGGACTGTGTATGGCGTGCTTTACCGGTAAATACCCTACAGAAATTTTCCCGGATACAATCTTGCCACATGAAAAAGAACTGTTACGTTAATGGAGGAGAAGGAAGATGTCTAAAGCCTATGAACAAGCGGGCGTCAATATTGAAGCAGGATATGAAGCAGTAAAACGCATGAAGTCACACGTGGAACGTACAAGCCGTCTCGGTGTGATGGGCACGTTCGGCGGATTCGGCGGCATGTTTGACCTATCTGCATTAAACTTAAAAGAGCCGGTCCTTATTTCAGGCACGGATGGGGTAGGGACGAAGCTGAAGCTTGCCTTCATGGTGGATAAACACGATACAATCGGCATCGACTGTGTAGCGATGTGTGTCAATGACATCGTAGCGCAAGGGGCAGAGCCGTTGTACTTTCTCGACTATGTCGCTGTAGGGAAAGCGGAACCGGCAAAAATCGAGCAGATCGTCAAAGGCGTAGCAGATGGCTGCGTACAGTCTGGTGCTGCACTCATTGGCGGTGAAACAGCTGAAATGCCTGGCCTTTATGAGGAAGACGAATATGACTTGGCGGGATTTGCGGTGGGTGCCTGCGAGAAAGCGGACATCATTACAGGGGAAAACATCACAGAGGGCGATGTGCTGATTGGACTTGCATCGAGTGGTGTCCATTCGAATGGCTATTCATTGGTACGGAAGATTGTTTTTGCGGACAATGGGTTGCCTGTAGAGGCAGTCGTGGAAGGCTACGAGGATTTGGGGCCAATCGGCGAAGCATTGCTTGTACCGACGAAGCTGTATGCAAAGCCAGTCCTTTCTATGCTGAAAGCCGGTGATGTACATGGATGTGCGCATGTGACGGGCGGTGGCTTCTATGAAAATCTGCCACGTATGATGCCACAAGGGCTTGCAACAGAAATTGAGCTAGGCTCTTGGCCGGTGCTTCGTATCTTTGAATTCTTGAAGGATAAAGGGCAGTTGGCTGATAAAGATCTCTACAATGTATTTAACATGGGTATTGGATTTGTCGTCGCTGTACCGGAAGCAGACGTAGAAAAAGTCATGACGGCAGCAGAAGCGAATGGTGAAAAAGCCTATCGCATCGGTCGCGTTGTAAAAGGCGAGGGTGTGATCTTCAACGGCTCGCATGATGGGAGCCTAGGACAATGACGACAAGGATTGCTGTATTCGCTTCAGGCAGCGGCAGTAACTTTCAGGCGATACAAGAAGCGATTGTAAGGGGAGACCTGCATGCCCAGGTTGCGCTTGTTGTTACAGATAAGCCCGGGGCGTTCGTCGTAACACGGGCAAAGCAGTTCGACATCCCGGTGCTCGAGCTTGCACCGAAGCAGTTCGACTCGAAGGCCGCTTATGAAGAAGCGCTGGTGACAGAGCTACGGGCGCACACTGTAGAATGGGTTGTGCTAGCAGGCTATATGCGCCTGGTAGGTGATGTACTGCTTACCGCTTATCCGAATCGCATTGTCAATATCCATCCCTCGCTGTTACCGTCCTTCCCTGGTAAGGATGCCATTGGTCAGGCGATGGAGCACGGGGTGAAGGTGACAGGAGTGACAGTCCATTTTGTAGATGCAGGCATGGACACGGGACCGATTATTTCACAGCAGGCGGTTGAAGTGGTAGTTGGTGACCGGGAGGCGACGGAGGAACAAATTCATACAGTTGAACATGACCTTTATCCAAGGACGCTGCAATCATTATTCAACTAAAATTTTCGCGCTAGTCTGGATTCCAGAGGCAGACGCGTACATAAATTGGAGGACTTTATTGTGACTAAACGTGCACTAATCAGTGTTTCGAACAAAGATGGTATTTTAGAATTTGCAAAGGAGCTTGTGGCATTAGGCTATGAGGTGCTTTCCACGGGCGGGACGAAAAAATTGCTTCAGGACAACGACGTAGCTGTAACGGCTGTCGATGAAGTAACAAAGTTTCCAGAAATCCTAGATGGCCGTGTGAAAACATTGAACCCCATGATCCATGGTGGCCTGCTTGGCAAATTCGACGAGCCGAGCCATGTTGCACAAATGCAGGAGCATGGCATCGAGCCGATTGAAATCGTCTGTGTAAATCTGTATCCATTCGTTGAAACCATTTCTAAGCCGGATGTATCGTGGGACGATGCGATTGAAAACATCGATATCGGCGGCCCGACGATGCTCCGTTCAGCAGCAAAGAACCATGACTATGTCACGGTGATCGTGGATTCAAACGACTATGCGCAGGTGCTGGAAGAGTTGAAGGCGGATGGGAAAACAACAATCGAAACACGTCGTCGTTTAGCGGCAAAAGTATTCCGTCATACGGCAGCCTATGATTCCTACATCTCCAACCATCTGACGGAAGCAATCGGTGAAGAGTTCCCTGAGAATCTGACGTTGACGTATGAATTGAAGCAAAATTTACGCTACGGTGAAAATCCGCATCAAAAGGCGGCGTTTTATCAAAAGCGCCTCGGCTCGGATTTCTCGATTGCCTATGCGCAGCAGCTGCACGGGAAAGAGCTTTCGTATAACAATATCCAGGATGCCAATGCGGCGTTGCAGATCGTGAAGGAATTTGACATGCCGGCAGCAGTAGCAGTAAAGCATATGAACCCTTGTGGTGTTGGTACGGGCACTACGGTTGAAGAGGCTTTCAATAAAGCCTACGAAGCAGATCCAACATCTATTTTTGGCGGCATCATCGCCCTTAACCAGGAGGTTGATCAAGCGACTGCCGAAAAGCTTTCCGGCATCTTCCTCGAAATCATCATCGCTCCTTCATTTACAGACGAGGCGCTTGAAATCCTGACACAAAAGAAAAACATCCGTCTTATGACAATTGATTTTTCACAGGCAAAGCAAGACAAGTTCAATGTTGTATCGGTAGAAGGCGGCCTATTAGTTCAAGAGCCAGACCGCTTAGGCTTCAAGGAGGCAGACATCAAGGTTGTGACAGACCGTGAGCCGACGGAAGCGGAGTGGGAGGCAATGAAGCTTGGTTGGGCAGTCGTAAAGCATGTGAAATCTAATGCCATCGTTGTAACAGACAGCCAAATGACATTGGGCGTCGGTGCTGGCCAGATGAACCGTGTCGGTGCTGCCAAAATTGCATTTGAACAAGCAGGAGAAAAGGCAAAAGGGGCGGCGCTTGCATCGGATGCATTCTTCCCGATGAGTGATACAGTAGAAGCAGCGGCTGCTGCAGGCATTACAGCTATCATCCAACCAGGAGGCTCGATTAAGGACCAGGACTCCATCGATATGGCGAACAAGTACGGAATCGCCATGGTGTTTACAGGGGTACGTCACTTTAAGCACTAAGATTTGCGGGTAAACGGGTTAAATTCGTGGGTATTTCTCAAAAACAAGCGCGTAAATCATCCAATCCTGCGGGTAATTCATTCAATTGACCGCCATCTTCGGTATTTTGATAAAAAACGCTAGTCTCTTTATCTTTTGCAAGCTATAATAGAATAATGTTTCGCTGTTATTCTGGCCGGATAATAGCAGAAGCGTTTGAAAATGCCTGTTTTCTTCTTTCTGGCCGGAAGAAGAAGACGGGGTGGCGCATGGCTTTGGCCGGGCATGTTGCCGATAAAAAATGTACAGCCCAGTATGCTTTCACTTTGGCCGGGGGAGGCAGAACGGCAACATCTGTACAATAGCGCATTTAATATGACTATTCTGGTCGGGTACGATTATGGGATGGTTATTGTAGGATGCAAAAACGCTCGCTTAATTCTAGATAAGGCGGGCGTTTTTTTTATACCAAAAATCAGGTTTTCGGGAGGGTTTGTCCATGAAAGTTCTAGTAATTGGAAGTGGTGGCCGTGAGCATGCCATCGCTAAGCAGTTCAGCGATGCGCCATCAGTAGAGAAGGTATTTGTGGCACCGGGGAATGACGGCATGAAAAATGATGCAGAAGTCGTCGGTATTGATGCGATGGATTTTGAAGGATTGGCGACATTTGCAAAGGAACAGGCAGTCGATCTGACATTTGTAGGTCCGGAGCAGCCGCTTGCTGGAGGTATCGTTGATTATTTCCAGAAAGAAGGATTGACAATCTTTGGCCCGACAAAAGCAGCGGCGAAAATTGAAGGCTCCAAATCCTACGCAAAGGAAATCATGAAGAAATACAGTATTCCAACAGCCGCCTATGAAACGTTTACGGAAGCGGAGCCTGCCATTGCTTATATTAAAGAGCAAGGGGCACCGATTGTCGTGAAGGCGGACGGACTCGCGGCAGGGAAGGGTGTTATTGTAGCAATGACGGAGGAAGAGGCAATTGATGCCGTCAATGATATGATCGGCAATCAGCGCTTCGGCGATTCCTCTTCGCGTGTAGTCATTGAGGAATTCCTAGAAGGGGAAGAGTTCTCATTCATGTCATTCGTGCATAAAGGCCAGATCTACCCGATGGTCATCGCCCAGGACCATAAGCGTGCTTATGACGGAGACGAGGGGCCGAACACAGGCGGCATGGGCGCCTATTCACCGGTGCCGCAAATCCCGCAGGAAATGGTGTCGCGTGCCTATATTGAAATTGTAGAACCGACAGTGAAGGCGATGGAGGAGGAAGGTGCATCCTTTACAGGCATTCTCTATGCGGGCCTCATCCTGACGCCAACAGGTCCAAAAGTCATCGAATTTAATGCCCGCTTCGGCGATCCGGAAACGCAGGTGGTGCTACCGCGCATGGCCTCTGACTTCGGTTTATTCATGAAGGCGTTGATGGAAGAAGAGTACTTTGACCTACAGTGGCATGACGAAGCGATGCTAGGCGTCGTCGTGGCTGCCGAGGGCTATCCGGGTGATGTCGAAAAGGGGAACCCGCTGCCGGAGCTTGCGGACATCGAGCTGCCTGTATACCATGCAGGGACAAAGCAAGTCGAAGGCCGATTTGTAGGAAATGGCGGCCGTGTCTTGCTTGTAGCGGCCAAGGCGGATTCGTTAAAGGATGCGCAGGAAAAGGTATACGCAGAGCTAGGCAAGAAAGAGTGGGACAAGTTCTTCTTCCGCAAGGACATCGGCTGGCGTACCTTCCAGTAAAACAGAAATCGTAAGAGGATGAACCCTCTCGCATCAATGAAAGCAGCATGGGGAATCTTCCGTGCTGCTTTCAAAATAATGGGCGCCCTACAATCACGGGCTCCTGCCGAAAGTTCCTTACTCCATCATTTCTTCCGCGTAGTCGTACTCCTCCTCATCATCCACAATCATCGCCGTCAGCGGACAATACTGATAGTAGCCTTCAGCCACCTTCATGGCACCACCAATGACCATGATCTTT
Source organism: Lysinibacillus sp. (assembly GCA_051874195.1). Classification (GTDB taxonomy): domain Bacteria; phylum Bacillota; class Bacilli; order Bacillales_A; family Planococcaceae; genus Lysinibacillus_B. The sequence continues at coordinate 4,796 of JBJEFP010000066.1, read as the reverse complement.
CCGATAAGGCAATTAGGGTTGCGGGTGATGCGTGCTGTGCCGAAAGACACGAGCGCAGTGCCGCATATCATACGGATAAAGCCATTTTGCTCAGAAATGTTCTGCGGTAGCATAAAATACACCTCCTTTAAAAAGTAAAATAATCCCTTAAAAGTGCTTTGCTTTATGAAAGTGCTATGTTACGATAAAATCGTCTATCCAACTAAAAAGCATCCGTAGTATGTGCCGACAAGAAGGAGCTATACTGAACGAAAATTTGAAAGGGTGTACGGAATGCCAGATATCAAATGGAAAATTAAAAATATTCGTGAGCAAGTTGCAGTCATTGATGGCAAATTGGCGCCAGGCATGGTATTAAAAAATGCACGCTATCTGCATAGCATGTTTAAACAATGGATGGTAGGTAATATTTGGATTTTAAAGGATCGTATCGTCTATGTAGGAGAGGAAATGCCAGCAAACGTGGAAGGAACCGAAATAATTGACATGGCCGGCAAAACGGTTGTGCCTGGTTATATCGAGCCTCATGTACATCCTTACCAGCTGTACAATCCGGCAGCCTTTGCCGAATTTGCGGCGCAGGGAGGAACGACGACCTTCCTGGCAGACAATATGATGCTTGTTTTACTATCGCAAAATAAGAAAGCGTTTTCACTTATAAATCAATTGAACGAGCTGCCGTTTTCATTCTATTGGTGGGCCCGCTTCGATTCCCAGACGGAAATCGAACATGAGGAAGAATTTTTCTCAAGTGAATCCGTGCTTGAATGGCTGGACCGGCCCGATGTTTTGCTCGGTGGGGAATTGACGGGATGGCCTCGCCTTCTGCGGGGGGACGACCAAATGCTGTATTGGATCCAGTCTGCCAAGCATAAGGGAAAGAAAATAGAAGGGCATTTCCCGGGGGCTTCGGAGAGAACGCTTGTGAAAATGCGATTATTCGGAGCGGATGGCGATCATGAGGCAATGACGGTCGACGAAGTGGTAAGGCGCATTCAGCATGGCATCAAGGTGACGCTTCGTCATTCTTCTATCCGTCCGGATCTGCCAAATCTATTAAAAGGAATACTAGAAAAGAAATTAGCTATCTTCGACCACCTGATGATGACGACGGACGGGGCGACTCCTGCCTTTTACCGGGACGGAGTGATGGACCAGTGCATCCAGATTGCCCTTGATGCGGGAGTGGAGCCGATTGATGCCTACCAGATGGCGAGCTATAATGTGGCGCGCTACTATAATATGGCGAGTCTTCACGGCATGGTGGCAACCGGAAGATATGCAACGTTGAACATTTTAAAGGATGAGTTTACACCCAATCCGGAATCGGTTCTATCGAGAGGGGTTTGGCTTAAACGGGACGGGGAGCAGGTATACGAATTCCCTGTGATTGATTGGACGGAGCTAGGTAAGCTGGACCTTCCATTCGACTTGAGGGAAGAGGATTTCCAATTCTCGATGCCAATGGGGATGGAGCTGGTCAACGATGTCATTACCAAACCGTTCAGTGCCAAAATACCAGCCCATAAAAGGGAGCTGCCTCCAGGGAAGGAGGAGAGCTATCTGATGCTTGTAGACCGTGATGGAAAGTGGCGGGTCAATACGATGATCAAAGGCTTCGATACGCATGTAAAAGGCTTTGCCTCCTCCTATTCCAATACCGGCGATGTCATCTTGATTGGCAAAAGCATCGCCGATATGAAGAGAGCTTTCCAAGAGTTGAAGGAAATGCAGGGCGGAATTGTGCTGGTGGAGGACGGAGAGGTTGTGGAAAGTCTGCCCCTTCCGATTGCAGGCGGGATGTATGATGGAAAAGTCGAGCATTTAATAGAAAGAGAGCTTGCATTGAAAGAGGCGCTACGCGAACGCGGCTACCGTCATACAGATGCCATCTATACGCTGCTATTCTTGCAGTCTACACATTTACCATATATTCGCGTTACACCGCGGGGGATTTTTGATGTCATGAAAAATACGGTCATGCTGCCTTCTGTCATGCGCTAGAAAAGGAGTTAAGGGAAATGGTCAAAAAAAGAATGTTATTTATTATGTGTTCGGCCTTAGTGCTGCTGGGGGCATGCAACAAGGATACAGCCGAGGAAGTGAAGCCTGTCTCGGCAGAACCGGAAGAGGTGGAGGAGGCAGTAGAGGAACTGCCATATACAATGCCTTTTACAGGTGAAAAGGTTGCCGAGGAGCCGTTGCTTCGGCCCATTTTGGTGACAATCAACAATCATCCGGATGCCCGTCCGCAGTCCGGCATCGCCTATGCGGATGTCGTATATGAAATGCTGGCAGAGGGAGATGTAACACGCTTCTTGGCATTATACCAGTCGGAGATTCCGACGAATATCGGCCCTGTCCGCAGTGCGCGCTCCTATTTTGTAGAAATAGCAGCGGGTCTCGATGCCTTCTATATCGCGCATGGCTACAGCCCGGAAGCAAAGAGCATGCTGACGAGTGGAGTGGTGGATAATATCAACGGCATGAACTATGATGGGACGCTGTTTCAGCGGTCGAGCGAAAGAAAGGCTCCGCACAACTCTTACATGCCGGGAGAAAATGTAGCCGCGGCTGCCGAAAAAGTGGGCGCTTCGTTACTTTACCAGAAAAAAGTGTTATATTCATTCTATGAAGAACAAGATAGTGTTAAAATAGGAACTACAGCTAATGAAGTGTCAGTAAGCTATAATGGCAACGACATCTTCAACAGCACCTACACGTACGATGCTGACTCCGGAAAGTATACCCGGGCCTCGGCAGGAGAGCTGACGGTGGACCATCTGACGGATGAGCCGGTCCAGCTGTCCAATGTACTGTTTTTAGAAATGGACCATCGCATCGTCGATAATGAAGGAAGAAGAGATATCGATATCACATCAGGCGGCATCGCCTATATCGCACAGCAAGGCATGCTCCGTGAAGTGAGATGGGAAAATAGAGACGGCCTGCTTGTGGCGATCGAGAGCGACGGCAGTGATGTACTGCTCGTCCCAGGACAGACATGGATCCACTTTGTGCCGACATCGCCCGGGATTGCCGCGAGTGTATCATATTCCGAATGATTGAAGGAAGGGTGAGAGTATGCAGATCGAAAAAATTCGAGGGCATCAAACAGACCAATTATTTAAAGCGGTGCTGGAACTGAAAGACATAGAGGAGTGCTATAAGTTTTTTGATGACCTATGTACCATCAGTGAAATCCAGTCATTGGCACAGCGTTTTGAAGTAGCGCATTTATTGCGCTTGAAGAAGACATATGAAACGATCAAAAAGGAAACAGGTGCCTCAACCGCAACAATTTCACGTGTACGTCGTTGCTTCGATTATGGAAATGATACGTATGATGAAATGCTGGGACGCTTATATCCAGATGAAAAACCGTTTCAAGATCGTACGAAGTAATTTTGCCCGCAGGCGAAATGAGCTGCTTCGACCATACATTCTATATGCAGCCGGCATGAAACCGACGCTTTGGCTGCGTCTCAAAGCTGGGCGGCTTGCTGCTCAGTTTTTTACTTTTTCTTTGCTATACTAGAGATAAAAATACTTTGAAATAGGTGGGAAATGAATGGACCATTTACAATGGAGGCATGTGTTTAAAATCGACCCGGCGAAGGAAATTTCAGATGAGGATCTGGAATTGGTATGTGAATCGGGGACGGATGTCATTTTAGTTGGAGGAACGGACGGCGTGACGCTTGATAATGTGCTTGATATTCTCGTGCGTGTACGCCGTTTTTCCGTGCCGATTGCCCTGGAGATTTCCAATGTGGAATCAGTGACGCCAGGCTATGATTACTACTTCATTCCGTCAGTGCTGAATAGCCGCGATACAAAATGGGTGAAGGATCTGCATCATCAGGCAATCAAGGAGTTCGGCGATATCATGGTATGGGAAGAGCTGGTGGCGGAAGGGTATTGCGTGCTGAATCCTGACTGCAAGGTAGCGCATGTGACGGAAGCAGAGACGGATTTATCCGAGGAGGATGTAATTGCCTATGCACGCATGGCTGAAAAATACTTTAAACTCCCGATTTTTTATATGGAATATAGCGGCACATACGGAGATGCAGCGTTAGTGGGTTCGGTCAAGGAAGTCCTTGAAGAGACGAAGCTATTCTACGGAGGGGGCATCACCTCTGCAGAGCAGGCTGCTGAAATGGCCCGTGTAGCGGACACGGTTGTCGTCGGCAACGTTATTTATGATGATTTGCAGGCAGCCTTGAAAACAGTTGAAGCTGTAAAGTCGGTTATGTTATAAAAGAAGTAAGAACAAATGTTTGCAAAAGGTGGTGCAGTATGGAACAACTATCAAAGAATTTACTAGCTGGGATGAATCCGCAGCAAAAAGAGGCGGTGCAGGCGACAGAAGGGCCGTTACTGATCATGGCGGGTGCGGGCTCGGGAAAGACACGTGTATTGACGCACCGTATTGCCTATTTAGTAGTCGAAAAGGAAGTATATCCTTCGAAAATCCTGGCGATTACATTTACGAATAAGGCTGCACGGGAAATGCGGGAGCGCATCGACGGCATCCTCGGCAACGGTACCTGCGAAAGCATGTGGGTGTCTACCTTTCACTCGATGTGCGTCCGCATCCTGCGCCGCAACATCGACCGTCTCGGCTATTCGAAGAGCTTTTCCATCCTCGATTCGAGCGATCAGCTGATGGTCGTGAAAAATCTGATGAAGGAATACAATATCGATTCGAAGCGCTATGAGCCGAGGGCAATTTTAAATACAATCAGCTCGGCGAAGAATGAAGGGATTACATTCGAAGGCTTCAAGATGAA
>JBJEFP010000065.1:0-2219 GCA_051874195.1 Lysinibacillus sp. | reverse complement strand
CTAAACAAAAGAAGGAAATCCCCAGTTTGTTATCCCTATCGTAAAAAAGGAATCTGCAACGAATGGCAGATTCCTTTTTCTTTCTATAGCACCGTTGCTTCCGGCTCGTAGTTGATCATTTCTTTAATGCGGTTGTTTTCGTCCATAATCGCCACTTTTGGCATATGATGCTTCGCTTCCTCGGCATCCATCAATACGTACGATATAATGATGACGATATCACCCGGCTGTACCAGGCGAGCCGCCGCACCGTTCAGGCACACGACGCCTGAGCCGCGCTCCCCTTTGATGACGTATGTTTCTAAACGGGCACCGTTGTTGTTATTGACGATGGCCACTTTTTCGTTCGCCTCAATGCCTACAGCGTCCATGATGTCCTCATCGATTGTAATGGAGCCTACATAGTTCAAGTCCGCCTGTGTAACTGTGGCGCGGTGGATTTTCCCGTTCATCATTGTCTTAAACATTACTTCATTTCTCCTTTGAGTGAAAACATTATATTATCAATTAATCTTGTTTTTCCGATATATACGGCAGCTGCCAGCAGGACATCTGTCGTCTTGTCATTGATTTCCGCTAAATCAGGATACGACAGGCACTCCAGGTAGTCGATTTTTCCGCTTGTCTGTGATTCGATATGATGAGCTGCTTTTGCAATCGCCTGCTCTACATTTCCGCCTGCGAGCATTTCTTCCTTCGCGATGTTCAGCGCAGCAAAAATGGCTGGTGCCTCAGCACGGTCCTTCTCCGTCAAATAGACATTACGGCTGGATTTCGCCAGGCCGTCCTCTTCGCGCACAATCGGCACCGTACGGATTTCAAGCGGGAAGTTATAGTCACGTACCATCGTCTGGATGATGGCGACCTGCTGCGCATCCTTTTGTCCGAAGTATGCACGTGTCGGCTCCGCCAAATGGAACAGCTTTGCGACAACCTGCAGCACCCCGTCGAAGTGCCCCGGACGGCTTGCACCGCACAGGATTTCCGACTGGCGGCCGGCGCGGATGTAGATGCCACCGTCCGTCGGGTACATTTCCTCGACGGAAGGGGCGAAGATGACGTCGACCCCTACCGACTCGGCAAGCTTCGTATCACGAGGCAAGTCGCGCGGGTACGATTCGAAATCTTCATTCGGCCCGAACTGCGTCGGGTTGACAAAAATGCTCATGATGACAAGGTCATTTTCCTTGCGGGCATTGCTTGCCAGTGTCAAATGGCCCTCATGCAGGTAGCCCATCGTCGGCACAAGGCCGATTGTCTTGCCCTCCTGCTTTGTGTTACGTACAATGTCCTTCAACTCGGCAATCGTCGAGACAATCTTCGTTGCTGTTCCAATCATTTTGTTACGCCTCCATATAAGCCGTTTAGTTCTTCTTCCTTCATCGTGAAGCTTTGGGCAAGCGTCGGGAACGAGCCTTCCTTCACTGCCTTCGTATAGCCTTCAATACCGCGTGACACTTCGTCCCCTACAAATGCGAAGCCCTGTACGAACTTCGGAATATGGTGCTTTCCGTACATTAATAGGTCATGGAATACAAGCACCTGCCCATCCGCTTCCGGGCCTGCACCGATACCAATCGTCGGAATCGTCAATTTCTCTGAAACGATGGCCGTCAATTGGTGCGGAATGCATTCCAGCACGACTGCACATGCACCAGCCTGCTCTGCCAACAGGGCATCCTCGATCAGCTTTTCTGCCTGCTCCTTCGTTTTCCCCTGTACCTTGTAGCCGCCCAACACGCCTGCAGACTGTGGCTGCAATCCAAGATGCGCAACGACTGGAATACCTGCAGTCGTCAGCTTCCTGATGACATGGATCACATCATCGCCGCCTTCTACCTTCAATGCGTCGGCCCCTGTCTCCTGCATCATGCGGACTGCTGTCTTTAATGTGTCATTCAGGTCTCCATGATACGAACCGAACGGCATATCCAATACGATGAACGTATCTTTTGCACCGCGGCGAACCGCCTTAGCATGGTGAACCATATCCTCCACCGTTACTGGCATCGTAGAATCATAGCCGAGCACGACCATGCCCAGCGAATCGCCTACTAGAATCATATCGACGCCTGCATCCTGCGAGAATTTTGCCCCCGGGTAATCGTACGCTGTAATCATGACGATTTTTTCACCCTGCTGCTTCATTTTCAAGAAATCGCTCGTTGTTTTCATTTGTTCCTCCTTCAAGTACATTGAAGAAAACAAGAAAACCCTTC
>JBJEFP010000064.1:0-18590 GCA_051874195.1 Lysinibacillus sp. | reverse complement strand
CTTCGCATCTTCCACTTTTTATTTTATTCGAAAATAAATATAAAAACAAAAAATTCCCCTTTTTTTCAGAAATTTCATATAATCGATGAGGAAAATCTGTTTTCTTCACTGTTGGTACCCGTCGAGTGCTGGAAATTCCCGGCCTGTATATTTACATGGGCTGGAGAACCCGCACGTTTCGAATACGGGGCACTGTTATTTACACATTACCCCAACTTGAGAAATTCATGCTCGTTTTCAAGAGATTATGCCATTTTTTCTTTCGCTAATTGTAAGATAGCCTCAGCCGCCTCGTCAATCGATAGCTCAGTCGTATCGAGGAACAGCGCATCTTCCGCTTGGATCAGAGGGGATGCCTCCCGCTCGCTGTCCTTTTTATCCCGGAGCGCGATTTCCTCTACCAGGCTTTCGAACGTCGAGGGAATGCCACGCTTCTCATTATCTATTTGACGACGGCGTGCACGCTCTTCCACCGATGCGGACATAAAGATTTTCAGCTCCGCTTCAGGCAGTACATGGGTTGCGATATCACGCCCGTCCATCACTACAGCACCCTGTGCGGCAAGCTCCTGCTGCATCGCGACAAGAATGGCGCGGATGTTGGCATGCGCCGCCACCTGGGATACGTTAGCCGTCACTTCATTCGAGCGAATCGGAGAAGAAACGTCCTCCCCGTCCATGAAGACAAGTTGTCCTTCACTTGAAGGTTGCAGCCGTATATCCGTTGCCCGAAGCATTTCCTCAAGCGCTTCTGCGTTTCCTAATTGTATGCCTGTACGGAGGGCTTTATACGTTACAGCACGATACATCGCTCCCGTGTCGATATACGTGTAGCCTAGTTTTTCCGCCACTATTTTTGCGATTGTGCTCTTTCCCGCCCCCGCTGGACCGTCAATTGCAATTTGAATGTTTTTTGCCATAAATAATCCCTACTTTCCCTCCCCATTGTACCATATCCGGTAGGAAATTCACCTGCCTGGACCCATGTTGTACGGACGACTTTCCTATCATGCGCCCTCTCGGATTTCCAGCTCTTTGCACAGACGATGGCAAGGACAACACGCGTCCGCTCATTCAGCAGTTGCAGGCGGCAAGGACATCTCGTTCTGGTGCTCCTGCCGCTAAAGCAGCGGGCTTTACCTTGCAGGAGGTTTCGGTAAAAGAATAAAGCCACCATCACCGGCGGCTCAGTTCGTCATATTTGCATCTTTTCTACGGAGCTGCAGCTGACGTTCGAAGCAGAAGCGGACAATATATTGTTTATCCAAATCGTCCATATCCTTAAACTGCATGGAAACGTACTGTTTGTTATCCCGTTCGAAAACACGGATGACTGTTGCGTCCGTCATAACATATCTTATATCGCCATTCATATAGGGCAAAACGACGGTCAGTTGGACAATATTCCCGTCTGTAAACCCAACAGGGATGATGGGGTTCAATAAAAGACCGCCTGCGCTGATGTCCACTGTAGCGTACTGGCTGAATTGGCCATCGAACTCTACCGCAACGTCCACAGGCGTCTCCACCCGTACATACTCCCGGCGCTGGACTTTGATGAACTCATCATCCGGCGGGCTGGCCAGCATGATCATCGGTATGTTGCCCTGCTTTCTCCCAAGCACCTCTGTATTGAAGGCAAAACTCTGTTTGGCTTCATTGTGGAAGGTAGCCCGGAACTGTGCGCCGTCCAGCAAAAAGGCCGTCCTTTTCGTCACAGTGTTGACTGGATAATCGATATAGATATAGTTTTCATTCTGTTCTACGACTTTGCAGCGAAGCTTTTCGACGTTATCCGTATGAGTTGGCTCCAATATCAACATTGTTCCTATTTTTAGTTCCATACCAATCCCCTAACATTCCTTATATAGTAGTTATATTATGGCATGGATTTGGAAATTTTTCTAGATAAACAGGATTTTTTTATCAGACCAATGGCTCAACTTGTACAACTTTATGGGTATTAGCGTCTATTAAAACCCGGAATGTTTCGTTGGTCTCATTACTTAATCTTGCTACAACTTCGTAGCAAAGCACCAAATCATAGCCTGGACTTTCCGTATAGACAAGCTTCGTCTCCTCCACATTCACTGCATCGGCGAAATAATTCTCCATATCAAGCTCTTTTGCCGTTGTGTCAGGAAGTGTTTCTTTTTGAATATACTCCATTGCATTGATGCCCAGCACTTCCCCTGTATCTTTGGCAAGCTTCAGCTGGATGCTGTCCGGATAGACGAGCGCATCGTTTGCTTTTCGTGTAAAGACGAAGTGCCACGCCTGGTGGTTTTCGCGCGCTTCTGCGTAGACGACATCCTTATAGCCTGCATCCCGCAAAAATTCGGCCGCCATATCACGTGCCTGCTGCTGCGTCACTTTCGAATCATTGACCGGGCGCTCCAGCAGGAATGACAGCACATGTCCGCCCTTTAACGTGACGTCTGCATAACCAAGACGTGAGCCGCGCGCAAATTGAATATGGTAGAAAGGATAGGCTGCATCATCGGCATTCATCGATACAGTCAGCGTTGCTCCTTCCGTCGAAGGGAACAGGTCGTGTATTTTTTGCAGCGCCTCCTCCTTCGTCACTTCCTTGTCCGTCAAATGAACGAGGTCTCGCTTCTTCTCATAGTCAGATTCGCTGGCCGTAACCGGAAAGTCGGTTTCATGATAGCTCTTCAGGTTTGTCGAGACGGTCCGGAAGGGGGACTTTTCATCCTCCAGCAGCCCGTCCGCCCATGTATCATAATCACTCTCTGCTGCAAAAAATCTGGAGGTCGCCACGTTCCATTCTTCCTGCAGCGCATTCATGTTCTGGGCGATTGCCTGCCAATCCCCACGCGTCCCACTCTTCGCCTGGTCCCCCATCCTGCCGAGATAGCTCATCATGTCGTTGGCTACCCCTGTATGGATTGGGAGCTTCCCGATCGAATTGCGCAGGTCACTGCTGACACGCCAGACCGTCTGCATTTCATTAGCGCGCGCCTCCCCCTCTGGGAAAAGCTGCGCCTGATGGACGGCCCGTGACAGCTGGGTCATTTTTGCAGAGGCGGCTGCCATTTCGTTCGTATAATAGGCATGCATCGTCTGCTTCAATTCCTTGTTTTCATCCATCAAATTCACCGCATATACTGCGACTGCAACAAACAAAATACCGATTAGATATAAATAATTTTTCATCATCCACCTCTAGTAGCAGAAAATATGCTCGCCTATCTGTTTAATTTGTGGTCTTGACCATATCCAGCCACTTGTAGCTGTTTGTGGGTTGAAATAATACAGGGCGTTTTCAGAAGGGTCCCATCCGTTCATCGCATCAAGAACCGCCTGCTTTGCCCGCTCGTTTGGCTCAAGCCAAATCTGTCCATCGGCTACTGCCGTGAACGCACGAGGCTGGAAGATAATTTCGGAAATGGTGTTCGGGAACTCATCGGACTCAAGTCGATTCAAAATAACGGCTGCCACCGCTACCTGTCCCTCATACGGTTCACCGCGCGCCTCGCCATATACGGCATTTGCCATCAGCTGCAGATCCTGCTCAGAATATTTGCCCGGCAGCTGTACCTGGCTGTTCTGCGTTCCCTGCTGTGTCTGCTGTTCAAGCGGGATGCCGCCATAATGGGTGAAGCGTCTGCCGTTGTTAATCTGCTCCATCACCCACGTCCTGTTATAGTTCGTGTTGTTGACAAGCTTCTGTTTCGTAGTCTTTCCTGCAATTCCGTCAACCGTCAAGCCGTAATCCGATTGGAAGTTTCGCAGCGCCCAGTACGTACCATAGCCGAAGATGCCGTCGATATTACCTTCGTAGTAGCCAATGTACTGGAGCCTCGCCTGCAGCTCGATTACGTCGTCGCCAAATGCCCCTCGCTCGATGATTTGGGAGGAGAAGGCATTTGCATGCAGCGGGATGATTGAAATAATCAAAAGAAACGTCATTAATAGTAATGAGGACCATTTTTTCATCATCGGGTATCACTCCTTTATTACGTAGGATGGAAAAATGTCCACATTTTATACACAAAAAAAGCTTTTGTTGACAAAATTCCGCAACAAAAGCCAATCAGATTTTATTATTTTCATATAGATGCTGCACAAGGTGCCTATGAGCCAGCTTGACCTTCCGCAGGCCGAACCACCAGAGAAACAGCATGAACGGCACCATCAGGTAGACCAGATTGCCCTCCAGCGTCAGTATGGTGTTGTAGCTAAGGTGAAGGAGGACGGGCGCAATCAAGGCCAGCAGCAGGTACTCCGTAGGTTTATTATTCTTTGAAAACTTGCTTTTCCCGAAATAGTAGCCCATGACGACGCCGAACAGCGCATGGCTCGATACGGGAAGGATGGCTCGCATAAAGGCGACGTCGATGCCGAATGACAGCAGATAGAGGACGTTTTCAACCGTCGCAAAGCCCAGCGAAGTGGCGGCCCCATATAGTATACCATCGTATGGATCGTCGAACTCCACATGCCTCAGGATGGCGACGAAGATGATGAACCATTTGAAAAACTCCTCAATGGAGCTAGTAAAAAGAACATCGCCTAGATACGAATCGGCGAATGTCTGCTCTTCATGCAGTACATATTGAATGAACATGATGGGGAACGTAATGATGGCCCCGTAGATGAAGGATTGGAGAAGCGTACGGCGCGGCTCCGTCGCCATCTGGTTCCGCAGATAGAAATAACTCAGGAGAGCCAGGCCAGGCGCGATTGCCGCTGAGATCAATATGAACATGTCCTGTGCCCTCCCTACATTCTCAAAATTCCACTTTTATTATAGCAAAAACATCTGTAAGAAAGTGTGAACAGGAAGTTTTATTATGAAAAAAATATTCTGCCCCTCCATGCAGGAGGCGCCATCTCAATGAAGATAAGCGCTGTGCTGATCAAGGAACGGAACCCGCTCGCCGGTGCGAAGGAGGCTATGCCAATATAATAGTAATGGGAGCATCAAACCTGACCTCCCATCCTATCACACCCGCGGAAATGCAGGCATTGCCCCTCTGGCATCATCGAACAAACACAATTATACGCAATCGATGGCGGCATTATTACCCGCAGCCCAGACATTTCGGAAGGGACAGCCTGGATTGCAAAGCCTCTTTCTTTTCATCTGCAAACAGGGTGGGGCAAAAATAAAAAAGCATGGACATCGAAAAAAATCGATTGAATGATTTTTTGCCGTAAGCTCGCTTTCCGGGCGCAATTTCCCATCCGCTTCCGCTCCATGTGAAATCTGGACGTAGCTCCGTCTACTTCACCCGATTCGGCGGTTGTTAATTAAACTCTTCAAACTTAATACCATTAGCCAGCATGAGCATCAGCTTGATTCTTGCTTTTTTCGCATCATAATCCTCACCCATCAACACGCCCATTTTCTGAAGGTTATTGGCACTTCCATAGTAATCATACGTAGGAAATACTCTCCCCTCTTCCGTTGCTGTAGTTAAGACGACTTTAATCCCCTTCTTGCACATCTTCTCGATGCTGCTTGTCATATCCGGGGAAACCTGGCCTCGCCCCGCCCCAACGATTACAATGCCTTCGACGTCCGTTTCTAGAAGTAAATCCAGCAAAGTGGACGATGCTCCTAAATAGGAATAGATGATTTCGACCGTCGGATAATTCTCTTGAATTTCATAATATTCGCCGATAGCCGGTTTCTGATAAATAACAACTTCATCATTATCTATATAACCCAGCATCCCGTAGCCGATTGAACCGAAACCGTTGATATTAGATGAATGCGTCTTTTTTACATATTTAGCGTGGAATATCTTCTCGTTAAATACAACGCACGTCCCAATATTCATGGCTCGTTCACTCGATGCCACCAGAATGGAATTACGGAGGTTCGAGTAAACATCCGTGCCTGTATCATCCGGAGATTTTTGCGATCCGGTAACAATGATCGGCCTGCTATCATTCGTTGTTAATTCTAAAAAATAGGCAGTCTCCTCTAAACTATCTGTACCGTGTGTGACGACAATCCCGCTCAATTCTTTATCCTTGAACAATTCTTTAATGGTCTGGTTGAGACGATTAAGATGATTGAATGTCATGTGCATGGATGGGATCTGGAACAAGTCAATTAATTCTATTTCAATATCATTTTGCAACTGACACATCGACAAAATGGTTTGACCATCCAACTTCCCTGACTCCAATTTATTTTCTTTATTGCGTGTACTGGCTATTGTTCCTCCAGTAGTTATTAAAGCAACTTTTTTCATTTTTTCTTCGCCTCCGCTCTGATTATATAGTAACACTTCCCTTATTTCATTGTGAAAATTGTGGATGGTGAATAACTACCCATGGATTGTCCACACTTCATAAAACCTTATTTCCCCGTATTTACCGGGGATAGACCAGCTGTTGCCGAAACGAGCAGTGCACATCCAGCAGCAGCCCTTCCCGCCGGAGGACATGATTGCATTGTCTGAAATTGATATGAATTTACAAAAAACAGGTCTCAAGCCGCCAATCACCCACCGATGTAAGGATATTTTTCTCCCAGTATGTACTTGCAGGCAATTTCATACTAAAATTAACCCTATCACGAAGAAGAGGTATAGGTTATGAAACCGCGTATTTATTACATGGATTATCTATGGACGATCGCCATCATCGGCGTATTGTTCATCCATGCAGCCGCTCCCTATGCATCGATGTATCAGAAAATCGACTTGTGAAACCTCACCCACCAAATCGTAAATTTGGAAGGCGCTTCAATTGACTTAGATACACCACAACAAACAGCAGGACGAAAGCCTCCCTTTATAGGGAGCTGTGAACCGTTCGTAGGGCAATTAATGAAGCCAATGTCCACTGGTTTCCTACTGCAACTGAAGGGACTTTTGCCGTCAGCTGTAACCACGCCTTTTCAGATATGGATTTTTGGATGACCCGTAGGAAGAAACGGGCACCGGTATTATAGGAAGCCGATAAATCCGCATGATAGACCTTGCCGTTTGCGAACGTAGCGAGGTCTTTTTTCCATTCGGCTTAACCTCGCCGGACCCGTCGAATGCCAGTTTGCTCGTATTGCGTGGGTTGATGCGGGAGATTGCGGATGACCTGTTTGCCAAATGGGGCTGCGAGATCCTTGAAATGAAAGGGGAGGCCGATTACGTCCATATCCTGTTCGATGCACCACCGCAGGTCCAGTTATCAAAAATTATCAACAGTTTTAAAACGGTCTCATCTCGCTATATCCGAAAAGAGTTCGAGAAGGAAATTGCCCCATACTACTGGAAACCGTATTTCTGGAGCCACAGCTACATGACCCTTACGACCGGCGGGGCAACCATTGACGTTGTTCGACAATACATCGAAAACCAAGGTGAAAAATAAAAAAAGAGACGCTACGAACCCCCACCAAATCGTAGATTTGGAAGGGGAATGTGTAGCGTTTTTTTGATGAACATATAATTAAGGTTATTCTATACCCTTGATTTTATCCGCAATCAGCTTGCCATGGAAGCGGCCGTTTTCGATGAAGATTTCATTCGCATTGTTCCCCGCGGCAATCACACCGGCGATGAACAGGTTTTCCACATTCGTCTCCATCGTCTCCGGGTCGAACTGCGGGCGTCCCGTCTCCTCATCGATGTTGACGCCCATAGCGCGGATGAAGCCGTGGTCGGGGTGGTAGCCCGTCATCGCAAAGACGAAGTCGTTTTTCAGCACCTGCTCCTCGCCTCTTACATTGACGACAACCTCCCCTTCACGGATTTCCGTTACACAGCTTTCAAACAGCATGTCGATTTCCCCGTTACGGACGCATGCATCAAATTCCGGCAATACCCACGGCTTCACGCTTGGTGAATACTCGCTCCCGCGGTAGACGACCGTCACACGCGCCTTTGCCTTGTTCAGCTCAAGGGCCGCATCGACGGCTGAGTTCTTGCCGCCGATGACGACGACATCCGTATCGAAGAATTCATGCGCCTCCTTGAAATAATGGTGGACGTTCGGCAGGTCCTCACCTGGGATGCCCATATAATTCGGGCTGTCGTAATACCCCGTCGCGATGACGACATACGGTGCTTCGTACTGGTCTTTGTTCGTCGAGACGACAAATCCCCCGCCATTCTTCTCTACACGCTCCACCTTCTCGAAGCGATTTACCTGGATCTGATGTGCCTTCACCACTTCACGGTAGTAAACAAGTGCCTGGTTACGGCGGGGCTTACGTTCTTCAATGATGAACGGCACATCACCGATCGCCAGCTTTTCGCTCGTACTGAAAAACGTCTGATGTGTCGGATAATTATAAATGGCGTTGACGATATTCCCTTTTTCAATGACGACAGGCTTCAAGCCGATTTTTTGTAGCTCGATTGCAGCCGACAATCCACAAGGACCTCCACCGACGATTACTGCATCTACTTTTTGCATAAACAACCTTCCTTTTTCTTTCTAAATACCATACTCTTTAGTTTACCCCTTTTTTCTCGCCGTTTCGACCTCGCATCCACTTTTTCGCGGGCACTCCTGCCTAATATAGCGATACATCGTCTGAAGGAGCAGATTCTTTCTATTTTTATGTAACAGAACCTTATGATTGATGCCGACAACATAATATCATAAAAGCGCTATTTTCTCATCAACCCTACGCTTAAGCCAACAGCAGTGGATAGGACAGTAAAAACAACCGTCCAAAAGAAGAACGTTTCATAAAAAATAGTAAACGTCAGGATTGTGAATACAGCAAAGATTGCAATCGGGGCAATAAACCATTTTTTAAATAGGAAAGTGCCTATGACGGATGCAATTACGACAATAAGTGGGCAAATGACAAGTACAAATAGGAATTCCATTGTTTCGTTCCTCCCCTTTCCCCCTACAAAATAATAAAAAACCGCAAGCATGCCCATGTGAACGAGCTGCCTGCGGTTTATTGACGGTTAAAAGAAATTACAGCATTTCAGAAGTGGTTTTCGCCTGCATGTGCAGTGTCAGGTAGTCAGGGCCGCCTGCTTTGGAGTCCGTACCCGACATGTTGAAGCCGCCGAATGGCTGGTAGCCTACAATGGCACCT
Organism: Lysinibacillus sp.; assembly: GCA_051874195.1. GTDB lineage: Bacteria > Bacillota > Bacilli > Bacillales_A > Planococcaceae > Lysinibacillus_B. The sequence continues at coordinate 9,550 of JBJEFP010000064.1, read as the reverse complement.
GTACAGCCGCGGTTGAAGTAAAGGTTTCCGACATGGAACTCTTCACGTGCGTACTCCAGGTGTTCACGGTTTTTCGTAATGACAGCCCCTGTCAGACCGTATTCCGTATCATTTGCGATGTCAATCGCCTCTTCAAATGTATCTGCTTTCGAAATAGCAACTACCGGCCCGAAGATTTCCTCTTTCATGATACGTGCTGATGGTTCGACATCCACAAATACAGTCGGCTGTACAAAGTAGCCTACTGAATCATCCGCTGTTCCGCCTGCTACAAGGCGTCCTTCTTGTTTCCCGATTTCAATGTATTCAGAAATTTTGTTGAATGCGTTTTGGTCAATCACAGTCGCCATGAAGTTTGTCGGATCAGTTGGGTCCCCTACCTTCAATTCCTTCGTCAGCTCTATTACGCGTTCTACGACTTGATCATATACATCCTTCACAATCACGACACGTGAACATGCCGAGCATTTTTGACCGGAGAAGCCGAATGCCGATTTGACGATAGACTGAGCAGCTAATTCCAAATCTGCTTCCTTATCTACGACAATCGTATCTTTTCCACCCATTTCAGCGATGACACGTTTGATCCAAATTTGGCCTTTGTTTAGAACAGAAGCACGCTGGTTAATGCGCAGACCTACATCGCGTGAGCCTGTAAAGCTGATAAAGCGTGTTTTCGGATGGTCTACCAGATAGTCCCCTACCTCTGCACCACTACCAGGAACAAAGTTGACAACGCCTGCCGGCAAGCCCGCTTCTTCTAATACCTCAATGAATTTATAGGCAATGACCGGTGTTGTGGACGCTGGTTTTAATAAGACGGTATTACCTGTCACAACGGCTGCAACCGTTGTACCCGCCATAATCGCGAACGGGAAGTTCCATGGTGAAATGACGATGCCGATGCCAAGCGGAATATAGTCGTAGCGGTTGTATTCACCCGGGCGGCTTTCCACAGGTCGGCCATCCTTCATCAACAGCATTTGACGTGCGTAGTATTCAAGGAAGTCGATTGCTTCTGCTGTATCCGCATCCGCTTCATTCCAAGGCTTCCCTGCTTCCTTTGTCATCAAGGCTGAAAATTCATGCTTACGGCGGCGAATGATTGCTGCTGCCTTGAATAAAACATCCGCACGAATTTCAGGTTTTACTTTTTTCCATGTTTTGAATGCCTTTTCAGCTTCCTGCATCGCTTTTTCCGCAAGTTCCTGATTTGCCTTCGATACACGGCCAACCAGCTGTTTTTTATCAGCCGGGTTATAGGACTCGATTTTATCTTCCGTCGTAATACGTTCTCCACCAATGATTAACGGGAAGTCTCCGCCAAGGTCTGCTTCCACCTTAGCTAGTGCATCTAAATAATCCTGCTTATTCTTCTCTACTGAAAAATCTGTAAATGGCTCATGTTTGTATGGAATCATACGTATCCTCCTTGTAACTGGCAGTAATGCAAAAATATTTTGCATATACCAGATTTATATATTTACATTCTGCAATATCCAGTTGCATAAATCAACATTTTTTTGCACAATTCTAAAAAATAGGATATTTACATGTTAGAATGAACTGTAGCAAATGAAGGAGCGAGAGGGTTTTATGAACAAAGATGAATTTATCGAATTATATGAATTTATGGGTGAACAAATCGATACAGGGATTTGTGCAATCGACGAGTCAGGCCAGATTCTTTTCTATAATAAAAAAATGCGGGAAATGAACGGACTATCGGAAACGGAGGAGCAACAACGTCTTGCATCAGAGCTGCTCGATGTAGATTTAGAGCAGGATCTTCTACATCAGGTCATCGCCACAAGAGAGCCTGTGCTCCGAGTAAAGCATACATTCTGGAATCAAAACGGCGAGGAAATCTCGATGATTAGCGATTACCGCCCCTTCATTACGAAGAGTGGAAAATGCATCGCTGTCCAATTTGCACGCGATGTGACCCAGCAGGAGTTTTTAATGGACCGGCCGCTTAGCCGCTACGGCGCCCCACTAACGTTTGATATCATTACAGCCGTTTCACGCTCCATGAAGCAGGTCATCCAGCAGGCGAAAATTGCGGCGATTGGGAGGATTCCTGTCATGCTGATCGGCGAATCCGGTACGGGGAAAGATATGATTGCAGAAGGGATCCATCATGATTTGAAGGAGCCGAATGAGCGCTTTATTACATTGATCTGCCGCCGGAATGAAGAACCGTTAATCCGACAGATTGAAAAATATATTGCCGGCAGTCACAACTATACCTTTTTTGCTGAGCGCATTGAATATTTGTCGATGGATGCACAGGAGCGCATCACGGAACTATTGACTGCCCATGCAGAGCGCAATCATGTATTTATTGCGAGCATTGGAACCGACCCGATTGATCTCATCCAGCAGGGACGGCTGTCGAAGAACCTCTATTACCTGTTTTCGAATCTGACAATTCAAGTACCGGCCCTTCGAGAACGCCGGGAAGATATCATGCCGTTTGTGGAGGATTATTTCACGCGTAGACGCATCAATTTCGGCGTACGCATAAAAGGGCTCTCCCCGAAGGTACAGCAGCTATTCATGAGATATGATTGGCCCGGGAACCTGAAGGAGCTCGAGGTCCTGCTCGACGATATCAGCAGTCTTCTCACAACGGAGGAATATGTGGAGATGCACATGCTCCCTGCCTATTTCAAGTGGAAGTCGAAGCAGCAAACCTTACGGGAGGATGGCAATACAAGCATGTTTGCCTTTCAGGTAAAGCAGGACCTCCGCCCTCTTGATGAATATATGCGCGAGGTTGAGGATTACTACATCACACGTGCGTTAGAGCTGCATGATGGCAACATTTCACAAACTGCCCGTACACTCGGTCTTCACCGGCAAAGCCTCCAATACCGTCTTCGAAAAAAATAGGATAATAGCCTAGCCTCTTCTGGCTAGGCTTTTTATATGCAAAGGAATTTTGCATATAAAAACCAATTTCTATAAATAATATATTACAAAAAATTTTTTTGGCTCAAAAACCCTTACAAATCCTCACTTTTTATAAAGGAGGCCCTAGAAGTCTGAAAAATTTTTATTTTCTTTTTTATTTTTTTATCATATACTCACTTCTAGATTTACATATTATTGTATGAGGAGGAATAAACATGGCATTGAAGGACTTTTTTATTTATTTATCAGAGAATAGAACGTTAAATAATGCAGCGCAACGCTATGGTTTACGACTAGGGGCGCAAAATGTGGTTGCAGGTACGAATTTAGATGAGGCTATTAAAAGCATGAAGGAGCTGAACCGTCATGGAATTTCCTGTACGGTGGATAATTTAGGGGAATTCGTTTTCGAGAAAGAAGCGGCTACTGCAGCAAAAGAGCAGATTCTAGCCGTAATCGAACGCATTCATAGCGAGCAGATTGATGCACATATTTCCTTAAAGCCCTCACAGCTTGGACTGGATATCGATTTGGAGTTCTGCTACGAAAACTTGAAGGAAATCGTCTCACTTGCTCACAAGTACGGTATTTTTGTGAATTTCGATATGGAAAACTATGCTCGTCTTCATACATCATTCGATTTACTGGAACGTTTAAGCGAAACGTATGACAACATCGGTACGGTCATCCAGGCCTATTTCTTCGAATCAGTCGAGAATATCGAGAAGTACAAAAACTATCGTCTGCGAATCGTAAAGGGCGCCTACAAGGAAGACCCACGTGTTGCCTACCAGTCAAAGCTGGAAATCGACCAAAAATTCATTGAGCTGATTGAGCATCATCTGCTGCACGGGAAGTTCACATCAATCGCCACGCATGACCACAATGTCATTGATCATGTAAAGAAATTCGTCAAGGAACATAACATTCCAAATGACAAATTTGAATTCCAGATGCTATATGGCTTCCGTAAAGAAATGCAGCTCGCCCTTGCAAAAGAAGGCTATCAGTTCTGCACGTACCTGCCATTCGGTAATGATTGGTATGGCTACTTCATGCGCCGCTTAGCAGAGCGCCCACAAAATTTGACGCTTGTCACAAAACAGGTGTTCAACAAACGCACAAATACACTTCTAGGGATAGGGGCAGGCGCTTTCTTATTAGGCCGTGCCACAAAGCGTACGAGACAGAACCAGTAGGATGCTACTAAAGGATGGGTATATTCATAGCTTATAATAATGGGGGTATTTTATGTCAGATCATGGATTTCAATTATTGGCGATTGTCATTTATATAATCGCTATGCTCGTCATCGGCTGGTATGCGTATAAGAAGACGAGCAATTTATCGGATTACATGCTGGGCGGTCGTGGGTTAGGCCCCGCCGTCACGGCATTAAGTGCAGGAGCCGCGGACATGTCCGGCTGGCTGCTGATGGGGCTGCCTGGTGCTATTTACGCAGCCGGTCTTGTAGAAGCATGGATTGCCATTGGCCTGACAGCCGGTGCCTATTTAAACTGGCTGTTCGTCGCACCGCGTCTTCGCGTCTACACACAGGTGACAAAGGATTCCATTACGATTCCAAGCTATTTGGACAATCGTCTGCGTGACAATACGAAGCTGTTGCGTATTGCTTCGGGGATTATTATTTTAGTGTTCTTTACATTCTATGTATCATCCGGCATGGTATCCGGCGGGAAGTTCTTTGAAAGCTCATTTGGCTATGACTACCATACAGGGCTGCTGATCGTTTCAGCAGTTGTTGTAGCCTACACGTTGTTCGGCGGCTTCCTGGCCGTCAGCTACACAGATTTCCTGCAAGGATTGATTATGGTGATTGCACTCATTGCAGTACCAGCCTTCGGTATTTTCCTGACAGGCGGTATCGGAGAAACAATTGACTCCATTAGAGCTGTAAATCCAGAGCATTTGAGCCTGCTGCCTGCAACAGCAACAGCAGCCGGCATCATTTCCTCTGTCGCATGGGGACTTGGTTATTTTGGCCAGCCGCATATTATCGTTCGTTTCATGGCGATCAGTTCCGTGAAAGAAACAAAAAGCGCGCGCCGCATCGGCATCGGCTGGATGATTTTCAGCCTGGGGGGCGCCATCCTGACAGCGCTCGTCGGTGTTGCCTACTTCCAGCAGCAGGGGCTGACATTGAATGACAAGGAAACGGTCTTCATTGTGCTAGGCCAGATTATTTTCCATCCATTCATTGCTGGCATCATCCTGGCAGCCATATTGGCGGCTGTCATGAGTACGATTTCTTCACAGCTGATTGTGACGTCTTCTGCACTCATCGAAGATATTTATAAGGCGCTGTTCAAGAAGGATGCAACAGATACGCATTACGTCCTTGCCGGGCGAATTGCCGTATTGGCAGTGGCCATTTTTGCAGCCGTCGTCGCCTGGAACCCGGACAGCTCCATTTTGGACCTTGTCGGATTCGCATGGGCAGGCTTTGGTGCCGCCTTTGGACCTGTCATCCTGCTGTCACTTTACTGGCGCAAGCTGACAAACATCGGTGCGTTTGCCGGCATGGTGAGCGGAGCGGTCGTGGCCTTCATTTGGGGAAGATCCGATACGTTGAGCGGCATGCTATATGAAATCGTGCCCGGCTTCTTCATCGGGCTAGTTGTAACAGTTGTCGTGAGCCTTGCTACATATAAGCCGAACCCGGAAATCGAAGCAGAGTTTACTGAAACAGAACGCCTATTGAAAGCGGACAAATAAAAGGAAGGAGCGGTTCCTAAGGGACTGCTCCTTCCTTTTTGTACACGGGCTAATCACCCTCTTTTTCAACATAACAGTTTTTGTATCATTTCACCTATCGCAAAAGTTGATGTTTATTTCCAATCAAATTTTAGTGATTTTGCTTTTAAAATGTAGAACCAGACGAGGATGGTGATTGAGATGAAAATCAGCATTGTAATCGCCAATCCACTTATATAACTGCTCCACGCTAATGAACCGACAACCATACCGATACTACCAACAACCGTAAATCCGAAGTTCATGACGGAAGATGCTGCTCCGACATCTGTCTTCGTAGCGGATAATAATAAATCTGAAATCAACGGTCGGAAATAAGACGTTACAATCGAGTAAAGGATGTATGACAATAGGAAGATGATTGGTGCAGCATTCCCTACAGTCAAAATCAATACCGCAGAAATGATTGATACGACAATACCAATATTGATCGCTTTTTTCACCGAACCTGCACCGAATCGCATGTACATGACCGGACCCAAAATAGAGGCCGCAGCGTTAAGCGCGAAATAAATACTGAATGCTGTTTCCGAAACGCCAAAACCATCTATATAGATATAAGATGCAAGTGCCAAGTACGCCATGAATGGTGCAGCTATGAATGCCCCTACCAATAATAAACTTGAGAAATTAGGGTTTTTCGCCACTTTCCTTAATCCTAAAATAGATTGAATCGTACTGCTTTGCGTACGTTCTTCGGCTGGTAACGTTTCCTGTAATAAGAACGCCCCTATAAGTGAGATGCCTGTCAAAGCAGCCAGTACAATAAACGTCATCTTCCAGTCGGCCACTTCTAAAATAAGCGCCCCTAAAACAGGTGCCAACATAGGTGCAATCAGCATGAATGCCTGGGTAACAGACAGTACCTTTGACATCGCTTTTCCTTCATAACTGTCCCTAATCAGTGCAGTCGAAATGGCTACCATACCGCCAGCACCAAATGCGGAAGCACCGCGCGCAAGAATTAGCAATGTAATATTTGGAGCAAATGCACAAGCGGCACTGAATAGTAAAGAAATACAGATACTTGCTATCAATATCGGTTTACGACCATATTTATCACTCATCGGACCTAAAATTAAAATGCCGATTGCCATAAAAATAAAGAATACTGTCATCGTAAAGCTCATTAATGTAGATGTTGTATGAAAATAAGCTGTCATTTCAGGTAATGCCGGCATATATAGATCCGTCGATAATGGCGGAATCATCGATAGGATTGTAATCAATGCGATTAAACCAGCATTATGTAAATATTTTTGTTGCATAACGTAACTCCTCTCAAAGCATATAGCTCGCTATATATATGTGGAATAATGAATGCATTACACATGACGTAATGCATTCTTGGCCATTCGGGACACTAATGGAATTAGTATGTCCATCTCTTCTTTCGAAAACCCCTCAAATATCATTTGCTCTGTTTGGCGAATACTCCGGTAGATTTCTTCCAAAACATCTAAAGCAGCATCCGTCAACTTAATAATTCGAGCTCTTGAATCATCTGGATCTACCTGACGAACGATGAAATTCTTTTGCTCCAACCGATTCAACAATCCCGTAACGGTGGGATTTGTATAATTTAATGCTCGTTCAATATCACGTTGATGAAAAACTTTGTCCGATTCATGTGCAAGTAATATAATCACATCCGCTTGACTTTGCGTTAAACCGATTTGCTTCAAATGTTCATCGCCAATCCGCTTAGCAAGGTGTTCAACCATCTTTAAATGTGGTAGCACCATAGGTTCTCGATAAGAATTTGCCATGTTAACACCTCGCTTATAATATAGCTAGCTATCTATTTTGTCAATCCATTTATTATATGATAGCAATATTGAAGCTAAAATTAAATCTGGATGCCATTATTTCTCTATAATCTTATAATTCAGATAACAACAAAAAAGCAAGGATTATTTTCTTTTACTACCTATCATGCTTGTTGATTTACCTTTATTAACGGAGAAAAGCATGAACTATTTCATCTATGAATAGTCATGCTTTTTTGATTTAGCGGTTCGAATGGGAACGTCTTATCCTAGGGCTGCCCCTTTCGTTTTGTACCTGAGCTTTATTAATTATTCATGCCCTTCTTTAGCAGCTCCACCTCGCCAATTCCTTCAACGACAAGCTTCAGCTTGCTAGAATTGTTATATGAAGTGATGGGGAAGTTCGTTGAAATGACTACCTCACCGTGTCTTTTCTCGCTACTAAAGCCACGGTCTGACTTATATTCCTCCCCATTTCCATCGATGATTTTCATGTGATGGGCAAAAGCATTTTCATCATAAGATACTCCATCCAGCGAAAATACTACATTCATCGATGTTGGAGTTGCCTTGGCCGTAGACACTTGAATGATAGAAGCTGAATCATTCATGACATACTCAATAACCGAGCCCCCTTCTGCAGACTTGTTGTCTATCGGTAAATGCCATTTTCCATCAATTTTCTCAAGCTCTCTTTCTACACCCGAAAAAACATTGATACTTTCAATTTCGACAACGGCATCTTCCAATGCTGGAATAGTACCTGTATGAGAATCTATCAATACGTCCCATTGAACTTTCCCTGTTTTTGTGTCCAGAATGGGGGTATGAAATTCAGGGGCGGATGTATATCTGTTGGTACCCTTTAAAGGTTTTGTATCAGGAATAAATTCTGCAATGTACTCGCCATCCCCATTTTTTAGCCGGTAGTCCATGTGAATTTCTTCAACATTTTTAAGGACAGCAGGATCTTCAAATATAATTTGGAAGCTCATGCCGATATTATTCGCGTCCGAAAAATGCCGCACTAATGTTATGCTAATGCCCTGATCTGTAGCTGTGCTATCATCCTCTTGGGTAAACCCTTCTGTTACAGCCCGGTCTATCCCTTTATCGCCAAAGTTAAAGAACCCGTTGATACCGGCCATTACCTGTTCATTTGTAAGGATGACGCCTGTTATGATAATCGCACATGCAACAGCAGCGAATCGTTTCCAGACGAAACGAGCTTTCTTCTTTTTAGATTTAGCCCTGATTATATCATAGGTTTGGTCCAGAGACTCCCTTACGTTTCCAGGTATTTCTTTCTCTTCTTTCATCACCTGTTCCAGCTCTTTTTCAAAGTTATCTTTCATATACAACCCCTCCCTCGTGTTGATAATAGTTATCCCTCAATAACGTTTTAGCCCTAGAAAGTCTGGATTTTATGGTCCCTTCAGGCTCCTTTAAAAATTCGCTGATTTCCTTTATATTCAGTCCGACGATATAGTATAAAATAAGCGCCAATCGATAGACTTCATTTAAACTATTAAGCGCATCCTCTAGTTCCACTTTCTGAAATTCATCATTTTTCTTTTGCTGAAGCAATTGTTCGTCCATCGTTACAATTTTCTTATTATTATTGAGTAGACTGTTGCATTTATTAATCAGGATTTTGCAAATCCACGTATTGAAGTACTCCTCTTTTTTGAGAGTATGTAATTTTTCATAGGCTGAGATAATAGTATCCTGCATCGCATCCGCTACATCTTCTTCATTGTTTAACAGCTTACTGGCTGTCCGATACAATACGTTTTCATATTGCTTTACAAGGGAGACAAACGCTTCCCCGTCTCCCTTTTTCGCTTTCTTGACCAAGCTTTTAATCGATTCCATTCAAACACCCCCTTATACGTTATTTGTTCTTCAATATATTAGATAGAGAATAATGGAAAATAGTTGCATTGCATGAAATTATTCTGCAAGCCTTTTTGAAAACAAATAGGCTCTATTGTCGATAATGAAATTCATATAGGAACGTTGCATTCTCTACACACTAAAAAACAGGTTGGGGAATCTTACTCCCCAACCTGTTTCTTTTCCTACTCTAT